>NZ_JBVIUJ010000013.1:0-236814 GCF_055596705.1 Streptomyces sp. NPDC039609
GGTACTGCAGGGGGGACCCTGTGGGAGAGTAGGACGCCGCCGAACAATCATTGTGGGAAAGCCCCGCACCTTATGGTGCGGGGCTTTTCTGCGTTTGGGTACTCTGGTCCGGCCATCCCTCTGGAAGACACCGTGACGATCGACCCGCAGCACCTCCCCCTCCTCGAAGAAGCTCAGCGGATCGCCCCCAAACCGTACGCGGCGAAGCTCCGGAACCCGGACCTCAGCTACCTGCCCGACGAGGTCATGGAGAGCGAAGGGAACACCGCGGTAGCGGATCTCGCTCTCATCGCCGTCGAGATCGTCCCGCCCTCCAACCCCGAGAACGACTGGGTGGCCAAGCTCGCCGACTACGCGGTCATGCAGATTCCGCTGTACCTGATCGTCGATGCCCGTGATTCCACAGTCACGCTGTTCTCCGAGCCGAACCACGACAGGTACCACACCCGTACCGACCGGAAGTTCGGGGAGTCGATCCGTATTCCCGGGCCCTTCGGGTTCGATCTCGACCTGAAGCCGTTGAACCCTTATCACTGACCTGGCGTCACCAGTTGGGTGTCGTACGCCAGGATGACCGCCTGGACGCGGTCCCTCGCGCCCGTTTTCGACAGGATGCGGCTCACATGGGTCTTTACCGTCGATTCCGCGAGGTGGAGGCGTTCGGCGATCTCCGTGTTCGTCCAGCCCTGGGCGATGACCGTGAGGATCTCGCGCTCCCGGTCCGTGAGGGCCGAGAGGCGGGGGTCCTCGCGGGGTGTGCCCGGAGTGGTCGGGAGGTGGTGGATGTAGGCGTCGAGGAGGCGGCGCGTGAGGCCGGGGGCCACCACCGCGTCGCCGGCGGCCACCGCGCGGATGCCCGACAGGAGCTCCTCGGGCTGGGCGTCCTTGACCAGGAAGCCGCTGGCACCGGCGCGCAGGCCGTCGTAGGCGTACTCGTCGAGGTCGAACGTCGTGACGATCAGGACGCGGGTGCGGCCGCCGGCTGCGACGATCCGGCGTGTGGCCTCGATGCCGTCGAGGCCCGGCATCCGGATGTCCATCAGGACGACATCGGGGTGGTACCGCTCCACCAGGCGGATCGCCTCGGTGCCGTTCGGGGCCTCGCCGACGACCGTCATGTCGTCCTGGCTCTCCAACAACATGCGGAAGCCGAAGCGTTGCATCGCCTGGTCGTCCGCGATCAGCACCGTCGTCACGAGCGGGAATCCTCCAGCGGGAGTCGGAGTCGTACGCGCCAGCCGCCGGGCGGCAGCGGATCCGCTTCGAGTGTGCCGTCGTAGAGGGCGGCGCGCTCGCGCATACCCGTAACTCCCTGGCCCGTTCCGATGATCCCCCTTGCGGGACCGCCGGTGTCCGTGACCTCGGCCGTCAACTCCTCCTGGCCGTACGAGAGGAGGACTGTCGCCTCGGCCTTCGTTCCCGCGTGCTTGAGGGTGTTCGTCAGGGCTTCCTGGATGACTCGGTAGACCGTCAGCTGCGCACCGGTCGCCAGGGGTTGGGGGTCGCCCAGGATCTCCAGTCGTACCGGCAGGCCCGCCGTCCGTACGCCGGCGATCAGCGCCTCCAGGTCGTCCAGCGTGGGCTGCGGATCGCGTACCGCCTCTCCGCGCAGGAGCCGCCGGAGTTCCGCGAGGGCCTGGCGGCTGGTCGTGCTGATGGCGTCGAGGGCCTCGGCGGCGCGTTCCGGGTTCTTCGCGGCCGCGTACTTGCCGCCGTCCGCGAGTCCGGTGATGACCGAGAGGTTGTGGCCGATGATGTCGTGCATCTCGCGGGCGATCCGCGTGCGTTCGGCTGCCGCCGCCAGTTGGGCCTGCTGGTCGCGTTCGACCTCGAGGCGTCGGGCCTTGTCGACGAGGGCGGCCGTGTAGTCCTGGCGGGAGCGGACCGCGATGCCGAGGAGGGCGACCATCGCGTACGCCCACAGGGTGGGGACGATCTGCTGGTCCCAGCTGTCTTTCGGGAAGCGGATCGCGCCCACCACCAGGGGTGACGTGATCACGATGAGCGGCCAGAGCAGGGTGCGCAGGGGCAGCCGTAGAGCGATGTGGAAGACGACGACGGCCTGGAGGAAGCCGGCCTGGAGGAACGCGCCGGTCCAGTTGCTGAGGAGGGACGCGCAGGCCATCACGGCGAGGACGGTCATGGGCCGGCGGCGGCGCCACAGCAGCGGGACGGAGAGGGCCAGGCTCAGGGCGAGGACCAGCCAGGCCGGTACGGACGGGTCGCGGGCGATGTTCCGCCAGCCGCCCGCCGCGTCGGTCAGGGCGGCTCCCGTCCAGAAGGCGGCGAGCAGTGCGTCCCAGACCCAGGGGCGGCGGGCGTCGAAGGCCCGTATGCGTTGGGTCTGCCGCTGGAGGTACCGGCTGAGGGGTTCCTCCTCGGTCCCGACACCGTTGAGGGGTTCCTCCTCGGTGCCGGGCCGCTTCTCCGTGATCATCCGCTCATCCTCATACGTCTCGGCGCTTGAGCAACAGCGCCGGGACGATCAGGGTTGCCGCGGCCCACAGGCACAGGGCGAGCAGCGCGCCGCCGGGGGAGGCCGCGTTCGGCATGGGGTCGGCGGAGCCGAGGGCGCCGGCGGCCTGGGTGGGGAAGTACGTGAGGGCGGTCTCGACGGCGTCGTACGGGAGCATTCCGAGGACCTCGGGGAGGATCAGGACGCCGCCGACGAAGGCCCCGATGCCGCCCGGCACCGAGCGCAGCGCGGCGCCGAGGCCGAGGGCGATGAGGCTGAGCAGGGTGACGCCGGCCGCGTTGCCCGCGACGGCGGCCAGGACTCCGTCGTCGGTGAGTGAGGCCGCCTGGTCGGTGTCGGAGAGGAAGATCTGCGCGGTGAGGAAGGTGATCAGGGCGGCCACGAAGGAGACGGTGAAGACGACGGTCGTGAAGACCGTGGCCTTTGCCCAGAGGACCGGTGTACGGCGTGGAACGGCGGTCATCGAGGCTCTGATCAGGCCGGTGGAGTACTCGCCGGCCGTGACGAGGATGCCGAGGACGGCGAGGCAGATCCCGCCGAGCTGGGAGCCGTAGAGGCTGAGGATGACCGTGTCGACGTCGGAGTCGCCGCCGTCGGAGGTGTAGGTGGCGCCCATGAGGATGCCGACGCCGAGGAGGAACGCGACCGAGGCGAGGACGGTGATCCAGGTCGAGCGGACCGTCCACAGCTTGTGCCATTCGGAGCGCAGGACGCGGGTGGGGGTGACGCGGTACGTGTGCGCGGTCGTCGTGCTCATGCTGCGGCTCCCTGGTATTCGACCGAGTCGTGGGTGAGGTCCATGAACGCCTGCTCCAGCGAGGCGGTCTGCGGGGTGAGTTCGTAGAGCGGTACGCCGTGGGCGGCGGCCGCGCGGCCGATGTCCGCGGCTTCGACGCCGGTGACGCGGAGGGTGTCGGCGGCCTCCGTGACGACGTGTGCCGTGGGGAGGAGGGTGCTGAGGCGGTCCGGGTCGGGGGTGACGACCTTGACCGAGGCGCCGCCCGACTCCCGTACGAGCGCGTCGACGGTGGTGTCCGCGAGCAGCCGGCCCTTGCCGATGACGATCAGGTGGTCGGCGGTCAGCGCCATCTCGCTCATCAGGTGGGAGGAGACCAGGACCGTGCGTCCCTCGGCGGCGAGGGACTTGAGGAGCGTACGGATCCACAGCACGCCCTCGGGGTCGAGGCCGTTGACCGGCTCGTCGAGGACGACCGTCTCGGGGTCGCCGAGGAGGGCGGCTGCGATGCCGAGGCGCTGGCCCATGCCGAGCGAGAAGCCCTTGACGCGGCGGCTGGCTACCTCGGTGAGGCCGCTGAGGCCGAGGACGTGCTCGACGCGGGAGCGCGGGATGCCGTGGGTGTGGGCGAGCGCCATGAGGTGGTGGAAGGCGGAGCGGCCGGGGTGGATCGAGCGGGCTTCGAGGAGCGCGCCGACCTGGGTGAGGGGTGCGGTGTGGCCGGCGTAGGCGCGGCCGCCGATGGTGGAGCGGCCGCGGGTGGGTGCGTCCAGGCCGAGGAGCATGCGCATGGTGGTGGACTTGCCGGCGCCGTTGGGGCCGAGGAAGCCGGTGACGGTGCCGGGGCGGACGGTGAAGCTGAGGTCCTGGACGACGGTCCTGGCGCCGTACCGCTTGGTGAGTTCTTCTGCTCGGATCATGTCCACGACGCTACGGAGCGGACGGCGGCGGATCGTCCGACCGTGGGCGGGAGCCGGGCCTGTGACGTAGTACCGGGGTACGACGGGGAGAAAGAGCTTGTCGGGGGCGGTGTACGGCGGCGAGGATCACGGTCATGGACTACTTGATACGTGTCATCCGCGCCGACGAATGGGAGCAGACCCGGGAGATCCGACTCTCCGCTCTCCAGGACCCGGTGGCGAAGATCGCCTTCCTGGACACCCACGAGGCCGCGGCCGCGCGGCCCGACTCGTTCTGGCAGGAGCGGGCGGAGGGCGCGTCCGAGAGCGGGACGAGCGCCCGTCAGTTCGTGGCCGAGGCGCCGGACGGCAGCTGGGTGGGAACGATCTCGGTCCTGGTGGAGCGACCGTCGGACGAGGTGCGGTTCGGCGAGGCGGCGAAGGTCGACCAGACGCACATCGTGGGTGTGTACGTACGGCCGGAGGCCCGCGGTACGGGTGTGACCGAGGCGCTGTTCCGGGCGGGTGTGGAGTGGTCCTGGTCGCTGCCGGAGCCGGCGGTGCGGCGCGAGCGGCTGTATGTGCACGAGGACAACGCGCGGGCCGCCGCCTTCTACCGCCGGTTCGGGTTCGAGGCGACGGGCGACCGGGTGGGGGTGCCGGGCGACGACTCCGCGCACGAGCTGGAGTACGAGATCCTGCGGCCGACGGCGTAGCGCCGAGGGTTCGGTGCCGGGGTCGGCTCCGGGTCGGCTCCGGGGGTTTGACGCCGGGGCCTGGCTCCGGCGGTCGTGCTCCTGAGAAGCTGGTGACTCCAGCGGACTCGGGGGAATCGTGCAGGAGTTGCAGCCGGGAGACCCGGCGGTGATCGGTCCGTACCGCCTGACGGCGCGGCTCGGCCCCCTAGGCCTGGAGCAGGGGCTCCGGCCAGCGGGCGCGGGCCTGTTCCTGGGAGCGGAGCAGGACCAGGGTCGGCAGGCCCTGGTCCTGGCCGCTTGCCAGCAGCTCCGGGAGCCGGGGAAGGGGAGCCACGGCGGCGACGTCGTCGAGGACGAGCGTCATTGGTGGGTCGAGCCGACCGTCGGATGACCGTGCGGCCATGCGGCGGCCGTGCTCGACCACGCTTGCGGTGAGGGCGGTGAGCAGGGGCATCGCGCCGGGGCGGGTGCGCGGGTCCTCGATGGTTTCACCGACCACATAGAGGGTGCCCCCTTCAGCGGCGAATGATTCCAGCGCCAGCGAATCCGTTCGGTTCGGGGTGCAGGCGTCCCTGATGTGGATCGAGGAGAGCGCGGAGAGGGCGCGGGCGGTCAGCTCCTGGGCGATCTCGCGTCGTTCCGGATGAGCGGTGAGCGCGGACTCCAGGAGTCCGGCGTGGCCGGAGGCTGCCTTGAGGTGTGTACGGAGGATCTGTACGGGCTCGTGGGCTCCCGTGCCCTGGGCCCAGCGGTGGACCTGCTTGAAGGGGCGGTCGTCGAGGGTCGCGGCGTGCAGCCAGCAGCGCAGGAGCGTTTCCGCGGTGTCGGCGACCGCGGCGTCCAGACGGGACGGCGGGCGTACGGGGGCGAGCAGCGCGACCGCCCGCTCCTGGGCCGTGGCCGGGTCCTCGCAGCCGGAGGACGGGGACCAGTGGAGGCGGGCGGGCGTGTCGCAGAGGTGGCCGGGGTCGTAGACCAGGACGGGGCCGAGCTTGCCGCGGGCGTCCTTGGTGTCGGCCCAGACGGTGGGGTCGGAGGTGACCACGAGGACGGGGCCCTCGGCGTCCTGGACGGCTTGGAGCGCTGCGGGGCGACGGGTGGCGGGGGTGCCGTAGAGGAGGCGTGGGGTACGGGGCGAAGGGACGACGGTCTGGGGCACGGGGGCCGGGGCGACCGACTGTGGGGCGGGGGCCGTCGCGGGGGTTGTCGGTGGGAGGGTGGGCTGTACGAGGGTCTCCGCCGCGGTGGCGACCGGCTCGGACACCGGCTGTACGACCGGTTGCGTGACCGGTTGAGCCTCCGGGGCCGGGGCCTGGGACGGGGCTGGGGCCTGGGCCTGGGCCGCGAACGCCGGCGCCGTGCCGTATGTGGCCCGTCTGCCCGCCCGTACCGCTCTCCACCGTGCCAGCGTCCCCACCGCGAACACCGTGAGGACCACGAGCACCATCAGTTCGCCGATGAGCAGTCCCCAGAACAGCCCGTACCCCGACAGCTCGCCCGCCGGGGTGTCGGGCCATGCGCCCGGCAGGTCCTGTGGGTTGCCGATCAGGGCGCGTACGGCCATCGGCGTTCTGGTGAAGGTGACCGTGGCCGGCCAGGCGCCCTTCGAGAGCAGGGCGGCCAGGCCGGTCGCCGTCCATACGAGCACGGTCAGCCCGAGGACGAAGCCGACGAGGCCGACCACGAGCCCGTCGGGGATGCCCCCTTGCTGCCGGTCCTGACGGTCCTTCGACATCTCATGCCACCGTCGACTGCGAGGGGTCGTTCAGCTGCTGCTCGATGAGGGCGGCGCGCTGTTCCGTCTCCCATTCCAGTTCCGGGTCGATGGACGGGTCGACGGCGTGGTCCACGGACGACTCCGTCATGGCGCGGTCGGTGTAGACGAGCGGCCGTTCCTTCTCGGTGATGAGGTGTTTGACCACCTGCACATTGCCGTTGACGTCCCACACGGCGATGCCGGGGGTGAGCGTCGGGATGATCTCGACCGCCCACCGTGGCAGGCCGAGCACCCGTCCCGTCGCCCTCGCCTCGTCGGCTTTCTGGGCATAAATGGTCCTGGTCGAGGCCATCTTGAGGATGGCCGCGGCTTCCCGGGCCGCCGCGCCGTCGACGACGTCCGAGAGGTGGTGGACGACCGCGACGAAGGACAGGCCGAGCCGACGGCCGAACTTCAGCAGGCGCTGGAACAGCTGGGCCACGAAGGGGCTGTTGATGATGTGCCAGGCCTCCTCGACCAGGAAGATGCGCTTCTTCCGGTCGGGGCGGATCCAGGTGTGCTCCAGCCAGACGCCGACGATCGCCATGAGGATCGGCATGGCGATGGAGTTGCGGTCGATGTGGGACAGGTCGAAGACGATGAGCGGCGCGTCCAGGTCGATGCCGACGGTCGTCGGGCCGTCGAACATGCCGCGCAGGTCGCCGTCGACCAGCCGGTCCAGGACGAGCGCGACGTCCAGACCCCAGGCGCGTACATCGTCTATGTCGACGTTCATCGCCTCGGCCGACTCCGCTTCCGGGTGGCGGAGTTGCTCGACGATGTCGGTGAGGATGGGCTGGCGGTCGGTGATGTGTGCGTTGACGTACGCGTGGGCGACCTTGAGCGCGAAGCCGGAGCGCTCGTCCAGGCCGTGGCCCATCGCGACCTCGATGATCGTACGGAGCAGGGCGAGCTGCCCGGTCGTGGTGATCGACGGGTCGAGCGGGTTGAGCCGGATGCCGGCGTCGACGGCGACCATCGGGTCGAGGCGGATGGGAGTTATTCCCAGCTCCTGCGCGATGAGGTTCCATTCGCCGACGCCGTCCTCGCCCTGGGCGTCGAGGACGACGACCTGGCGGTCGCGGAACCGCAGCTGCCGTAGGACGTACGTCTTCTCCAGCGCGGACTTGCCGTTGCCGGACTCGCCGAGGACCAGCCAGTGGGGGGCCGGGAGCTGCTGGCCGTACAGCTGGAACGGGTCGTAGATATAGCCCTTGCCGCTGTAGACCTCGCGGCCGATGATCACACCGGAGTCGCCGAGGCCGGGGGCGGCGGTGGGCAGATAGACGGCCTGGGCCTGGCCGGTCGAGGTACGGACGGGCAGACGTGTCGTCTCCACCTTGCCGAAGACGAAGGACGTGAAGGCTTCGGTGAGGGCGGAGAGTGGATCTCGCATCAGTCTGGCCCCTTTAGCGGCGGATGCCGGTCGCGAACGGCAGCGTGTTCACAAAGGCCCGGTGGTGCTCGCGGTCGCACCACTCCAGCTTCAGGTACGACTTGCCCGCGGAGGCCCTGATCGTGCGCTTGTCCCTGGCCAGGGCCTCGGGCGAACGCGACGACACGGTGATGTACCCGACGAGGTTGACGCCCGCGGCGCCGCTGGCGAGGTCTTCGCCGCGCTGGTCGAGACGGCCGTGCGCGGCGATGTCCCGCGGGTCGACCGTGCGGTTCATCTTGGCCTGTCGGGAGGCCTCGGCCTCGTCGTTGGTCTTCTCGGTGAGCATCCGCTCGATGGCGACCTCGGTGGGTTCGAGGTCCATGGTCACGGCGACCGTACGGATCACGTCCGGGGTGTGGACGAGGAGCGGGGCGAGGAAGTTGACGCCGACGGGGGTCATCGGCCACTCCTTCACCCAGGCGGTGGCGTGGCACCAGGGGGCGCGGGTGGAGGACTCGCGGGTCTTGGCCTGGAGGTAGGTGGGCTCCATGGCGTCGAGTTCGGCGGGCCAAGCGTTTCGTTTCGTCATGGCCTGGATGTGGTCCATGGGGTGGTCCGGGTCGTACATGGAGTGCACGAGGGAGGCGAGCCGGGACTGGCCGAGGGGCTGTCGTACGCGGATGTCGGCCTCGGCGAGGCGGGCGCAGATGTCGGTGAGCTCGCGGGCCATGACGACGGCGAGACCGCCGTCGCGGTCGAGCTTGCGGGCGCCGGAGGTGTGGCGGGCGGCGCGGGCCATCGCGTTGGCCTCGGCGGCGAGTTCGCGGGTGTAGTGCATACAGGCCACGAGGTAGGCGCGGTGCTGCTCGCTGGAGGTGGAGACCATCGACTGGAGCTGTTCGTACGACTCCTGGAGCCAGGCCGGGGCGTTCGGGTCGCCGCGCTGGCCGACGTCCTTGGCGTGGGCGTCGGGGTCGGCGGGGAGGGTGCGGGCGAGCATCTGGAGGCGGGTGACGAAGCCGTCCCCGTTGGCGACGTGCTTCAGGAGCGTGCCGAAACGGTCCACCAGCGCTTCCTGGTCCTCGCTGTCGCGCAGGCCGACGCCGGGGCCCTCGATCTCGATGGCGGCGGTGACGGTGCGGCGGTCGGCGTGGAGGAGGACGGCGATCTCGTCGGGGCCGAAGGGGGCGGAGAGCCAGCTGATCCGGCCGATGCCGGGCGGCGGGCCGACCTCGACCTCGCGGCCGTCGAGCCGGGTGCCGGCTTCGGCGGCGGCGGAGCGGTAGGCGGTGCCGCGCTTCAGGCTCCGCTTGTAGCTGCGGTTGATCTCAAACCACTTGTAGAAGGTGCGGTGCTTGTACGGGACGTACACGGCGGCCAGTGCCAGCAGCGGAAAGCCGGTGAGCAGCACGATCCGCAGGGTGAGGACGGGGACGAGGAGTCCGCTCATCATGCCGAGGAACGCACCGGCGATGATCAGGGCGATCTCGCCGGTTTCGCGGTTCTTGCCGACGATCGCGTTCGGCCGGGCCCGGCCGATGAGATACGTACGGCGGGGCGTGACCGGCTGGGACTGGGTCGTCAACGCCCTCCACCTCCAGTGCTTCCTGTGTTGTTGCGGTTGCTGTGCGGGGTGCCCGATGTCGGGCTGCTGCTACGCGGCGGGGGTGCGGCGGAGGGGACAGATCCGCCGCCGCCCCCGGCCGAGCCCCCGCGGCTGCTGTGGGCGGCGACGCCGCCCGAGAGGGGGTTGGCGGGGCGCGGGGCGTTGTTGGAGCCGTTGGAGTTGTTGCCTCCGCCGTCGCCACGGGCGCTGTGGGTCTTGATGCCCTGGGAGACGAGGGAGGCGGGGGAGGAGATCACGGCGGCGGCGGCGTTCTCGCCGGCGCGGTGGAGGCGGTTGTTGCGGGAGGCGACGATCTCGTCGCCGAAGCCGGGGACGAAGCGGTAGATCATCCCGGAGGCGAAGATGGCGAGCAGGATGATCGCGAGCCCGGAGACGACGGCGGAGAACGAGTCGGGCCCGGTCCCGGAGGAGAGCGCTCCGGCGAGGCCGAGGACGATGACGATGACCGGCTTGACGAGGATCACCGCGATCATGATCCCGGCCCAGCGGCGGACGTGACCCCACATGTTCTTGTCGACGAGTCCGGAGTAGACGACGACGCCGAGGAGGGCGCCGACGTAGAGCAGGACGGCGCGCAGGAACAGTTCGAGATAGAGGACGCCGGCGGCGAGGATGCTGACCAGCGAGACGATGATCAGCATGATGGGCCCGCCGCCGATGCTGTCGCCCTTCTGGAGCGCTTCCTTGAAGCTGCCGAAGAAGACGTCGGTCTGCTGGCCGGTGCCGGAGGCGATGACCTCGGTGACGGCGTCGGTGGCGTTGACGACGGTGTAGAGGATCAGCGGGGTGAAGGCGGAGGCGAGGACGGTCAGCCAGAGGAAGCCGATGGCCTCGGAGATGGCGGTGGTGAGGGGGACGCCGCGGATGGCGCGCTTGGCGACGGCGAGGAGCCAGAGGAGGAGGGTGAGGACGGTGGCGGCGGCGAAGACGACGGCGTAGCGGCCGAGGAACTCGAGGTTGGTGAAGTCGACGTCGGCGGTCTCTTTGACGGCCTGGGAGAGCTTGTCGACGATGGCGACGGCGGCGTCGGCGCAGCCGCGGGCGAGGGAGGAGAGGGGGTCCAGGGCGGCGGTGGGGTCGGGTGGGCTGCTGGTGCCGCCCGAACCGCTGCTCTCTCCCTGCTCGCAGTAGCGCTTCGCGTGGCCGCTGAGGTAGCGGCACTCGTCGGCGCCGGTGGAGGACGGTGTGGGGGTCGGTGTGGGCGCGGCCGTCGCGCGGGCGGCGAAGAGGAAGGCCGTGGTCTGCAGACCCACCACCAGGGTGGTGAGGGAGCGGGCCCTGGCGAGGGAACCGGTTCGAGCGCCGGGATTACCGGGCATAAGTGAACCCTCCGAATTCCGCGACGGCCTTGCTGATGTCTTCGGCGCTGGACGCCGCGACGTCGCCGGGGACGGGCGCGGGGCCGTCCTTCTCGGTGTCGGCCGTGACCTTCCAGTCGTTGTCCGTCCAGGTGAGGTCGAAGGTCCAGGTCTTCCACGTGGTGCGTACGGGGTCGGTGGAGCCGGTGCCCGACATGCCGATCAGGCCGGTGTACCAGACGGAGACCTTGGCGGAGTTCCCGCTGAAGCTCTCCACCTTGGTGCCCACCGGGATCGTGCGGGAGACGAAGGTGCTGCCGTGCGGCGCGTTGCCGTCGGCGTCGAGGCCCATCCTCTTGAGGAAGTCGGCCGAGTACGCCGTGTCCTGACGGCCCTTGAGCTGTGCGGCGGCTTCGGGGGTGTAGATGGTGTCGACGAGCTGGTGACGGGTGTCCCGCTTGAACATCCCGTCCGACCCCAGCGCCACCGCATAGTTCGACGCCGCGCTCTGCGCCCCCTGCTCGTCCCGGGCGAAGCCCGTCGGGATCTGGCCGTTCTTGCCCGTCACCGGGCGGACGCCCGTCGCCTCTGTCGGGGCGTTCGAGCCGGCTGCCTTGTTCGGGGTGGAGCCCGTCGTCTCCGTGTCGTCGCCGTTGCCTCTGTTGGCGAAGGCGATCGCGGCGATCAGCAGGACCACCACGCCCACGACCGTGATGAGCGAGCGGGAGTTGCGGGCCGGTGGGCGGCGGGCGCCGCCGTAGACGTCGCCGGTGCCGCCCTCGGGGAGCCGCGTGCGGGTCTGGCCCGAGCCGCCGAAGCCGTCGTTGTCGTCGCCGAGGCTCATGGCAAGCACGCCCTCTCAACCGTGTGGTGACTGGACATCAGGAAAGCAACCGACCTCGGTGGTTAGACGGCCATCCCGTACACGATCGTGAACAGCGTCCCCAGTGACCCGATGATGAAGACCCCGGTCAGACCGGCCACGATCAGGCCCTTGCCCTGCTCGGCGCTGAACGTGTCCCTGAGGGCTGTCGCGCCGATGCGCTGCTTCGCCGCACCCCAGATGGCGATGCCGAGGCAGAGCAGGATGGCCACGGCCATCACGACCTCGATCATCACCTTGGCTTCATTGCCCAGGCTCCCGAAAGGCCCCCAGTTCGGGGCGATTCCACCGATGATGGTGGTGATGTCGCCTTCTTCGGCCGCCAGGTACATGTAACTCACCGCCCCTGTTGGGTAGTTCGTCGCCCCTGCCTGATGGCATGGGTCATCGCCCTATCTTCGCTGATGAAACCGCCCGCGTGTGACGGCTTGACGGCTCTCTTTACCCGATCCCCGCACAGATGACCGATCCGACCGTCTTGACCTGCGACGGTGTGGCCGGTTTCTATGCGAAGAAGCGTATGGTCACTCTGTGTATCACGGAGGGTGACTCCGGGCAATGACTGTCGTTGTTGCACTCTTGGGGTGGTGGCGGGCCCTGGTCAGGCGCTGGTGCGTGGGTTCCACTCCGCGCTGTGCCAGGAGCCGGAGAGGTACGCCTCGGGCAGTTGCGCACAGGTCGTGTACGAGTTGAAGAAGAGCGTCTCCGTCGTGTCGTGCCAGGCGAGGTCGAACTTGTCGCCCGTGGCCGGGTCCTCGAAGCGGAAGCCGAGGGACAGGGAGCCCTTGCTCTGGCGGTGGCGGTCGTACGTGAGCTTCCAGCCGGCCTTGGTGAACGCCTCGCGCAGCCGCTGGTCGGCGGCGCGGGCCCGGTCGGCCTGGACGGCGGGCACGGACCAGTCGAACGCGAACGAGGCGACGTCGAGGTCCACCCGGTCGATGGCCCACCGTTCGTAGCAGGTGTGCGCGGTGGAGACCCGGCCACCCGTCACGGGGGTCGTGGCCGGCAGGCCCATCGCGTCGTAGGCCCACTGGGACCGCGCCTGCACCCGTGTGATGACGGTGGTGGGGTCGACGGTCGGGTAGTCCCTGCCGGGCAGTACGGAGCACGCGGTGGCGGTGACGCAGGTGACGGCGGCGAGCGCCACGAGCACCAGGGCCCGGAAGAGGCTCCGTGGGGCTGCTGCGGATGCTGGTGCGGGAGTGGTGCTCGGCGTCATGGACGCGACGTTACGGCGCGCAGATCCGGGGCGGTTGAGTACGGGTACTCAACCGACGCCCCTGGTGGGGGCGGCGGTGCCGGGCGTTTCGGTGCAAGGTCCGGGGTCCCCCGCGCCTGACGCCCGGCAGAGCCCGTCAGCCCCCTGCGTACGGCGTGTCGACGTGGCTGACCTCGTACAGGCCCGCCCCGGCCACACGGTAGACCGCCGTGCGGGTCAGGGTGGTGACGGCCAGGGGCTCGCCTTCACGGCGGGTGCGGTAGACCACCGTCACGGCCGGACGGGTCACCGCGAGGGAGACGACCGGGGTGCGGTCGCCGAGGGACTCGGTGGCGAACGGGACCGGGGTGCCGTGGTCGTTCCGCCATACGACGAGGGTGTAGAAGCGGCCCGTGCCCGGCGTGGTGATCTTCACGACGCCCACCGCGTCGGCCGCGGCGTCTCCCACGATCTGGCCGGTCGCGCACTGGGGCTGGAGGTCGACCTGGACGCCGTCCTCGCCCTCCCAGTGACCGTCGGTCAGCCGCATCGAGGGCTGCGGATGGTCGGGGAGCTTCACGAGGGCGGTCTGTACCTGTGCGTGGCGGAGTTGATCGCACGTCAGGGCGGCGGCCGCGGGTCGCGAAGGAGATGCGCTGCGGGACGGCGTAGCGCTGCGGGAGGGGGACGCGCTGCGGGACGGCGTAGCGGTGGCCGTGGGAGACGCACTTCCGGACGGTGACGCGCTGCCCGTAGGGCTCGGGGCTCCCGGCGCGCCGTCGCCACTGCCGTCGTCCGGACCGCAGCCGACGAGCAGCCCCGCCGCCAGCGTCGCGGCCAGGCTCGCGACGGCCAGGCGTGTCACGCGTGTCAGATGGGCCGTCCGTGCTGATCTCGTGTGGCTCATGATCGTCCCCCTGTGGCCGAATCCTGTTGTGCGGCGCGACGAGAGACGTCCCGGAAGTCGGCCGGGGTTGCAGGACTTTGTCCGAAACGGGTAACAGCTCACCCCCCGACGGGCGGCCCGCCCACCTAGAATTGCCGGTCGGTGGACTGCCGAGACACCAGGGGTGGTTGACGGTGCGTAGGGCGGGCAAGGCCGGCAGGGCGTGGCTGGTGGCCGGTGGCGTCTTCGGGGCGTGTCTCAGCTTCGTCGCGCTGCTCGTCGTCGGTACGTACTCCGCCGCTGCCGGGCTCATCGGTGGTGCGGGCGACGCCAAGAACGGCACCGTCGGGCTCGCCAAGGGCGCCGTACCGGCCGCGTACCAGGGGCTGGTGCAGAAGTGGGGGAATCTCTGCCCGGCCATCAATCCCGCCCTGCTCGCCGCGCAGCTCTACCAGGAGAGCGGCTGGAACCCGCGGGTCGTCTCGCCCGCCAACGCCATGGGCATCGCGCAGTTCATCCCCGGCACCTGGGCCGGTCACGGCATCGACGGCGACAAGGACGGCGACCGGGACGTCTGGGACCCCGCCGACGCGATCCCGTCCGCCGCCTCGTACGACTGTGAACTCGCCGGCTATGTGAAGAACGTGCCCGGAGACGCGACGAACAACATGCTCGCCGCGTACAACGCGGGGGCGTACCGGGTCATAAAGTCCGGCGGGGTGCCGCGCATCAGCGAGACGCAGAACTACGTGCGGATCATCCGCTCCCTGGAGAAGAGCTTCGCGCGTCCCCTCGGCCGGGTCGAACCCTCGCGGCAGGCCGCCGGGGCGATCAACTTCGCGCAGCAGAAGCTCGGCACGCCCTACCTCTGGGGCGGTACGGGAACGGCCGCGCAGAATGGCCGATTCGATTGCTCCGGGCTGACGCAGGCCGCGTACCGGACCGTCGGCGTCGAGCTGCCGCGTGTCGCGAACGACCAGTACAACGCCGGGCCGCATCCGTCCCGTGCCGAACTGCTCCCCGGCGACCTCGTCTTCTTCTCCGACGATCTGACGAACTCCCGCGCCATCAGGCACGTCGGTATCTACGTGGGCGGCGGCTACATGATCGACGCCCCGCGCACCGGGGCCGTGATCCGTTTCACCAAGATGGACACACCCGACTACTTCGGGGCGACGCGGGTCACCAAGGAGGGCGCGGCGGCGCTGCCGACGCACCTGCCGCAGACCTGACGAACTGTCGGACATGGCCGGAACTCTCCGTAAAGCACAGGCCCTGAGCTGCGATGACGTGTCACTCTTCGGTAACGTCGTGGTGATCGTCGAGGAAGAGCGGAACGCACGCCTCAGGCGGTTCGTTCCCTGATACGACCGCCCACGGTCGACTCACGTGACAAGGCAAGGGGCCGCAGCACATGGCTGAACTCGCATCGGATGGTTCGAACCCCGATGTCAGCCTGCTCAGAGACATCAACGGGCTGGCGCGGGACGCTCCGCCGTGGTTCGACCGTGTCATGGAGTTCGTAGGCGAGTACGGGATCATGCTCGGCCTCGTCCTCGTCGCGCTCTGGTGCTGGTGGAGCGTCCGCCGGCGCGGCACGCTGACCGACTCCGTGTCCGCCGTCACGGGGCTCGTCTGGGCGCCGCTCGCCGCGGGTGTCGCGCTGCTGATCAACATCCCCATCCGGGGCTTCGTCGAGCGGCCGCGGCCGTTCAACGACCATCAGGGCCTCGAGGTCCTCGTCGACGGCAAGACCGACTTCTCCTTCGTCAGCGACCACTCCACCATGGCGATGGCGATCGGCGTGGGGATCTTCGTCGCGCACCGGAAGTTCGGCCTCGCCGCCATCGCGCTCGCCTTCGCCGAAGGCTTCTGCCGCGTCTACATGGGCGTGCACTACCCGACCGACGTCATCGGCGGCTTCGCCCTCGGCACGGCGGTGACCCTGCTCCTCGCGCCTCTCGCCGGCGCCCTGCTGACCCCGGTCGTCTCCGCCGTCGCCCGCTCCCGGCACGGCGCCTGGCTGGTCCGCTCCCGGAACGCCGCGAAGCGCTGCCCGCAGCCCGAGGCGCTCGACATCCCCGAGCCGCGCATCGGATCGGGCGAGAACGACCTGGCCGCGTAGGCCGTCGGTCCGGGGTCCTGCGGTCCGGGACCGATTGGTTCCGGGTCCTGTGGTCCGGGACAGCGCGATCAGGAGGCGCGGCCCGGGACGGCGAGATCAAGTGTTGCGGCCCGGGACGGTGAGTTCCAAGCCCTGCGACCCGGGACGGTGAGTTCCAAGCCCTGCGACCCGGGACGGTGAGTTCCGGGTCCTGCGACCCGGGAGGGTGAGTTCCGGGCGGCGCGGCTATGCCGTGTGCCGGCTCGCCGCATCCGTGTGCGTCTCCCCGTCCGACCGGGCCTTCTCCCGCGATCTTCGCGCCGGGCCCGACCAGCCACAGCTGCACCGGGCTATCGCGAAGGAGCCGCGTTCCGTCGTGGTCGTGTGATGCGGGGCCTGCTGATGCACGGATCCACCGTACTGCGCGTGACGGGTGGCCCGGGACCGTCGTTAGGCGGGTCGGGCGGGTCCCGGACAAGCAGCGGTACGGCGTTGGGGGTTGGCAGGCGATGGTGGTGCAGCGGTACGGACGTGGGGGCGGCTCCCTCGCCGTCGCGGCGGCCCTTGTCGGCGCGGTGGCCACGGGCGGGTGCTCCGCCCCCGAGGACTCCAAGCCGAGCGGCGATCCGACGAAGACCGTACGTGGCGCGGCCGACGTCCTCACCCGGGCCGGCACCTCCAAGGCGAGCACCAGCATGGAGATGGCGACCGGCGGGACCCGGGTCACCATCAGGGGCGAGGGCGGGTACGACTTCCGCCGTCGCACGGGCCGCCTCCAGGTCGTACTGCCCAAGGACGCCGCCGGAGCCTCCGAGCACCGGCCCATCACCGAGCTGCTCGCGCCCGGTGCCCTCTACATGAAGAACCGCGGCGCCGGCGTCCCCGCCGACAAGTGGGTGCGGGTGGACACGACCACCCTCGACGACGGCAACCTCGTCACCGGCGGGGCCACCGACCCGGCTGCCGCCGCCGAGCTGCTGCGCGGCGCGCAGAAGGTGACCTATGTCGGCGAGGTCGACCTGGCAGGGGTGAAAGTCAGCCACTACCGCGGGGTCACGGACATCGCCGTGGCCGCCCGGGTCGCCTCGCCGCAGGTGCGCGGGGCGCTCGCCGCGGCGGCGAAAGGGTTTGCCAAGGACACCGTGCCCTTCGACGCGTACCTCGACCACCAGGGCCGGCTACGCAAGGTGCGCCACCAGTTCAGCTTCGCCAACCAGGGGCGCACGGTCGCCGTCGCGTCGACGACGCTGCTCTACGGGTTCGGTGCCGCCGTCGACGTACGGCTGCCGGACCGGAAGGACATCTACGCCGGGAGGATCGAGGTGTAGCAGGGGGTCGCGTGCAGGCCATTGCCAAATGGTCCGGACGTGTCATGCGCGGTGTGTGGCGCGCTCCCTACGCTGGGAGACCGACGCCGGCAGGAAGAGGTGAATGCGCGTGGCTCCGCCCAGTACCGCGACAGTGCCCACTGACCAGGACTGCGTCGCTCTCGCCGAGATCGAGCTGTGCGGTGAACTGATCATCGCGGCATCGGCCGCGGACGGGGAGCGGCTCAGCGCGGACCGTATCGACGAGGTGCTGAGGGTCGCGACGGAGCGAGCGGACTGCTGCTGATCGGCCGGGGCGGGCCGGTGCCTGCCCCGGGCTCTCAGGTACGCATCATCCGGGCGATGGCCTTCGTGGCCTCCTCCACCTTGGCATCGATCTCGTCGCCGCCCTTCATCGCCGCGTCGGCGACGCAGTGGCGCAGGTGCTCCTCCAGGAGCTGGAGCGCGAAGGACTGCAGGGCCTTCGTGGAGGCCGAGACCTGAGTGAGTATGTCGATGCAGTACGTGTCCTCGTCGACCATCCGCTGCAGACCGCGGATCTGGCCCTCGATGCGGCGCAGCCGCTTGAGGTGCTCGTCCTTCTGCTTGTGGTAGCCGTGCACGCCGTGGTCGTGGTCGGTGGGTTCCGCGGCCCCGACGGGCTCGGGGGTGACCTCGGCTGCCTCGGTGGTCGTCATCGCGTCCTCCCGTTGTCCAGAAAGGGTGTGTATACCCCTCGTGGGTATATGGTACCGATCCCCGCCGATCCGGGCGGGGGCCCGTGCAGATCACTGTGCCTGATGGGCGACACTGAAGGGACGCCGGTTAGCCGTGGCCGGATGATGCGCCTAGCATCAGCCTGACCCAACCCAGCACCCCGAGGACCCCACGTGCGATTTCGTCTGACCCCCAGGGAGACGAGCTTCTACGACATGTTCGCCGCGTCCGCGGACAACATCGTCACGGGCTCGAAGCTCCTGATGGAACTGCTCGGAGCGGACATGTCCGCCCGGGCCGAGATCGCAGAGCGGATGCGGGCAGCGGAACACGCCGGTGACGACGCCACCCACGCGATCTTCCACCAGCTGAACTCCTCCTTCATCACGCCGTTCGACCGCGAGGACATCTACTCCCTCGCTTCGTCCCTCGACGACATCATGGACTTCATGGAGGAGGCCGTCGACCTGGTCGTCCTCTACAACGTCGAAGAGCTCCCCAAGGGTGTCGAGCAGCAGATCGAGGTGCTCTCCCGCGCGGCCGTGCTGACCGCCGAGGCGATGCCGAACCTGCGGACGATGTCCAACCTCACCGAGTACTGGATCGAGGTCAACCGGCTCGAGAACCAGGCCGACCAGATCCACCGCAAGCTGCTCGCCCAGCTCTTCAACGGCAAGTACGACGCCATCGAGGTGCTGAAGCTCAAGCAGATCGTGGATGTGCTGGAAGAGGCGGCCGACGCCTTCGAGCATGTGGCGAACACGGTGGAGACCATCGCGGTCAAGGAGTCCTGAGGCTTCGTGGACACCTTTGCGCTGATCGTGACCATCGGTGTCGCGCTCGGCTTCACGTATACGAACGGCTTCCACGACTCGGCCAATGCCATCGCCACCTCCGTGTCGACCCGGGCGCTGACCCCGCGGGCGGCGCTGGCGATGGCGGCGGTGATGAACCTCGCCGGCGCGTTCCTCGGCAGCGGGGTCGCGAAGACCGTCAGTGAGGGCCTGATCGAGACGCCGCACGGCGACAAGGGGATGGGCATCCTCTTCGCCGCGCTGGTTGGCGCGATCATCTGGAACCTGGTGACCTGGTACTTCGGTCTGCCGTCCTCCTCCTCGCACGCGCTGTTCGGCGGCATGGTGGGCGCGGCGCTGGCCGGCGGTACGGAGGTCATCTGGGGCGGCGTGCTCGACAAGGTCGTCATCCCGATGTTCATCTCGCCGGTGGTCGGCCTGATCGCCGGTTACCTGGTCATGTGCGCGATCATGTGGATGTTCCGCAAGGCCAACCCGCACAAGGCGAAGCGCGGTTTCCGTATCGCGCAGACGGTGTCCGCGGCGGGCATGGCGCTCGGCCACGGTCTGCAGGACGCGCAGAAGACGATGGGCATCGTGGTGATGGCCCTGGTCATCGCGGATGTGCAGCAGTCGGGCGACGACATCCCGGTGTGGGTGAAGATCGCGTGCGCCGTGATGCTCTCGCTGGGTACGTACGCGGGTGGCTGGCGGATCATGCGGACGCTCGGCCGGAAGATCATCGAGCTGGACCCTCCGCAGGGGTTCGCGGCGGAGACGACGGGCGCGTCGATCATGTTCGGCTCGGCGTTCCTCTTCCACGCGCCGATCTCCACGACGCACGTCATCACTTCCGCGATCATGGGCGTGGGCGCGACGAAGCGGGTGAACGCGGTGCGGTGGGGTGTCGCGAAGAACATCATCCTGGGCTGGTTCATCACGATGCCGGCGGCGGCGCTGGTGGCGGCGGCGAGCTTCTACGTGGTGCAGCTGTTCTTCGGCTGACGGGCCGGCACGCCGGGGTGCTGCTGGGGGTCCGGGGGTTATCCCCCGGGGGATGCAGTATCACGATGCCGGCGGCGGCGCTGGTGGCGGCGGCGAGCTTCTACGTGGTGCAGCTGCTCTTCGGGTGACGCGTGACGGCCCTTGGGGTGGGCGGGCCTGAATGGGGCATCGGCCCCCGGGGTTGTGCCCACCCTCCCCCAGACTCCGTCCGGGGGGACCCCCAGCCCCGTGGAACAGTTGCCCACAACCAGGTCACGAAAATGGTCGGGCCCGGCTTCCCTGTAGGGGAGCCGGGCCCTTTCGTCTGCGGTGGCACCGCCATGCAGCACCGCAGGACGCCACGCGGCGGAGCCGCATGGTCTGGGGGCTATCCGAAGCGGCCGGAGATGTAGTCCTCGGTCGCCTGGACGCTCGGGTTGGAGAAGATGCGCTCGGTGTCGTCCAGCTCGATCAGCTTGCCGGGCTGGCCCACGGCCGAGAGGTTGAAGAACGCCGTGCGGTCCGAGACGCGGGCGGCCTGCTGCATGTTGTGCGTCACGATGACGATCGTGAAGCGCTCCTTCAGCTCGCCGATCAGGTCCTCGATCGCCAGCGTCGAGATCGGGTCCAGGGCCGAGCAGGGCTCGTCCATCAGCAGGACGTCCGGCTCGACCGCGATCGCGCGGGCGATGCACAGACGCTGCTGCTGACCACCGGAGAGGCCGGAGCCCGGCTTGTTCAGGCGGTCCTTGACCTCGTTCCAGAGGTTCGCGCCCTTGAGAGAGCGCTCGACGATGTCGTTGAGCTGGGACTTCTTGTACGAGCCGTTCAGCCGCAGGCCCGCCGCCACATTGTCGAAGATCGACATCGTCGGGAACGGGTTCGGGCGCTGGAACACCATGCCGACCGTGCGGCGCACCGCGACCGGGTCGACGTGGGAGCCGTACAGGTTCTCGTCGTCCAGCATCACCTTGCCCTCGACCCGGCCACCGGGGGTGACCTCGTGCATCCGGTTCAGGGTGCGCAGGAACGTGGACTTGCCGCAGCCGGAGGGGCCGATGAAGGCCGTCACCGAGCGGGGCTCGACGGTCATGGAGATGTCGTCGATCGCCTTGTGGGCGCCGTAGTAGGCGGAGAGGCCGCTGACGTCGATTCGCTTGGCCATATCAATTCACTTCCAGAGTGACCGCGGTCAGCGGCCGGTCTTCGGGGCCTTCCAGCGGGCGATGCCGCGGGCCACCAGGTTGAGGATCATGACGAAGGCGATCAGGACGAGCGCTGCGGCCCAGGCACGGGCCACGGCTGCGTCGGTGCCGACCGCGTACTGCTCGTACACGTAGAGCGGCAGGGAGGACTGGGCGCCTTCGAAGGGGTTCGGGTTGATGAGCTTCGTACCGAACACAAGGAGCAGGACCGGGGCCGTCTCACCGGTGATGCGGGCGACCGCGAGCATGACGCCCGTGGTGATGCCGCCGATCGCGGTGGGCAGGACCACCTTCAGGATCGTGCGCCACTTCGGGATGCCGAGCGCGAGGGAGGCCTCGCGCAGCTCGTTCGGGACGAGCTTGAGCATCTCCTCGGTGGAGCGGACCACGACCGGCATCATCAGGATCGCGAGGGCCATCGCGCCGGCGAATCCGGAGGGCCCGAAGCCCAGCATCAGATTCCAGGTGGCGAGGACGAAGAGGCCCGCGACGATCGACGGGATGCCCGTCATGACGTCGACGAAGAAGGTGACGGCCTGGGCGAGCTTCCCGCCGCCGTACTCGACGAGGTAGACCGCGGTCAGCAGACCGATCGGCGCGGCGATCAGGGTCGCGATGCCGACCTGCTCGATCGTGCCGAGCAGCGCGTGGTAGACACCGCCACCGGCCTCGGCGTCGAGGACACCGTTCATCGAGTGGCCGAGGAAGTACGGGTCGAGGACTTCCAGGCCCTTGCTGATGGTGACCCAGGCGAGGGAGAGCAGCGGGACCACGGCCAGGATGAAGCAGACCCAGACGAGGCTGGTCGCGACCCGGTCCTTGGCCTGGCGGGAGCCCTCGACCTTGGAGGTGATCCCGTACGTCGCGAGGACGAAGAACAGTGCGGCGATCAGGCCCCACTGGATGCGGCTGTGCCAGCCGGCCGCGAGACCGAGGCCGACAGCGGCGGCGATCGATCCGATGGCGATGGCGAACGGGGTCCAGCGGGGGAGCCGGGCGTGCTTGAGCGGGTCGTGCGTGACCACGCTCTTCACGGGCGGGCGGTCCTGTATGGCGTGGCTCATGCGTTGGCCCCCGAGTACTCCTTGCGGCGGGCGATGATCCACCGGGCCGCGCCGTTGACCAGCAGGGTGATGACGAAGAGGATCAGGCCGGAGGCGATCAGCGCGTCACGGCCGAACTCGTTGGCCTCGTTGAACTTCGCGGCGATGTTCTGGGCGAAGGTGCCGCCGCCCGGGTCGAGCAGGTGGCCCGAGAGGACGAAGCTGGGCGAGAGCACGACGGCCACGGCCATCGTCTCGCCGAGCGCGCGGCCGAGGCCCAGCATCGAGGCGGAGATGATGCCGGAGCGGCCGAAGGGCAGCACCGACATCCGGATGACCTCCCAGCGGGTGGCGCCGAGGGCGAGGGCGGCCTCTTCGTGCATCTTCGGGACCTGGAGGAAGACCTCGCGGGTCACGTTGGTGATGATCGGCAGGATCATGATCGCCAGCAGGATGCCCACGGTGAACATGTTGCGGGCGACGCCGTCGCTGGCCTTGTCGAAGATGTAGGTCCAGCCGAAGTACTCGTCGAGCCACTTGTTGAGGCCGCCCAGGTACGGGACCAGGAAGATCGCGCCCCAGAGGCCGTAGATGATGCTGGGGACGGCGGCGAGAAGGTCGACCACGTACGCGAGCGGCTTGGCCAGCTTGCGCGGGGCGTAGTGCGAGATGAACAGCGCGATGCCGATCGCGACCGGCACGGCGATGACCATGGCGATGATCGACGAGACGACCGTGCCGAACGCCAGGACGGCGATGCCGAAGACGGGCGGGCTGCCGGCCGGGTTCCACTCGAAGGTGGTGAAGAAGTTCGTGGAGTCCTGGGAGATCGCGAGGACGGCGCGGTAGGTGAGGAAGCCCGCGATCGCGGCCATGATCACCAGGAGGGTGATGCCGGATCCGCGGGACAGACCGAGGAAGATTCGGTCTCCGGGGCGGGCCGCGCCCTTGGCGCGTCGGCCCTTTTCTATGGGTGGTGTGGCTGTCGTAACCATTCTGACTCTCCGGTCTGCGGAGTCGTACGGATGTACGGGCTCCTGGCGGCGGTGCACCGGATGCCGGGACCGGTCCGTCGGTGTGGCTGACGGACCGGCTCCGGCCGGGGATCAGGACAGGGTGGGGACGATCTCGCGGACCTTGGTCGCGATCTCGGCCGGCATCGGGGCGTAACCGGCGTCGGACAGGACCTTCTGGCCGTCCTCGCTGATCGCGTAGTTCAGGAACGCCTTCAGGGTCGGCAGGTTCTCCGCCTTGTTGCCCTTGTCGCAGGCGATCTGGTACGTGACGAGGACGAGCGGGTAGGCGCCCTCGGCCTTGGTCGCGTAGTCGAGGGAGAGGGCCATGTCGCTGCCGGTGCCCTTGACCTTGGCGGCGGCGATGGCCTTCGAGGCGTTCTCCGTGGTCGCGGCGACCGGAGCGGCGGCACCGGTGTTCACGGAGACCGTGGAGATCTTGTTGGCGGTCGCGTAGGAGAGCTCGAAGTAGCCGATGGAGCCCTCGGCGTCCTTGACCGCGGTGGCGACACCGGAGGAGCCGTTGGCGGCCTGGCCACCCGGGGCGGGCCACGACTTCGACTTCGGGTCGTGCTTCCACTCGGCCGGGGCGGCGGTGGAGAGGTACTTGCCCAGGTTCTGGGTGGTGCCCGACTCGTCGGAGCGGTGGAAGGCCTGGATGTTGCTGTCCGGCAGCTTGGCGCCCGGGTTCAGCTTGGCGATCGCCGGGTCGTTCCACTTCTTGATGTCGGTGTTGAAGATCTTGGCGATGGTGGGGGCGTCCAGGACCAGGTTGTCCACGCCCTCCAGCTTGTAACCGATGGCGATCGGGCCACCGACCATCGGCAGGTTGACACCCTTGCCGGTCTTGCAGATCTTCGCCGACTCGGCGACCTCTTCCTCCTTCAGGGCGGAGTCGGAGCCCGCGAAGGCGACCTGGCCCTGGTTGAACTTGGTGATACCGCCGCCGGAGCCGATGGCCTGGTAGTTGACCTCGACGCCCGAGCAGGCGGCCTGGAAGTTCTTGACCCACAGGTCCATGGCGTTCTTCTGCGCGGAGGAACCCGCGGCGAGGAGCTGGCCCTTGGCGCCGTCGCACTTGATGTTCGACGCAGCGGCGGAGGTCTTGTCGCCGTTCGCCGGGGTACCGCTGTTGTTGTCCGAGCCACACGCCGAGAGGACGAGGGCGCCGGAGACGACGAGGGCACCGATCGCGGAGGCGCGAAGCCCGTTCATGCGCGAAAGCTTCACTTTCGGGTGTTCCTTCCAGAAGCCGCCTGCCGCGGACCGGGTGTCCTGAACGTGTACGGCGGCGTGTGTCGGGGTTGTGGGTGCGTCGCTGCGCTTGTGCACCTTGTACGGCCGAAATTAGGCAGATCAGGTGAAGCGGCCGACGGGGGAGAGTGAACGGGAAGTGAACCGTGCCGGAAGGCGCGGTGCGGGGCCCTTCGGAGGGCGGCGGTGTCGGCGTTCGTACGGGTGTGGGGGCCGCGGGCGCCGGGGCCCGAAGCAGCGGCGCGGGCAAGGGCGCCGTCCGTTGTCCCAGCCCGTCCCGCCCCAGAGGACCGAATGCCCACAATCAGCACGAAAGGAACGTGTCCAGGAGGTCTCTGTCCCGTGGCTGCGTCAATCGGGCCCGGGCATCCTCGGGGGAGAGCCAGGCCATGCGGTCCACCTCCGTGCTCGGCGTGAAACTGCCCCCGAGGGCGCGGGCCGACCAGTACGTGACCTCCTTCGGGCGGCCGTTCGCCAGGTAACGGGCCGTGGGGAGGCGGGGGCCCAGGGCGCAGGAGTGGCCGGTTTCCTCCCGTACCTCTCGGACCGCGCACTCCTCGACGGTCTCGCCGCGCTTCAGTTTTCCCTTCGGATGCGACCAGTCTCCGTACTTGGGCCGATGGACCAGGGCGATTTCGATGCCCTGGCCCGACGGAGCGGGGCGCCACAGGACGCACCCCGCCGCGAGGATCACGGGACCGGCGCCGTCGTGCGTTGCCAGGCGCGTTGGAAGGCGAACCTGGCGGCCTCGACCTCGTGGCGCTGGTCCGCGTGGAGGACGCCGAGGGCGTACGCGGTGGCCGGGGCGATCCGGGGGGTGCGGGCTGCCGTGGCCGCCGCGGTGGCGGCCTCGGAGGCGTCGCGGTGCCGGTCGAGGGCCCGGCCGGACTCGTAGAGGACCGGGTCCGGGTCGGTGCCGTGCAGGACCTCGCAGGCGTACCGGTGGAGGCGCAGCAGGAGCCGGGTCTGGTGCCAGGGCGCGTCCTGGGCCTCGCCGGCCGCGAGCGCGAGGGCGTCCGCGTTGTACGGGTGGGCCGCGCGGGCCAGCGGCAGTCCGCCCACGGCCTCCGTGAGCCGCCGCTCGACGACCGCGGCCGGCGCGTCGAGGACCTCGATGGCCGGGGCCGCCCCCGCGGGCCCCAGCGGTACCTCGGAGGCGAGGAGTGCGACGGCGTCCGCGACCGCGTGGAAGCGGGAGGAGCCCAGCGCCTGGAGGGCCGCGGAGTGGGCGCGCGTACGGGTCAGGGTGAGCTGGCGTTCGAGCAGGGCGCCCGCGCGGGCGGCGCCGACCGTGAGCCCCGGGCCTTCGGTGACGCCGCGGGCGGCGGGCACCGGTCCGCCGCCGCTCGACAGGCGGGACAACGCGTCCACCAGCCGGACGAGCCGGGAGGTGCAGGCGTGCTCCAGGGCGAGCGTTCCCGACAGCCAGGCGAGCTCCGTGCGCAGCTGGTCGGCCCAGGCGGCGTCGAGGAGCGGCCGGAAGGTGTGCAAGGTCCCGCTGATGCGGCGGGCGGCCGCCCGGAGGGACCGGGCGGCCTCCTCCGAGCCCGCCGTGTCCGCTCCGCTCTCGGTGTGCAGGCGCAGTCCGCGCAGGAAGTCTCCGGCCCGCGCCTGGAGGTAGGGGGAGAGGACCTCTCCCGCCGTGACGCCCGTGGAGACGGAAGGGTGGTCAGGGTTGTGCACGCCGGCGCCTCCGCGCGTCGATGAGCATCTCCTGGACGTGCCGCAGCGGCTGGCCCTCCGGGTCGGTCGCGTGCCGCGTCCAGTTCCCGTCCGGGCCGAGGTGCCAGGAAGAGGTGGTGTCGGACATCCCGGTCTCCAGGAGCCGGGACAGGGCCGCCCGGTGGGCCGGGTCGGAGACCCGGACCAGGGCCTCGATGCGGCGGTCCAGGTTGCGGTGCATCATGTCGGCGCTGCCCAGCCAGACCTCGGGCTCGCCGCCGTTGCCGAAGGCGAAGATCCGGGAGTGCTCCAGGAAGCGGCCGAGGATCGAGCGGACCCGGATGTTCTCGGAGAGGCCGGAGACGCCGGGGCGGATCGCGCAGATGCCGCGGACCCAGATGTCGACCGGGACGCCCGCCTGCGAGGCCCGGTAGCAGGCGTCGATGATCGCCTCGTCGACCATCGAGTTGACCTTGATCCGGACGTAGGCGGGCCGGCCCGCGCGGTGGTGGGCGATCTCCTTGTGGATCCGGGAGACCAGTCCGTCGCGCAGGGACTTCGGGGCGGTGAGCAGCCGGCGGTAGGTCTCGCGGCGGGAGTAGCCGGAGAGCCGGTTGAACAGGTCGGAGAGGTCGGCGCCGACCTGCGGGTCGGCGGTGAGCAGGCCGAGGTCCTCGTAGAGCCGGGCCGTCTTGGGGTGGTAGTTGCCGGTGCCGACGTGGGAGTAGCGGCGCAGCACCTCGCCCTCCTGTCGGACGACGAGCGACAGCTTGCAGTGGGTCTTCAGGCCGACGAGGCCGTAGACGACATGGCAGCCGGCCTCCTCCAGCTTGCGCGCCCACTTGATGTTGGCCTGCTCGTCGAAGCGGGCCTTGATCTCGACGAGGACGAGGACCTGCTTGCCGCTCTCGGCGGCGTCGATCAGGGCGTCGACGATGGGGGACTTGCCGGAGGTCCGGTACAGCGTCTGCTTGATCGCCAGGACGTCCGGGTCGGCGGCCGCCTGCTCCAGGAAGGCCTGGACGGAGGTGGAGAAGGAGTCGTACGGGTGGTGCAGCAGTACGTCCCGCTCGCGCAGTGCCATGAAGATGTCGGGCGCGGAGGCCGATTCGACCTCGGCGAGGTCCCGGTGGGTGCCGGCGATGAACTTGGGGTACTTCAGCTCGGGCCGGTCGAGCCCGGCGATGCCGAAGAGGCCGGTGAGGTCCAGCGGGCCGGGCAGCGGGTAGACCTCGGCGTCGGAGACCTTCAGCTCGCGGACGAGCAGGTCGAGGACGTACGGGTCGATCGATTCCTCGACCTCGAGGCGGACCGGCGGTCCGAAGCGGCGGCGCAGCAGCTCCTTCTCCAGGGCCTGGAGCAGGTTCTCGGCGTCGTCCTCCTCGACCTCCAGGTCCTCGTTCCGGGTCACCCGGAACATGTGGTGGGCCAGCACCTCCATGCCGGGGAAGAGCTCCTCCAGGTGCGCCGCGATGACGTCCTCCAGCGGGACGTAGCGCTGCGGGGAGGCCTCCAGGAAGCGGGAGAGCAGCGGGGGCACCTTGACGCGGGCGAAGTGCCGGTGGCCGCTGACCGGATTGCGTACGACCACGGCCAGGTTCAGGGACAGGCCGGAGATGTACGGGAAGGGGTGCGCGGGGTCGACGGCCAGCGGGGTGAGGACCGGGAAGATCTGCTGCCGGAACAGGGTGAAGAGGCGCGCCTGCTCCTTCTCCGTGAGCTCGGGCCAGCGGATCAGGTGGATGCCCTCGTCGGCGAGGGCCGGGGCGACGTCCTGCTGGTAGCAGGCGGCGTGCCGGGCCATGAGTTCGCGCGAGCGGGTCCAGATCAGGTCGAGCACCTCGCGGGGCTGCAGCCCGGAGGCGGAGCGCGTGGCGACGCCGGTGGCGATGCGGCGCTTGAGGCCGGCGACGCGCACCATGAAGAACTCGTCGAGGTTCGACGCGAAGATGGCGAGGAAATTAGCCCGTTCGAGGAGGGGCGTGGTGGGGTCCTCGGCCAGTTCGAGGACCCTTTCGTTGAACGCGAGCCAACTGCGCTCGCGGTCGAGGAAGCGTCCCTGGGGGAGTTCGCCCTCGGCGCCTTCGTCCTCGTATGCGTCGGGATCGGCGTCCAGATCGGGCTCGAGGTCCGTCGCGGGGCCGGTGCTGACCGTGTGGGGGCGGTGCGCGGCTATGGATCCGACGGACGGCTGCGTGGTCGGCTCGCCTTTGTGCGGAGGCGTCTGCTTGGACGCCTGCTTGGACGTCCGCTTGGACGGCTTGGCGGTGGATTGGACCGGGACCTCGGCGGGCTGCTGGCTCATGGCCCCATTCTTCCGCGCGAAGGGGTGGTCGGGCGCGTCGGAGCGGGCCGTGGGCGAGGGAAGTCTCCCTTTGGGGAGCCCCTTGGCGAGAGGAGGCACGGCGGGCTTCATTGCGTGAGCGTCGCAAGCGCGTCTGAATGGCCGGTAACGACGACATGACGTGCGGGCGACCGTGGGCAACCTGTGCCGGGGGCGTCGTAGGCCGGGCGGAGCGGTGGGTTCCCTCGTGGGCGACGTGGGCGGGCATCGGGGGCGGGGCCCTTCAGGGCCCCGCCGACCTGATTTCGGTGGCTCGATCCTTACGTTACGGGTGCCGGGCGCGCAGGACGCGGAAGGCGGCGAAGAGGGCGAGGGCGGCGAGGGCGAGGACGATGCCGGTCTCGATGAGCTGGGTGGGCCAGACGTGGGAGTAGGGGTGGTAGTCGACGTACTGGCCGGTGATGCCCTTGCTGGCGTAGCAGGTGTCGGCGCTCTGCGGGTCGTAGCAGGACCATTCGGCGATGCGGCCCCCGTCCGCGGTGAGCAGGCCCATGTCCATCATCAGTCCGTCCGCGGGGACGGGGAGGGGCCCCGACTGCGAGCTGATCGGCCCGGTATCGGTCCGTACCGGCAGGAAGTCCCAGCGCAGCGCGCCGAGTACGGCGAGGACCAGGCCGGTGAACAGGCCGGTCGCGGCCATGGCGACGAGTGTGCGCCGGATCAGCTGCCCGAGGAGCGCGCCCACGGCGACGGCGAGCAGCACGTACGCGACGAGGACGGTTCCGGTCGCCTCGTACGGGCCGCGGTCCGACCAGTTCAGCTGATAGGTGCCCGCGACCCGGCCCCAGCCGATCCGGTAGATCGCCATGAGGGCGAGGGTGACCACGAGCGCTGCGGCGGCCGCGGTGAGGATCTTCGCGCGGAGCCACTGCGTCGGGGTGACGGACTGGGTGAGCGCGAGCCGGTACGTGCCGCTCTCCAGCTCGCGGGCGATCAGCGGGCCCGCGACGAAGGCCCCGACGACGAGGGGCAGGAGGACCATGCAAGTGCCGGCGTACTCCATGGCCAGGCGCAGGATGCCGAAGCCGCGGTTGTCGTCGGCGGGGATGCTGTAGCCGTCCTCCACGTACGTGTCCGAGGTGGAGGCGTCCCACAGCCGCAGCCCGGCGAGGACGGCGAGGGACAGGGCCGTCGCGGCCCCCGCCACCCACAGGGCCCGCCGGTGCTGGCGGACCGTCACCCAGTGGGTGCCCTTCAACGTGACGGCGCTCATGCGGAGGCTCCTTCGGGGGTGGTGCGGGAGACGCGGAGGTGGGCGAGGAGGAGGTCTTCGAGGGACGGGGCCGTCGCCTCCCAGGGCCCTTCGACCGGACCCTCCCGCCGGATGAGCGCGGTGAGTTGGCGTCCCGTCGTGCGGGATTCGATCACCCGGTGCGGGGCGAGGTCGGCGATCGGGCCTCGGAGCAGGGCGTGTGCGGCGAGGAGGTCGTCGATGGCGCCGTCGAGGCGGATCTCGCCGCCGTCGACGAGGAGGAGGTGGTCGCATGCGCCCTCCAGCTCGCCGAGGATGTGCGAGGACATGACGACCGTCGTGCCGCGGTCCGCGGCGTCGGCCATCAGGACGCCCATGAGCTCGTGCCGGGCGAGCGGGTCGAGGTCGGCCATCGGCTCGTCCAGGAGCAGCAGTTCCGGCCGCTTGCCGAGCGCGAGGGCGAGGGCGACGCGGGTGCGCTGGCCGCCGGAGAGGCTGCGGACGCGCGCGGCGGGGTCGAGGCCGGCGGTGATCCGCTCGGCGACGGCTCGGTCCCAGCGGTCGGGGTTGAGCTCGCGGCCCATCCGCAGCGTCTCGTCGATCGTGAGCTGCGGGTAGAGCGGCTTGTCCTGGGCGACGTACGCGAGCTGCTCGCGGGCGGGGGCCTTGACGGAGCCCTCGGTGGGCCGCAGGAGTCCCGCGGTGAGGGCGAGGAGGGTGGACTTGCCGGCGCCGTTGGGGCCGACGACGGCACAGATGCGGCCGGCGGGGAGGCTGAAGGAGCAGTCCCTCAGGGCCCAGCCGCGCCCCCTTTTGTCGTACCGCTTGCCGAGGCCCTCGGTGCTCAGGGCCGTTCCGCCGGTCATGCCTTGTCCCCCTCGAAAGATTCCTTCAGTACGGAAGTGAAGAGCGCGGCCACGTCCTCGCGCTCCAGGCCGGACTCCCGCGCCCGGCGTGCCCAGTCGGCGAGTTCGCCCCGCAGGGGCGAGTCGGCGGGGCCGGTTCCGAGCGTCGCGCGGACGAAGGTGCCGAGTCCGCGGCGGGCCTCGACGAGTCCTTCGCGCTCCAGCTCGCGATAGGCCTTGAGGACCGTGTTCGGGTTGATGGCTGTGGCTTCGACGACCTCGCGTGCGGTGGGTAGCCGGTCGCCGGGCTCCAGGAGGCCCATGCGCAGGGCCTGTTTGGTCTGCTGGACGATCTGGAGGTAGGTGGCGACTCCGCTGCGCCGGTCGATCCGGTATTCGAGCACGTTCCCCTTCACCACCCTTTCACTAATCAAGTAGTGAAAGGGTGGTGCAAAGAAGGGGGCGGTGTCAACCGCCCCCTTCTCACGGCGTGTTCAGGACTCCGTGCGGTACATCAGGTCCACCTCGTGCGTGGCGAAGCCGAGCCGCTCGTAGACCGTCACCGCCGCCGTGTTGTCCGCGTCCACGTACAGCATCGCCGTCGGCAGTGCCTGGGCCGCCAGGTGCCGCAGCCCGATCGCCGTGAGCGCCTTGCCGAGGCCGCTGCCCTGGGCCTCCGGCAGGATCCCGATCACGTACACCTCGCCGAGCTGCTCCTCGGCGTGCGTCTTCGTCCAGTGGAAGCCGATCAGGCGCCCGTCCTTCTCCGCGAGGAAGAAGCCCTTCGGGTCGAACCACGGCTCGGCCATACGGTCGTCCAGGTCCCGCTGGGTGAGCGAGCCCTGCTCGGGGTGGTGGGCGAAGGCGGCCGCGTTCACGGCGAGCCAGGCCGTGTCGTCCTGGCCGGGCACGAAGGTACGGACGGTGACGCCCTCGGGCAGCACCGGCTCGGGGATGTCGAGCGGCACCAACGGGCGGCGCAGCTGGCGCAGTTCGCGGAAGAGGGTCAGGCCGAGAACCTGGGCCAGGTGCCGGGCCGCCGATTTCCCGCCGTGCGCCCAGACCCGCAGCCGCTTGCCCGAGGCGGCCAGCAGTGCCGCGCCCAGTGCCCGCCCGTGTCCGCGGCCGCGGTGCGAGGGGTGCACGACCAGCTCGGCGGCCGGGGCCTCCACGGGATCGGTGTCCTCCAGCTGGGCGTAGCCGTAGAGGTGCGATCCGACGGTGAGCAGGAAGTGCCGTACGCCCTCGCGCCTGCCGTGCCGCAGATAGAGCCGCCCCTGCTCGGACACGGCGTGCACTCCGTCGGTGCGGTCGGCCGCCTCCAGCAGGTCGAGGACGTCCTGGACCTGTTCGGGGGAGAGCTCGTCGAGGGTGAGGATCTGCCGTCCGGGTTCAAGGGCCGGCGCCGGGTCAGGAGTCATGTCCTGAGCCTACGGAATCAACTCAGTTGTAACCCGGTACCCCCTGTTGCGCTACGCGCGTTGACTCTAGGCTGCGCTGGCACAGCAGCAGTCGAACAGCGCCGCAAAAGGGGCGAGGGGACAGGGGAGCGATGTCAGCGACACCGAAGAAGAAGAGGACGGCGCGGCGGATTCTCGCCGTGGGCGCGGGGCTCGCCACCGTCGGCGCGCTCGTCGCCGCGCTGCCCGCGGGCGCCTCGGGGACCAAGGGCGGGGGCAACCACGGGCGCTATGTGGACGTCCAACTGCTCTCCTTCAACGACCTGCACGGCAACCTGGAGCCGCCGACCGGCTCGGCCGGGCGGCTCACCCACACCAACCCGGACGGCACCACGAAGACCATCGACGCCGGTGGCGTCGAGTACCTGGCCACGCACCTGCGGCAGGCCCGCGAGGGCAACCGGTACTCCGTCACCGCCGCCGCCGGCGACATGATCGGCGCCTCCCCGCTGGTCTCCGGGCTCTTCCACGACGAGCCGACCATCGAGGCGCTCAACCGGCTGAAGCTCGACGTCAGCTCGGTCGGCAACCACGAGTTCGACGAGGGCGCCAAGGAGCTGGCCCGGATCCAGAACGGCGGCTGTCACCCGACCGCCGGCTGTTTCGAGGAGGGCAAGCGGTTCCGGGGCGCGAACTTCCCGTACCTCGCGGCCAACGTGACGAACGAGAAGAGCGGCAAGCCGCTGCTCGACCCGTACTTCATCTGGGAGCGCAACGGCGTCAAGATCGGCTTCATCGGCGTGACCCTGGAGGGCACGGCGAACATCGTCTCCGCCGAGGGCATCAAGGGCCTGAAGTTCGGCGACGAGATCGAGACGATCAACAAGTACACCAAGGTGCTGGAGCGCAAGGGCGTCAAGTCGATCGTCGCCCTGCTGCACGAGGGCGGCGCGCCGGCCTCGGGCTCGTACAACTACAACTGCGACAGCCCCGGCCCCGGTGACGGCATCTCCGGCCCGATCGTCGACATCGCGAAGAACGTCAGCCCGCAGGTCGACGCGCTGGTCACGGGCCACACCCACCAGGCGTACGCGTGCACGATCCCGGACCCGGCGGGCAAGCCGCGCACGGTCACCTCGGCGGCCTCGTTCGGCAAGCTCTACACCGACACGACGCTCACCTACGACCGTCGTTCCAAGGACATCGTCCGTACGGCCGTCGCCTCCGCGAACCACGTCGTCACCCGTGACGTGCCGAAGGCCGCGGACATGACCCGGCTGATCACCCGCTGGAACGCGCTCGCCGCGCCGATCGCGAGCCGTCCCGTCGGCTACATCTCCGGCGACGTCGACAACCCCGCCGACGCGCCCGAGAAGCCGCTGGGCAACCTGATCGCCGACGCGCAGCTCGAGGGCATGGCTCCGGCCGACAAGGGCGGCGCGCAGCTGGCGCTGATGAACCCGGGCGGCGTCCGCGCGCCGCTGGTCCACAAGGCGTCCGGTGCCGAGGGCGACGGAGTGGTGACCTACGGCGAGGCGTACACCGTGCAGCCGTTCACCAACATGATGACGGCGGTCGACCTGACCGGCGCCCAGCTCATCACCACGCTCCAGCAGCAGGTCAGCGGCGCCAACCAGGCGACCCCGAAGATCCTCCAGGTCTCGAAGGGCTTCACCTACACCCTGGACATGACGAAGACCGGCGCCGACCGGATCGTGACGTCCTCGGTGAAGCTGAACGGCGAGGCGATCGACCCGTCGAAGACCTACCGGGTCGCGATGAACGAGTTCCTGGCCGGTGGCGGTGACGGCTTCGCCGTCCTGAAGGAGCACAAGAACAAGCTGGTCGGCGCGTCCGACCTGGACCTGTTCACCGCCTACCTGGCAGCCCACTCCACCGCGAGCACCCCGCTGGCCCCGCCGGCGACGGGCCGGATCACGGTCGTGAAGTAACTCCGCACCTCCGAGGGGGCGGTGGATCGTTCGACGGTCCACCGCCCTCCTCTTTTTCACGCACGCGGCCCTCTGGTCTAGCTGACGCGTACACGTCATACTCCCGCGCATGGACCGAAGAAGCTTTCTCGCGGGAGCCGCGGCAGCGGGTGCCGTCCTCCTGGTCGGCGCCCCGTCCGCGCGGGCGGCCACGACCCAGGACTGGATGGCCGGCCACGGCGACCCCACCCCGCTCCAGAAGCTCACCATCCCCGGCACCCACGACTCCGGCGCCCGCTTCGGCGGCCCCTGGTCCGAGTGCCAGAACACCACCATCGCGCAGCAGCTCGCCTCCGGAATCAGGTTCCTCGACATACGCTGCCGGGTCACCGGCGGCTCCTTCGCCATCCACCACGGCGCCTCGTACCAGAACATGATGTTCGGCGACGTCCTCATCGCCTGCCGCGACTTCCTGGCCGCGCACCCCTCCGAGACCGTGCTGATGCGGGTCAAGCAGGAGTACTCCTCGGACTCCGACGCCACCTTCCGCGCCATCTTCGACGACTACCTGAACAACCGCGGCTGGCGCTCGCTGTTCCGCATCGGCGACACGGTTCCCACCCTGGGCGAGGCCCGCGGCAAGGTCGTCCTCATCGCCGACAACGGCGGCCTGCCCGGCCTCAAGTGGTGGGACGGTGGGGCCATCGCGATCCAGGACGACTGGAACGCCCTGCCGAACGCCAAGTACCCCAAGATCGAGGCCCACTTCCGCAAGGCCGTCGAGCAGCCGGGCAAGCTCTCCATCAACTTCGTCAGCACGTCCGCGTCCCTGCCGCCACGCTGGAACTCCGACAACCTCAACCCCCGCGTCCACGGCTTCCTGGACGGCACGGCCACCACCTGGAAGGGCCTCGGCATCACGGTCCTGGACTACCCGAACACCCGCTCAGGCCTGGTCGAGTCCCTCATCCGCCACAACTGACGGCGGCGGGGTCGGCGCGCCCGGCAGGTGGAGCGTCGCCGCCGTGCCGCCGCCCTCCGCCGCCGCCAGGGTCACCGTGCCGCCCGCCTGCTGGACCGTGCGGGCCACGATCGACAGGCCCAGACCCGAGCCGGGCAGGCTGCGGGCCGAGGGGGAGCGCCAGAAGCGGTCGAAGACATGGGGGAGTTCCTCCGGCGCGACCCCCGGCCCGTGGTCGCGGACGGTCAGCTCGCCCCGCATCAGGGTCACCTCCACCGTGCCCCGGGGCGGCGAGAACTTCACCGCGTTGTCCAGGACGTTCACCAGCGCGCGCTCCAGCCCCGCCGGCTCCGCCCGGACGTACCAGGGCGCCAGGTCCGTGACGAAGGTCAGCTCGGGGCCCCGCAGCCGCGCCCGGGCGAGGGCCGAGCGCAGGATCGTGTGGAGCGGTACGACCTCCAGTGGACCCGGCTGCACCGCGTCCGGCCGGGCCAGCTCCTGAAGGTCGCCGATCAGCGCCGCCAGCTCCGTCATCTGCGCTTTCACCGAGGCCATCAGCGCCCGACGGTCCTCGGGCGGCAGGGCGCGGCCGGTCTGCTCGCTGCGGGCGAGCAGCTCGATGTTGGTGCGCAGCGAGGTCAGCGGGGTGCGCAGCTCGTGGCCCGCGTCCGCGATCAGCTGCGCCTGACGGTCCCGGGAGACGGCGAGCGCGGCCGTCATCGCGTTGAAGGAGCGCGAGAGACGGGCGATCTCGTCCTCGCCCTCGACCGGGATGCGCACCGTCAGATCCTCGGTCGCGGCCACATGCTCGACGGCGCCCGTCAGCCGGTCCACCGGCTCGAGACCGGTGCGCGCCACCCACAGCCCGGCCGCCCCGGCGCCCACGACACCGATCCCGGAGACCAGCAGCAGCACCCAGGCGAGCGTGGACATCGAACGGTCGATCTCGTACAGCGGACGGGCGACCGAGACGGCGACCGGCTGGTTGGCGATCGACACGGGATACGAGTAGACCCGCATCTCCGTGCCGTTCTCGGCGTTCGTGGTGTGCAGGGCGAACGGCCGCTCGCCCCGCGCGACCGCGAGGTCCCCGGCCTGGGCGGGGATCGGGGAGGTGCCGAGCGTGCAGAGGTCACCGGTGACGGTGACGATCTGCAGGGTCTGCGCGGGCCCGGCCGGCACCGGGCGGTCCCGCGCACCCGGGGCGCAGGAGCCCAGCAGCATCCGCGCCTGGTCGTCCGAGAGCCTGGTGTCGCGCAGCGAGGAGTCCAGCTCCGCCTCCAACTGCGCCCGCGTCACGAACCAGCAGGCCAGCGACACCGCCGCGACCGCCACCGCGACCGCCGTCGCCGTCAGGAGCGCCAGCCGGGACCGCAGCGGCCGCGACCGGAACCATGCCAGGGGACCTCTCACTCCGGGCCTCCGCCGCGCAGGACGTACCCCACGCCCCGCACCGTGTGCACCAGGCGCGGCTCGCCGCCGGCCTCCGTCTTCCTCCGCAGATACATCACGTACACGTCCAGGGAGTTCGAGCTCGGCTCGAAGTCGAAGCCCCACACCGCCTTCAGGATCTGCTCGCGCGTCAGCACCTGGCGCGGATGCGCCAGGAACATCTCCAGGAGCGTGAACTCCGTCCGCGTCAGCTCCACCGGCCGCCCGGCCCGCGTCACCTCGCGGGTCGCCAGGTCCATCCGCAGATCGCCGAAGCTCAGCACATCGCCCTCGGGCTGCGCCTCCACGGAGCTCGCGTACGAGCTGCGACGCAGCAGGGCACGGATCCGGGCGAACAGCTCGTCCAGCTCGAACGGCTTCACCAGATAGTCGTCGGCGCCCGCGTCGAGCCCCGTCACCCGGTCGCCGACCGTGTCCCGCGCCGTGAGCATCAGGATCGGTACGGTCGAGCCGGCCGCCCGGATGCGGCGCGCCGCCGTCAGCCCGTCCATCCGGGGCATCTGCACGTCGAGCACGACGAGATCGGGGGCGTACGACTCCATCCGGGCGAGCGCGTCGACGCCGTCGACGGCCTCCTCGGTCCCGTACCCCTCGAAGGCGAGACTGCGCCGCAGCGCCTCCCGCACGGCGGGCTCGTCGTCGACGATGAGGATGCGGTCGCCTTCATTCACCGGGCCAGTCATGGGGCCAGCCTCGCACGCGTTCAGGTGCCGTCGCCGGACCGGAGGTTGTCCAGGTCGGCCTTGAGAGTGTTCACCGGGATGGCGAATCCGAGGCCGACGCTGCCGGCCGAAGAACCGCTCGACGCACTCGGCGAATACATGGCCGAATTGATCCCGATGATCTCGCCGTTCATATTGATCAGCGCGCCGCCGGAATTCCCCGGGTTGAGCGAGGCATCGGTCTGGATGGCCTTGTACGTCGTCTTCGACGAGCCGGTGTCGCCATTGAACTGCTGACCGCCGAACTCGAAGGGCCAGCCCTGCCGCGGGTCGTACTGCTGTTGCTGCTGCTGGTCCCGGCCCTCGTCCTTGGCCACGGTCACATCGCGGTCGAGCGCGGAGACGATTCCGCTGGTGACCGTGCCGGTCAGACCCTCGGGGGAGCCGATCGCCACGACCTGGTCACCGACCTTGACGTCGTCGGAGTCGCCGAGCGTGGCCGCCTTCAGCCCGGACGCGCCCTCCAGTTTGATCAGTGCCAGATCCTTGTCGGGGTCCGTGCCGACGACCTTGGCCGCGTACGACTTGCCGTTGGACAGCTGCACGCTGATCTCGGAGGCGCCGGAGATGACGTGGTTGTTGGTGACGATCTCGCCGTCACCGGTGATGATCACGCCGGAGCCGGTGGACTTGCCGGACGTGGAGGTCGCGGAGATCTCCACGATCGACGGGGAGACGGCCTCGGCGACGCCGGCGACCGTGCCCTTGCTGCTCGCGGAGACGTTCGTCCCGCTCACGCCGGACGCCCGGGCGGTGTCGTCCGCGGTGAGCTGCTGGACCAGCGTCGCGGTGCCGCCACCGACGGCGGCCGCGGCGATCGCCACGGCCGCGAGGAGCCCGACGCCCCGCTTGGCACGGCGGCGCGGCTCGGGGGCGGCGTGGGCGGGACCGGCGGCGGGAGGTCCGACCGGGGGCGGCACATGGCCGCCGGCCGGCCAGATCGTGGTGCCCGGCTCCGTCGTGACCGGCTGCGTCGGGTCGTACGGGGGCCGCGGGGGCTGCGGTGGGTAGTACGGCTGCTGCGGCTGCTGGTAGTCCGTCATGGAGAAGACTCTCGGAGCCGTTCATGAGAGCTTCCTGAGGGCGGCCTGAGAAGCCCGACAGAACCCCGTATGCCCCATATAAAGGCGAGCGGTCCGGGGGAGGGGGGATCAGCCGTGGCAGCCGCAGGAGCGGCGGACGATCAGGGCGGAGGGGAACTGCTTCACCCGCTCGCGCTTCGAACCGGCCACCCGCAGCGAGTCGTCCAGGACCAGATCCACCGCGGCCCGGGCCATCGCCGGGCGGTCGGAGGAGATCGTCGTGAGCGGCGGATCCGTGAGGGCCGCCTCCTTCACGTCGTCGAAGCCCGCTACCGCCAGCTCCGTCGGCACGTCGATGCGCAGCTCGCGCGCGGCGCGCAGCACACCGAAGGCCTGGTCGTCGGTGGAGCAGAAGATGGCCGGCGGCCTGTCCGGGCCGGAAAGGATCTTCAGGGCGACCTGGTAGGCGTCGTAGCGGTTGTACGGAGCCTCGAAGAGCCGGCCCTCGATCGAGCGGCCGGCCTCCAGCATGGCCCGCCGCCAGCCCTCCTCGTGGTCCGCGACCGGGTCGCCGACCGCCGGGGTGTTCGGGATGCCGCCGAGGCAGGCCACGTACGGGTGCCCGTGCTCCAGGAGGTGACGGGTCGCGAGCTGGGCGCCGCCGATGTCGTCGGTGACGACGGCGACGTCGTCCAGCGCCTCGGGCCGCTCGTGCAGCAGCACGACCCGGGCGTCCCAGGCCTCGATCTCGCTCGCGGCCCGCTCGCTCATGCCCTGGCTGACCAGGATCAGTCCGGAGACCCGCATCCCGAGGAAGGCGCGCAGGTAGTGCACCTCGCGCTCGTCGCGGTAGTCCGAATTGCCGACCAGGACCATCTTCCCGCGCTCGGCGGCGGCCTGTTCGACGGCGTGCGCCATCTCCGCGAAGAACGGCTGCCGCGCGTCCGGGACGATCATGCCTATGAGGTCCGTGCGGCGGGACGCCATCGCCTGGGCCACCCGGTCGGGCCGGTAGCCCAGCTCCTTGATGGCGGCGAGGACACGCTCGCGCGTGGCCGGGGCAACCGGCCGGGGTCCGTTGTTGATGACGTAACTCACGACCGCGGTCGAAGTACCCGCCAGTCGCGCTACGTCATCCCGCGTCACCTTGGCCACGCGCGGCAGTCTACGCGGGGTGACCTACCTACCGGCAGGTCGCACTGTGGCTTCCGCCACGTTCCGGTCCTCCGCCGGGGTGACATCACGCGCGGCGCCCTTGACCCGGGCCTCCTCCTTCGCCCGTGCCTCCTCGGCCGCACGCTCCACCTTTTCCGGGGTGACGAAGCGGTAGCCGACGTTGCGGACGGTGCCGATCAGCGACTCGTGCTCGGGGCCGAGCTTGGCCCGCAGACGCCGTACGTGGACATCCACCGTTCGGGTGCCGCCGAAGTAGTCGTACCCCCATACCTCCTGGAGGAGCTGGGCGCGGGTGAAGACCCGGCCCGGGTGCTGCGCGAGGTACTTCAGGAGTTCGAACTCCTTGAAGGTCAGGTCCAGGACCCGGCCCTTGAGCTTGGCGCTGTACGTCGCCTCGTCCACCGAGAGGTCGCCGTTGCGGATCTCCATCGGGGAGTCGTCGGAGACGATCTGCTGGCGGCCCATCGCGAGCCGCAGCCGGGCCTCGACCTCGGCCGGTCCCGCGGTGTCCAGGAGGACGTCGTCGATGCCCCAGTCGGCGGTGACGGCCGCGAGGCCGCCTTCCGTGACGACGAGGATCAGCGGGCAGCCGGGCCCGGTGGAGCGGAGCAGCTGACAGAGGCTGCGCACCTGCGGGAGGTCGCGCCGTCCGTCGATCAGGATGACGTCCGCCCCGGGGGTGTCCACAAGGGCGGGGCCTTCGGCGGGAGCCACCCGCACGTTGTGCAGGAGCAGGCCGAGTGCGGGAAGCACCTCGGTCGACGGCTGGAGTGCGTTGGTGAGGAGCAGCAGTGAGCTCATCGGGTCCCTCCCCCAAGCTCTCGGCTTCGCTCAGGCAGGGGGTGCCCCCATGCCTCTGTGCCTTGCCGGTCGTGCTTCGTTCGCTCGTCCATGACGTCGGTTCCTCCTCGGTCCCTGCGAGGACTACGGCACTGCTTCGTACGCATCACTGCTGGCTCTCGCGCCCTGAGAGCTTTTGTTCATCCGGTCGTAACAACGGTCGGTAAACACAAAAGGACCCGGGGGCTGCGTTGCCCGGATCCTCTGGCAAGCAGAATAGCCCACATGACTTCCGAGGCTGAGGGCCGATTTCACATCGTGGATGTTTCCTGGACCACATCCGGCTCCCAGCGTGCCACTTTGCTCACCGATGACGGTGTCCGTATCGAGGCTGTTTACGAACCGTATACGCGGGGTGTCACCGATACGGCCGTCGTCCTGGCCCACGGCTTCACCGGGTCGGCCGACCGGCCCGCCGTCCGCCGTGCGGCCAAGGCGCTGGCCGGGCACGCGGCGGTCGTCACGTTCTCCTTCCGGGGGCACGGCCGTTCGGGTGGTCGCTCCACGGTCGGCGACCGGGAGGTCCTCGATCTCGCGGCCGCGGTGCGCTGGGCCCGGGAGCGCGGCCACGCGCGCGTGGTGACCGTCGGCTTCTCCATGGGCGGCTCGATCGTCCTGCGCCACGCCGCCCTGGAGCGGGACACCGGCGGGCACAGCGACGCGGTCGCCGCCGTCAGCGCGCCCGCCCGGTGGTACTACCGGGGTACGCCCCCGATGCGACGGGTCCACTGGGTGATCACCCGCCCGATGGGCCGGCTGGTCGGCCGCTACGGGTTCGGCACCCGGATCGACAACCGTGACTGGGATCCCGTACCGCTGTCGCCCGTGGAAGCGGTCCCGATGATCGCCCCGACCCCGCTGCTGATCGTGCACGGCGACCGCGACCCGTACTTCCCCGTCGACCACCCGCGGATGCTGGCGGAGGCCGGCGGGTGCGAGCTGTGGCTGGAGCGTGGCATGGGACACGCCGAGAACGCGGCGGACGAGGAGCTGCTCGGCCGACTGGGGGACTGGCTCACCCGCCGATAGCCCATCATGGACAGCGGCGCGCACACGAACGAAGGGAGCGCCGCTATGGCAGCGGGAACTATCCGCTACTGGGCCGCGGCCAAGGCCGCCGCCGGTGTCGCCGAGGAGCCGTACACCGCCGGGACCCTGGCCGAGGCGCTGGAGACGGCCCGCGAGAAGCACCCGGGCGAGCTCGTCCGGGTACTCCAGCGGTGTTCGTTCCTCGTCGACGGTGACCCCGTCGGGACCCGTGCCCATGAGACGGTACGGCTTGCCGAGGGCGGCACGGTCGAGGTGCTCCCGCCGTTCGCAGGAGGGTGAACCGCACAGCATGAGCAGCGATCAGCAGCAGCCGTACGACCCGGGCTACGACCCGTACGCGGGCCAGCAGCAGTACGGGCAGCAGCAGGGCCGGCCGTACGGGCAGCAAGGCACGCCGTACGGGCAGCAGGGTCAGCAGTACGACCAGCAAGGCACGCCGTACGGTCAGCAGCAGCACGGACACCAGTACCAGGACCCCCACGTCACGCAGACGTGGGAGGGCCAGACCTGGGACACCCAGTACCAGCCGGTGGTCCAGCCCGTCGCCGCGGACACGTACCTGCCTCCGCGGCCCGCCGCACACACGCTGCCGCCCGAGACGCCGGTCGCCCACGCGGATCCGGCCGCCGCGCCCGCCGCCGCCGCGCCCGAGTACTCCACCCCCACCACCGGTGGCAACGCGCGGATCACCGACGCCCAGCGCGCCAGGGCCGAGGGCCGTTCGCCGATCATCGAGCCGGGGATGCAGTCGGCCGCCCTCACCGCCGTCCTCGGCCTCCTGCTCGCCGCCGGCGCGGCCGTCGGGCCGTACGCGCTGCTCGTGCCGCTCGTCCTGCTCCAGGCCGTCACCGCCGCCGGCTGGTTCCGGCTCAACGGCATGTGGCCGGCCCGGCAGGGCATCGCCCTCGCCTTCGCCGGCGGTCTGACCGCCGATGTCGCGCTGCTCGCCGTCGGCCGGGAGCACGCCCCCGCCGCGATCATGGGCACCCTCGGGGTCTGGGTGCTGCTCACCCTCGTCCTCCAGCTGCGCAGCCACGCCGACCCCGACGAGCGCATGTACGGCCTGATGGCGACCGTCGCCTCGGCCGCACTGACCATCGTGGCCACCGGGCACCTCGGTGCCGCCCCCGACGCGGTGGTCGTCGGCGGGGTCGCGGTCGCCGCCGCCGTCCTCGCCCGGGCACTCCCGCTGCCGGGAGCGGCCTCCGTCGTCGTTGCGCTCCTCGCCGCCGCGGGCGCCGGGATCGCGGCCGGCGGGTTCACCGGCCTGGGCGCCTTCGGGGCGCTGCTCGGCGTGGGCGCCGGGGTGTGCGCGCTGGTCGGGCTGCGGGCCGCGAGCTACGACTACCCGTCCCGCTTCGTCCATATGACCGCGGGGGTCGCCCTGCCGCTGACGGCCGCCGCGCCCGCCGTCTATCTGCTGGGCCGCGCGCTTGCGTAGCGCTTCTCACGAGCCCGCGGGAACCATCCGGCCCTCCGACACGTCGATCTTCGTGTCGGGGGGCCGGAGACTTTCTTGGGGGGACAGCTCGTGCGAGCACTGCGCGTACTGCTGATCGTGGCCGTCGTGCTCGGCGGGATCTTCGTCGGGATCGACCGCCTCGCGGTCAATTACGCGGAGTCGGAGGCCGCCGACCGGGTCCGGCTCGGCCCGGCCCGCTCCGGGTCGACCGACGTCGACATCAAGGGCTTCCCGTTCCTGACCCAGGTCATGGACCAGCGTCTCGACGAGGTCGACGTGAAGCTGACCGGCGTCGAGGCCACGGCCGGCGGCCGGAAGATCCGGATCGGCGAGTTGTCCGCCGCCTTCCACGACGTGACGCTGAACGGCGACTACACGAGCGCCCGCGCGGGCACCGTCAGCGGGACCGCGCTGATCTCGTACGAGGACCTCGCGGCGGCCTCCGAGCGTGAGGTGAAGGTCGCCTACGGCGGCAACGGCAAGCTGAAGGTCACGGGCGGGGTCGAGATCCTGGGCCGTACGGTCACCAAGAGCGTCGTCTCGACGGTGACGCTGGTCGACGGGGACACGATCCGGGTACGGGCCGACAAGGTGCCCGGTGCCGGCATTCCCGGCCTGGAGGGCCTCGTCCGCAAGCGCACCGACTTCGACCGGGAGATCGGCGGACTGCCGGCGGGCATGAAGCTGGAGAAGGTCGAGGCCCGCGAGGACGGCCTGGCCGTCGCCGTGACCGGCAAGGACGTCGTGCTGGCGGGCTGATCCGCCCCCTCGAATGCCCCTTCTCCACATGGTGAGACGGTCCCGTCCGATCCGTAGAAGCAGAACCGGGACAGCCCGGTCCGGACCGGGGCCGCGACCCGTTTCCACGTGATCACGTCTCGCATCTCGGACGATCGCGTCTCAAAATACGACACACCGGTGACACGGCCGCCTGTCCGTCCCTACGATCGTGGGCATGAAGCGACAGGCGGAACTCACGAAGCGGCGGGCAGTAGACCTGTGCCGCGTCGCCGCCATGCTCTGTCGCTCCGTCTGAGCGGGACGCCCGATTCCCGTATTCCTCAGGCCCTTCGACGAACCGTCGGGGCCACCCCGTGTAGCCGTGCGCGATCTCGTACACGCGATGACGCGTACCCGCACCACCTTGCGCCACACCGCCGAACACTGCCCCGGAGGAGAAACAGCATGAGCCGCAGCGACGTCCTGGTAGACGCCGACTGGGTCGAGGCGAACCTCGACAACCCGCAGGTCGCGATCGTCGAGGTCGACGAGGACACCTCGGCGTACGAGAAGAACCACATCCGCAACGCGATCCGGATCGACTGGACCAAGGACCTGCAGGACCCGGTCCGCCGCGACTTCATCGACCAGGAGGGCTTCGAGAAGCTCCTCTCGGCCAAGGGCATCGCGAACGACACCACGGTCGTCCTCTACGGCGGCAACAACAACTGGTTCGCCTCCTACGCCTACTGGTACTTCAAGCTCTACGGTCACCAGGACGTCAAGCTCCTCGACGGCGGCCGCAAGAAGTGGGAGCTCGACTCCCGCGACCTCGTCGCCGAGGTGCCGGCCCGCCCGGCCACCGACTACAAGGCCAAGGCCCAGGACACCTCGATCCGCGCCTTCCGCGACGACGTCGTGTCCGCGATCGGCGCCCAGAACCTGGTCGACGTGCGGTCGCCCGACGAGTTCTCCGGCAAGCTGCTCGCCCCGGCCCACCTCCCGCAGGAGCAGTCGCAGCGCCCCGGCCACGTGCCGAGCGCCCGCAACATCCCGTGGTCGAAGAACGCCAACGACGACGGCACCTTCAAGTCGGATGACGAGCTCAAGGCCCTCTACGAGGACGAGCAGGTCGACCTGGCGAAGGACACCATCGCCTACTGCCGTATCGGTGAGCGTTCCGCGCTGACCTGGTTCGTGCTGCACGAGCTGCTCGGTGTCGAGAACGTCAAGAACTACGACGGCTCGTGGACCGAGTACGGCTCCCTCGTCGGTGTGCCGATCGAGCTCGGCGCCAACAAGTAAGTCTCCGGACCCCTCCCCGGACCTCCCCGACCGTAAGGACAGAAGACATGTGTGGTGCGCAGCCCGGCGGCCCCGACGCCTCGACGATCAAGCCCGGTGAGACCACCATCCAGGGCTTCGTGACCAAGGACGGCCAGCCCGTCACCGGTTACGTCCGCCTCCTGGACTCGACCGGCGAGTTCACCGCGGAGGTCCCGACCTCCGCCACCGGCCAGTTCCGCTTCTACGCGGCCGAGGGCACCTGGACCGTTCGCGCCCTGGTTCCCGGCGGCACCGCCGACCGCCAGGTCGTGGCGCAGCAGGGTGGTCTCGCGGAGGTCGCCATCGCGGTGTGACGCCGCGACACCGAACAGGCCGAAGGGCCGCACCTACCGGGGGTTGGACGCCACCGAACAATCAGGTGCGGCCCTTCGTGCCGAACGGAACAGCCCCCGCCGGGCGTACCCGGCGGGGGCTGTTCCGTATGTCACGGAGAACTACGAGCGGGCCAGCGTGTCCGCCTGCTCACGCGGCGTCTTGTCCAGGTCGAGGCCCTTGGGGGAGCGGCTCGGCGCCGGGTACGCGAGGTGGGCGAGGCGGGACTGCTCCTGGCGCAGGTGCATGAACGACTCGAGGATGTAGCCCACCAGCAGCACGAGTACCGCGATGGTCATGATCGCCGCGGCGAGGATGGCCGTGGGGAAGCGCGGCACCTCGCCCGTGTTGATGTAGTCGACGATGACCGGCGTGCCGAGGCCCAGGGAGACCAGGGCGAGCAGACCGGCGAGCACGCTGTGGAAGAGCGAGGGACGCTGACGGCGGGCCAGGCCGAGGATCATCTTGAGGATGCGCCAGCCGTCCCGGTAGGTGCGCAGCTTGCTCTCGCTGCCGGCCGGGCGGTCCTTGAAGTCGACGGGCAGTTCCGCCGTGGGGAGCCGCAGGTTCAGCGCGTGGACCGTCATCTCGGTCTCGGTCTCGAACTCGTGCGACAGGGCCGGGAACGACTTGATGTAGCGGCGCGAGAAGACGCGGTAGCCGCTCAGCATGTCGGTGACGTCATTGCCGAAGAGCGTACGGACGGCGCCCGTCAGCATCTTGTTGCCGACCGCGTGACCCGGACGGTACGCACCCTCGACCGTCTCGCGACGGGCGCCGACGACGTGGTCGTAGGGGCCCTCGAAGAGCAGGTCGACCAGATCGCGGGCGCGCGACGCGTCGTAGGTGTCGTCGCCGTCGATGATGAGCAGCGCGTCCGCGTCGACGTCGGCGAAGGCGCGACGGATGACGTTGCCCTTGCCCTTGCGCTTCTCGTGCCGGACGATCGCGCCGGCCTCGAGGGCGACTTCCACCGTGCGGTCGGTCGAGGCGTTGTCGTAGACGTATATCTCGGCCTCGGGCAGCGCTGCCCGGAGATCACGGACCACCTTGCCGATGGCCGCCTCCTCGTTGTAGCAGGGGACGACGCAGGCGATCGTGGGTCTCATCTGTTGATCCTTTAGACTTGTGGAATCCCCACGAGGCGTTGGGGGGCATCCAGAGACCACGAGTGGTCATGGGTGGAGTCACGTGAGAATACCCTGCGGCTAGTCTCTTTTTCATGTCCGATCAACTGTCCCTCCGCCTCCGCCTGCGTGACGTCATCCGCGGTCTGTGGCGGGAAGTCGCCAAGTTCGGGGTCGTCGGGGCCGTCGCCTTCGTCGTGGACGCCGGCGGCTTCAACCTGCTCGTCTTCGGCCTTCCCGGGGTGGGCGACGGGCCCATGGCGTCCATGCCGGTCCTCGCATCGGTGGTCGCCACGGCCGCGGCGATGGTGGTCGGCTGGATAGGCAACCGCCACTGGACCTACCGCGACCAGCGTTCGGAGACGTCGTCGCGCGAGGTCGTCGTGTTCGTCCTCGTGAACCTCGCCGGGATCGTGATCACGGCCGCCCCGGTCTATCTGTCGCGGGCGCTGGGATTCGACTCGGCGCTGACCGACAACATCACCCGGCTCTTCGGCTGGGCCGTGGCCACGCTGGTCCGGTTCGTCGTCTACCGGCGCTATGTGTTCCAGGCGGCGTAAGTCTCGAAGGGCCTGGTGGAGCCGGGTCACGGCGCCTCTTCCGTGTTCACCCGATGGGTGTTCGGTGCGTGCGGCGTGTTGACGCTGTGCTGTTAGGCTCCGGCCTCATGACACCTGAGCGACCCGTGCGACCGATCTCACGGATGTGGTCAAATCTGTCGGATCGTCCGCTCTGGCCCTGGGGTCTCGCCGCCATCGCCGCGTTCTGCGGCTGGGGCACGGCCATGCTGTTCTCCCCCGGCTACCTGAGTCTCGACAGTGTCGACCAGCTCCAGCAGGCGCTGGGCAAGGCACCCGTGACGGACTGGCACCCGCCCGTGATGGCCCTGCTGTGGCGGGCGCTCATCGACGTGACCGGCAGCCCCGGCGCCATGGCCGCCCTCCAGTCCGCCGTCCTGTGGGCGGCGCTGTGGGTCATCGCCTGGCGGGTCTGGGCGCGCACCGGCAGCCGAGTCGGCTCCCTCGCGATCCTCGCCATCGGACTGGCCCCGCACATCATCACCTTCACCGGTGTGGTGTGGAAGGACGTCCAGATGGCGTTCGCCCTCCTCGCCGCCTGCGCGATCGCCTTCGTCGCCCGTGATCTGCCGGCCGAACGCACCGTCACGCGCTGGGTGCTGCTGGCCCTCGGCGCGATCCTCATCGCCTACGCGATCCTGGCCCGCAAGAACGCCCTGCTGGCCGGCATCCCGGTCTTCTACCTGCTCGTACGCTCCCTGTGGCCCACGCCCGGCCGGCGCAAGTGGCTGATCTCGGCCGGAGCCCTGATCGCCGCCGCCGCCGTGTCGAGCGGAGTCGTCTCGGCCGTCGCGAAGCCGCTGGAAACCCGCCAGTTCTCGCAGATCCTGCTCGACGACCTGGTCCACGTCCTGACCGTCGAGGAGGTGCGGGCGGCGGCCGGAAAGGCGGCGACGACGCCGGACTTCCAGCAGGCCATGGTCACCACGACCGAGCGGTGCAAGCCCGAGCGCAACCTGTCCGACGCGTACTGGCGCTGCTACCCGCGCGACACCTCGCTGGGCCTGACCGAGCTGGGCCGGCACGCGGACGAGCTGACCGACATGTGGATCAGCGAGATCCCGGGCCATCTGCCCGAGTACGCCGAGTACCGCCTCCAGGTCTTCTCGAAGGTGCTGTTCCAGGGCCGGTACACGTACCAGGACGGAACCATCGCGAACGCGCCCGGGATCGGGGAGCCGGACGAGCGGCGCACGAAGATCCTCAAGTACTACGTCCTGGGCATGGGCAAGGACCTCCCGATGCTCTTCGCGGGCTGGTTCTGGCTGGTCGTCGCCCTCACGCTGACCTTCCGGCCGGGCCGCGGGCAGTACGCGATGCCGGTCCGTGTCCTCGGGATCAGCTCGGCCGTGTACATCGCCGGCTACCTGCCGACGGTGCCCGCCGGTGACTTCCGGTACTTCTACTGGCCCGCGCTCGCCGGCACGCTCGCCCTGCTGCTGGTCTGGCTGGGGCGGAAGACGGCGAAGGGCTCCGGCCTGAAGGACGCCGCCGCGGCGGAGGCGGCTCCCGCCCCCGTGCGCGAGCGGGACGGCGGTGCGGCTCCGGCCGAGCTGTCAGGGGCCGACGTCCGGTCGTAATCTGAAGGTATGTACGCGCGGCGGCGCCACACCTACTTCTGGATGATGGGCATCTGTGTGGTGCTCTTCGTCGGGGCGTGGGCCGTCGTGCGGCTGTTCTCGATGCCGGTCGCCATCGGGATGTGCGTGGTCGCCATGATCATCCCGCCGATCGCCGCGATGGTCGCGAATCGGCGGGGGCCCGAGGACCGCTGGTGGGACGACCCGTCCGGGGACCCGCAGTCCGACGAGTGGTGGGACGAGCTCGACGGCAAGAAGCGCCACGACGACCGGTGAGCGCGTGGCGCCTGCCAGGCCGTGATTCCGGGGGCCCGACTCAGTAGACGAGCGCCTGCGTGCCGTCCGCCATGGCCTCCTGGACGAAGACCTGCGCGCCGGCGATCCGTACGCCCTCCAGGACGTCCTTCTCCGTGATCTCGCGGCGAGCCGCGCACTGCGTGCAGAGCGTGATCCGCCCGGCCGCCAGGATCGAGTCGATCAGGTCCGGCAGCGGCGCGGCGTGCGGCAGCTCGAACTCGGCCGCGCGCCCCGGGAGCGCGAACCACGACGACTCGCCCGTCAGCCAGAGCGAGACCTCGACACCGCTCGCCACGGCCACCGCGGCCACGGTGAAGGCCTGGGAGCAGCGTTCGGGGGCGTCGGCCCCGGCGGTCACCTTGATCACGAGCTTCTTCGCCATATACCGAACTGTAATGCGGACCACTGCAACCCCATGCACCCGTCGGGGGTCAGTTGGGTGCGCGGGTTACGGAATCTGCGCTTCAGGTCTCGTGGGGGGACCCCCTTTTGGAAGCCACAGAATCAACGGAAAACGCCGGAACAGCACCGGAGCCGGCACCGACGCCGCTCGCGGACGCGCCTCCGGCCCCGGCCGCGCCCCCGGTCGGGGACCCGGACGCGGACGAGCCGTCGGCCCCGGACGCCGAGCCGGTCCCGGTGTCGGCCTCGGACGCGGTGTCGGCCTCCGACGTCGAGCCGCCGCGCCGTCGTCGGATCGGCCGGACCATCGCGCTGATCGCCGTCGCCGCCGTCCTCGGCATCGTCGGCGGTACGGCGGTGGGGTACGGCATCCAGGCCGAGCGGGAGCCGACGCCGCTGCCCGCTCTCAGCCAGTTGGACCTCGCCTACCCGAAGCCGCTCCCGAGGGACCAGAAGCCGGTACCGCTCACGGCCGCCGAGGACCGCAAGGTCAAGACGGACGGCGATCTGCGCAAGCTGCTGCTGCCGAAGCCGGCGGGTGCGAAGAAGACGGACTTCCACGACGAGGACGGCTGGATGGACCCGGCCGAGTTCGCATTGGGGTTCGAGGAACCCGGCTGGGCGCTGGGCTTCCAGCTGGACAACAGGATCCGGCGCGTCGCGACCACGTCGTGGCGGACGGGCGAGTACAAGACCACCGAGATCCGGCTCGTCCAGTACCGCCCCAGCGATGTTCTCGGCGCTCAGGAGTACGCAGAGGGCCAGATGGACTACATGCCCGAGGAGAAGTACGCCCAGAACACGGGCGATCCGGTCAAGGGCTCGGCCAACGGCCACTACTACGTGTTCCCGGTGGAGAAGGAGGCCGGCTACCTGGACCTCTATGAGGCCAGGGCATATCTGTACCGCGGTGACATCGCGGTCGAGATCTTCATTTTCGACACCAAGAAGATCTCGAAGAAGGAGATCGCCTCGGTAGCCGAGCGACAGTTGGGGCGCCTGTGAGCGAGCACCAGAACACCGTGATCGACCCGGACGACGTGTTCGCCGCGACCGTTCCCGTCGACCCGCCGGAGGCGCGGGGCAGGTCCGGTCGGGGGCGCAAGCTCCTGACGATCGTGCTGCCCGCCGTGCTCGTCCTCGGAGCGGTCGGCGGTGGCGTCGCGTACACCAGCGTTACGGTCCGCGACGCGGACCGCTCCGCGCCGACGGTGGTGTGGGAGCAGGACACGTCGAAGGCGCAGAAGGACCCGGCGCTCGACGCCGTCCGCGGCAAGGCGTCGACGCCACTCAGCAAGATGCTGCTGCCGGTCCCGGACGGGTACGAACTCGGCCCCGACATCGAGGGGTACGGCAACGACGGCGAGCTGAGCGGGAAGGAGGCCGCGGCGCTCCTGAAGGAGGAGGGCAAGGGTCTCTCCGGCAAGAAGCGCCGTGAATTCGAGAAGGAGGTCGACCGCCTGGGCATTCAGGGGATCGCCTTCCGCTCCTACGCCTGGCCGGATCAGGGCACCGCGTTCACGGTGCACATCACGCGGATGAAGGACAAGAAGGCGATCCGTGGGGCCTACGAGCTCCGGAGAAAGCTTTCGGCCGACCTTCTGAAGTTCCCCAAGGGGCCGAAGATCGACGGGCACAAGAACTCCGCCTGCTTCATGTACCCAGAGGAGAAGGGGCTGGACAAGGAGGAGCAGGCCGTGCAGATGGACGGGATGGTCTGCATGGCGTACGACGCCGACGTGCTCGTCACGGTCGCCGCCGATGGGTCCAAGCCGTTCGACAGGTCCGCGGTGGCGGAGCTGGTGAAGAAGCAGCTCGACCACATCAAGTCCCCGGGGGAGTACGTATGACCGAGCAGACGGAGACGAAGCCGGAGACGGACGTGAAGTCCGAGCCGGACGCGTCCGCGGTCGAGCCGGAGGCGCCGGCCGCCCGGGAGACCCCGGTCGCCCCGGAGGCGCCGGTCGCCCCGGAGACCCCGGTCGCCCCGGAGGCGCCGGACGCCGAGGAGACCCCGGTCGAGCCGGAGGCGTCCGTCGCCCCGGAGGCGCAGGTCGAGACCGCGGTCGAGCCCGAGGCGTCCGTCGCCGCGGATGCCCCGTCGGCCCAGCCCGTTCCGGTCGCTGGGCCCGAGGTCCAGCCGGTCGGGCAGGACCAGCAGGCCCCGCGCGTCCGTAAGCCTTCGCGTCGCGTTCTGTGGGCCGTCGCCCGCTGGACCGCCGCCGTGCTCGTGTGCGGTGGGCTCGGGGCCGGGACCGCGTTCGGGATCGCCTCCATGGAGCGCCACGAGGTGCCGGGTCTCGCGACCGAGAGCGACGGCCGATGGGAGTACCCGAAGCTCAGCCTTCCGGCCCTCCCGGCCGACGCCCCGCGCCCCTTCACCGTGGGCAACGCGGGCGAGATCCACCACGCCGACCTGCGCAAACTCCTGCTGCCGGCCCCGGCGGGCGCCACCCAGGACCCGAAGCTGAACGGCGGCTGGGCCACCGTGGACCAGTACCTGTCCACGTACCGCGAGGAAGACCGCGCCGAGCTGAGGGAAGCGCTGACCGAGTCCGCGCTGCGGCATATCGCGGCCCGCGGCTGGACCATGCCCGACGGCACGACGACCCGGATTCACCTGCTCCAGTTCAACTCGGTGGCCTTCGCGGAGGCGTTCAAGGACGACGCCGTACGGGCCGGCTCGGTCGACAGCCCCCTCCTCGGGGTCGAGGGCATCAAGATGGAGACCGAGTTCGCGAGCGCGGTCCACGTGTCGTACACCGCTCTCTACACCTTCGTCGAAGCGCCGCAGAACGCCGATCAGACCCGTTGGGCCTACATCCAGGCGGGCGACACACTGGCGCTGGTCACGCACACCCGCAAGGGGAAGGCCGCGGAGGTCCCGTTCCAGCAGACCGTCACCCTCCAGAACCAGCTCCTGGGCTGATCGCGCTAGACCCACCTCACAGAGAGGGCCGGTCCCCCGCAGACTAAGCTGGGGTCCGGCCCGTTCTGCCTTCACCGCTCATTCGAGGAGCACCTGTGATCATCTTCTTCGAAGTCCTCCTGGCCCTGGTCTGTGTCGCCGTGCTCGCGTTCACCGGTCTGGCCGTGAAGAAGCTGTACCAGGGCCAGCGGTAATCACCTCTACAGATCGACAGAGCTGCTCATGATCGAGATCCCGTCCGACCTCAACCCGGACCTCGTCCCGCTCGCGTTCCTCCTCGGAACGTGGGAAGGCGCCGGCGTGGCCGACTTCCCCGGCGCCGAGAAGTGCAACTTCGGCCAGTCCGTGACGTTCAGCCACGACGGCCGTGACTTCCTCGAGTACCACTCGCACTCCTGGGTCCTGGACAACGACGGCAACCAGGTCCGCCCGCTGGAGAGCGAGAGCGGCTACTGGCGGATCGACAAGGACCGCAAGGTCGAGACCGTCATGGTCCGCGACCAGGGCATCGTGGAGATCTGGTACGGCGAGCTCGCCGACAAGAAGCCGCAGATCGACCTGGTGACGGACGCCGTGGCCCGCACCGCGGCCTCCGGCCCGTACAGCGGCGGCAAGCGGCTCTACGGCTACGTCAAGGGCGACCTGATGTGGGTGGGCGAGAAGGCCACCCCCGAGGTGCCGCTCCGCCCGTACATGTCGGCGCACCTGAAGAAGGTCGTCACGCCGGAAGAGGTCGCCGAGATGGCGCGCAACCTCCCCGACATGCCGGACGACGGCATCGCCTTCTTCAAGTGACGTGCTCTCCTGGCCCGGCCGGGAGGTTCCTGAGGTCCACTCCGTTGGGCCCTTCTACCGATGATTCTGGCCAGTGCCCCCGCCTTGAGGCGGGGGCACTGGCCATCTCAAGACCTGCACCATTGTCCCAGGCTCGGTCAGATGAGGCGCGGAGCATTACGCTCCGTCTCGAATTCGTGCGCACGGCGCACGCTATCTTTCGGCAGTGTTTCAACATTTAGGACTTACGGCGGGCCAGGGAGTAGCGGTGATCACTTCACGTCGCAACTGGCGACAGGAATTCGCGTGAACGTGCGAATTGCGGCCAGTATGGGAGGAATCCCTGTCATTCAGCCCCCGTGTCTAAGGTGACCGTATATCTTCGAGTTTGTCGGTGATCGGGGTGTTTCTCGGCTGTTGCCTCATCGGCATGGGTCAGTGGGCGGGATTCGGGAGGGTGTTGAAGCGACAGCGTGGTCACAAGGGCCGGCTCTCGCTCACCCCCGCCCAGGCAATGGCGGCTGAGGAGCAGGGTCATGCGGCCCGCGCCGTGTGGAATCTTGTTCATGACTGGTGGACGATGCTTCCCAAGGAGCGCCGGACCCTGGCCGCCGCCGACGAGGCGATTCGACAGGGTCGCAAGGATCTTCCATGGCTCGGCGTCCTGCCGGCGCAGGCGGCGCAGGCCGTGCTGAAGACGTACTTCCAGGCGTGGAAGAACTGCTGGGGTGGCCGCGCCCAGGCCCCGAATTTCAAGGGCCGCTTCCGCTCCCGCATGGCCATCGACATCCCGCAGGGCCGTGACCTCCAGATCGCCAGGATGAACAGGCGGTGGGGGCGTATGTGGGTGCCCAAGATCGGGCACGTCCGCTTCCGATGGACCAAGGATCTCCCGGTAGGCAAGCATGCCGACGGCGAGAACCGGGTGACCGGGGCACGGCTGGTGAAGGAGGCCGACGGCTGGCACGTCGTCTTTCGCGTCCAGAGCGAAGCACCCGAACCTGAGCCGCATGCCGGGCCGACGGTGGGTATCGACCGGGGCATCATCCGCGCCCTCGCCCTGTCCGACGGCACGTTCCGTGACCACGGTCCCTGGCTCACCAGGGGCGAAGCTGAACGACTGCGCCGGCTGGAGAAGACCAAGCACCGCAGCCGCAGCGCCCGTAACCCCGGTGAGAAGAGCTCGCGTCGCCTCACCCGTACGCACGACCAGATCGCCAGGCTCCGCGCGACAGCCAAGCGCCGAGCGGTCGACTGGCAGCACAAGACCACCACCGACATCGCCGAGACGTTCTCGCGCGTCGGGGTGGAGGACCTGGCCATCACCAGCATGGTCAAGTCCGCCAGAAGAACTGCGGAAGCCCCCGGGCGGAATGTCCGGCAGAAGGCCGGGCTGAACCGGGCGATCACCGAGCAAGCGTGGGGCAGGACCGTGACCATGCTGGAGTACAAGACCGCCGACCGTGGCGGCCTCGTGGTCAGGGTCCCCGCCCCGAACACCTCCCGACGCTGCTCCGCCTGCGGCTTCATCACCCCTGGAAGCCGGGAGAACCAGGCCCGCTTCGTCTGCAAGAACCCTGACTGCGGGTTCGAGGCCAACGCGGACACCACGCGGGGCGCAACATCGATCACGCCGCCGGGCAGGCGGTGTCAGGACGTGGAGACCTCGGGGACACCCGGTCTGTGAAGCGTCAACCACCGACTAGGCCGCACGCGGCCTGAGAAGGACCTCCCCGTTCAAGGGAGGAGGATGCCAAACTGGGGGCGTGGTGAGCACCGACTGGAAAAGCGACCTGCGGCAGCGCGGCTATCGGCTGACGCCCCAGCGCCAGCTTGTCCTGGAGGCCGTGGACACGCTGGAGCACGCGACCCCCGACGACATCCTCGGTGAGGTCCGCAAGACCGCGTCCGGTGTGAACATCTCCACCGTGTACCGGACCCTCGAGCTCCTGGAGGAGCTCGGGCTCGTCTCCCACGCCCATCTCGGGCACGGGGCACCGACCTACCACCTCGCCGATCGCCATCACCATCTGCACCTGGTCTGCCGGGACTGTACGAACGTCATCGAGGCGGACGTCGACGTGGCGGCGGAGTTCACCCGGAAGCTGCGCGAGACCTTCGGCTTCGAGACGGACATGAAGCATTTCGCGATCTTCGGCCGGTGTCAGGACTGCGCCGAGAAGGACGCCGCCGCCGAGTCGTAGGCTTTTCCCCATGAAGAGCCCTCTGCTGTCCCTGCCCGGCGCCGTCCCCGCCGAAGGCCGTGACGAAGGCGTCGCCGCACACTACGGGGATCTGTTCCGTGAGCAGCGCGCCCTCGCCGCGGGCGACGGCTTCGTCGATCTCTCGCACCGCGGTGTCGTCACGGTCACCGGCGACGACCGCTTGAGCTGGCTCCACCTGCTGCTCACCCAGCACGTCAGCGAGCTGCCGGCGGGCCGGGCCACCGAGGCGCTGATCCTCTCCGCCAACGGCCACATCGAGCACGCCCTCTACCTCGTCGACGACGGCGAGACGGTCTGGGCGCATGTCGAGCCCGGCACCCAGGACGAGCTCATCGCCTATCTGGAGTCGATGAAGTTCTTCTACCGCGTCGAGGTGGTCGACCGTACGGGCGAGTTCGCCGTCGTCCACCTGCCGGCCGGCTCCATCGCCGAGGTGCCGGACGGTGCGGTCGTACAGGAGACCGCGCACGGCCGCGATGTGTTCCTGCCCCGCGCCGAACTGGAGTCCTTCGCGGCCTCCCACGGGCCGGCGGCCGGCATCCTCGCGTACGAGGCGCTGCGGATCGAGGCGCACCGGCCGCGGCTCGGCTTCGAGACCGACCACCGGACCATTCCGCACGAGCTGGGCTGGATCGGCAGCGCGGTGCATCTGCAGAAGGGCTGCTACCGCGGGCAGGAGACCGTCGCCCGTGTCCACAACCTGGGGAAGCCGCCGCGGCGGCTGGTCTTCCTGCACCTGGACGGCAGCGAGGTCCACCTGCCGGGCCACGGCACCCCGATCCGCCTCGCGGCGGACGGCGGGGAGGGCCGGCAGCTCGGCTTCATCACCACTTCCGCCCGCCACCACGAGCTGGGGCCGATCGCGCTGGCGATGGTGAAGCGGAACGTGCCGGTGGACGCGGAGCTGATGGCCGGTGACACGGCCGCCGCGCAGGAGACCGTCGTCGAGCCGTAGCCCCCTACACCTCCACGAGCACCGTGAACGGGCCGTGATTCGTGAGCGAGACGCGCATCGCCGCTCCGAACCGGCCCGTTTCCACGCGCGCGCCCAGTGCGCGCAGATGCGCCACCACCTCGTCGACGAGGGGCTCGGCGACGTGCCCGGGGGCCGCGGCATTCCAGGTGGGCCGGCGGCCCTTGCGGGCGTCCCCGTAGAGGGTGAACTGAGAAATCACCAACAAGGGCGCATTCACGTCCGAACAGGATTTCTCTCCCTCCAGCATCCGGACGGACCACAGCTTTCTGGCGAGCTGGGCCGCCTTCTCCGGGGTGTCCTCATGGGTGACTCCCACCAGCACACACAGTCCTTCGCCGACGATCTCGCCGACGGTCTCCCCTGCGACGACGACGCTCGCGCCGTCGACTCTCTGTACCACTGCTCGCATACGGACCAACCTACAGACCGACGCATCTGGGGCTGAACGGGTGCAGAGCGCCTGCACACACACGTGCGGGAGTGGCACCATGCGTGTCAGGCGGTGCGGCTCCGCACCGGTCGAGGGGACGATTCACATGAGTGCACCTGGCGCCGGGCAGACGCCTTCCGGTCCCGTACAACTGACCCGGGTCGGCGCGGCCGTACGACCACCCGTGCAGCGGAGGGCCGAGCCCGCCCTGCCGGAACAGCCGACACCCGATCTCACCGCCCTACGGCTGCCGGAGCTGCGCACCCTGCGCCGTGACGCCCAGGGGGACGAGGCCGATCTCAGCTATGTACGGCGGATGCTGCAGGGCCGGATCGACATCCTGCGGGCCGAGCTGGCCCGGCGCACGGATCCGGAGGCGCCGATCCTGGACCGGCTCTCGGAGATCCTGGCGGACGCGCCGTCGCGGCTGCGGACCTCGGCGCGGCATGTGACGCTGTCGACGCCCCGCAGCGAGGAGTACCGGCGGCTCGCGACGGAGATGCTCTCGGAGGTCGAGCTGTCGGACCTCGGCGCCCGGACGGACGACGAGCTGCACACGGCGATGGGACGGCTCGCGGGGTACGAGCAGCAGGTCTCGCGGCAGCGGCAGCAGCTGCAGCGGACGGCCGACGACTGCAGCGCGGAGATCGCCCGCCGCTACCGCGAGGGCGAGGCGCAGGTGGACGACCTGCTCATCTGAGGCGGTGCGGGCGGACGGTGGCCGCGGCGCGGGACGGGCCCGTCGGTAGATCCCCGGTGTGTGCGCGGTCGCCGAGGGCGGGTGTCCGGTGGTGGTCGTCGGGGATCCCGAGTGTGGGCGTGCGGTGGCGGTCGTCGGGGATCCCGAGGGCGGGCGTGCGGTGGTGGTTGTCGGGGGTCGCCGAGTGCGGGTGTCCGGTGGCGGTCGTCGGTGATCCCGAGGGCGCGCGTGCGGTGGTGGTCGTCGGGGATCCCGAATGCGGGTGTCCGGTGGTGGGCGTCCGGGATCCCGGGGCGGAGGCGTCCGGTGGTGGGCGTCGGGAACCCCGGGGCGCACGTGCCGTGGCCGCCGGAAAACCCGGGTGCGGGTGACGGTGGGACCGGCATAGCCTCGGAGGATGACCCTTGAGGCGCGTCCTGTCGTCGAGTCCGAGTACCCCGACTGGCTCCGGGCCGTCAACACCGGATTTCTCCGGCCGCCGGTGGTGACGGACGAGGAGGTCGCCGACCGGCTGCCGCACTCCGATCTCTCCCGGGTCCTCGGCGTCTTCGACGGCGGCCGCGTGGTCGCCACCTTCCGTTCGTTCACACAGGAGTTGAGCGCCGTCGGCGGCGGCTCGCTCGTCGCCGACGCCGTCAGCGGTGTCACCGTCTCCGCGACGCATCGCCGGCAGGGGCTGCTCAGCCGGATGATGACGGTCGATCTCGCCGCCGCGAAGGAGCGGGGCGACGCCGTCGCCACGCTCATCGCCGCCGAGTACCCGATCTACGGCCGGTACGGCTTCGGTCCGGCGACCTGGACGGCCGAGTGGACCGTGGACGTCCGCCGCGCCGGTCTCGACCCGCGCCGCACCGGGCGGCCCGAGGGCGGTGGACGGATCGAGTTCGCCGACGGCGAGGAGATCCGCAAGATCGGCCCCGGGCTGCACCGCCGGCTGGCCGGCGTCCGGGCCGGGATGGTCGAGCGCGACAGCCGGCGCTGGGACGTGGAGACGGGTCTCGCGTTCCACAACTCTCCCTGGACCGAGCCGTTCTACGTCGTCTTCCGTGACGAGGACGGTGAGCCCCAGGGCTTCGCCGCCTACACCTGCGACGACACCTGGGGCGATGCCAAGCAGCCCCTCAACACGGCCAAGGTCAAGGACCTGATCGCCGTCACACCGGCGGCCGAGCGGGCGCTGTGGCGCTATCTCTGCTCGATCGACTGGGTCACCACGGTCAAGTCCGGCCACCGCGCCCCCGACGACCTCCTCCCGCTGCTGCTGCCCGACCCGCGGGCCGCCCACATCACCACGCAGGCCGACATGCTCTGGGTCCGGGTGCTGGATGTGGCGAAGGTCCTGGAGGGCCGTACGTACGGAGCCTCCGGCAGTCTGGTCCTCGAGCTGCGGGACGCGGCCGGTCTGGCGGGCGGCCGCTACCGTCTGGACGCCTCCCCGGAGGGCGCCACATGCGCGCCGTCCACCGCCTCGGCCGATCTCGCCCTCGACATCGCCGAGTTGGGCACGCTGTCGCTCGGTGACGAGTCGGTGGTACGGCTCGCCGCTCTCGGCCGGGTCGAGGAGGTCACGCCGGGGGCAGCGGCCCGCGCGGACGCCCTGTTGCGGACCTCCCGCCGGCCCTGGTGCCCGGACATCTTCTGACCGTCGGTCTCCGGCCGGGCGGCGGTCATGCCGTCCGGCGTCGGAAGAGCGCTCCGGACGCGGCGACCGCGAAGGCGAGCAGGGCGGCGCACCAACCCAGCGCGATCCACGGGGTGTTGCCGACCGGCTGGTCGAGCAGCAGTCCGCGCAGCGACTCGATGACCGGGGTCACCGGCTGGTGTTCGGCGAAGCCGTGCAACCAGCCGGGCATGGTCTCGATCGGGACGAACGCGCTGCTCGGGTAGGGCAGGAACATCATGAAGAAGGTGACTCCGCCCGCCGCCTCGGGGGTGCGGGTGAGCAGCCCGACGGCCGCGGACAGCCAGGAGATCGCCGTGATGAAGGCGACGAGCAGGCCGATCGCGGCGAGCCAGCCGAGTGGTGTGGCCGAGGGGCGGAAGCCGATGGCGAAGGCGGCGCCGAGGACGAGCGCGGTGGCGATGAGGTTGCGGGCCACGCTGGCGCCGACATGGCCGGCGAGGATCGGCGTACCGCCGATGTCGAGCGAGCGGAACCGGTCGATGATGCCGCCCTTCATGTCCTCGCTGACGGCCACGGCGGTGCCGGCGGAACCGAAGCCGGAGCAGAGGATGAGGACGCCGGGCACGACGTACGTCACGTACTGGGTTCCGGTGTCGATGGCTCCGCCGAAGAAGTAGACGAAGATCAGCATCAGCATGATCGGCAGCATCATCGAGGTGATGACGGCGTCGATGTTGCGGCGGCTGATGCGGATGCCCCGGCCGGTCAGGGTGCCGGTCACCGTGAGGACGTCAGACATGGGCGGGCTCCTTGTCGGTCAGGGCGAGGAAGACGTCGTCGAGGGTCGCGGTGTGGAGCGAGAAGCGGACGATGTCCGTGCGGTCCGGGTCGAGCGCGTCGAGGAGGGTCCGTACCTGGGCGGCGCTGCCGTCGGTCGGGAGGGCCAGGGTGAGCGTGTCGGGGGAGTGGTGGCTGGGGGCGGGCGCGTCGGGGGAGTGGCGGCTCGCCAGGTCCGCGAGCCGGAGGTAGGTGTCGTGGTCGCGCAGGACGAGGTCGAGGCGGTGGCCGGCGACGCGTGACTTGAGTACGTCGGCGCTGCCCTCGGCGACGATCCGGCCGGAGTCCATGACGGCGATGCGGTCGGCGAGCCGGTCGGCCTCCTCCAGGTACTGGGTGGTGAGGAAGACGGTGGTCCCGCTGTCGGAGAGCTCCCGGACCACCTGCCAGAGCTCCTTGCGGCTGCGCGGGTCGAGGCCGGTGGTCGGTTCGTCGAGGAAGATCACCGCGGTGTCCTCGGAGTCGCGGACGAGCCCGGCCGCGAGGTCGAGGCGGCGCCGCATGCCTCCCGAGTACGTCCGGGCGAGGCGCCCGCCGGCGGCGGTGAGGCCGAAGCGCTCCAGGAGTTCGGCGGCGCGCCGGTCGGCGGCCGCGCGGGAGAGGCCCGAGAGGCGGGCCATCATGCGCAGGTTCTCGGCACCGGTCTGGGTCTCGTCGACAGCGGCGAACTGGCCGGTGAGGCTGATGGCGCGGCGGACCCGGGAGCGTCCGGTGACGATGTCGTGCCCCGCCACGCGCGCGTGCCCGGCGTCGGGTGCGGTGAGGGTGGCGAGGATGCGCACGGTGGTGGTCTTCCCGGCGCCGTTGGGGCCGAGCAGGGCGAAGACGGTGCCCTGTTCGACATCGAGGTCGAGGGAGTCGAGGACCGTGAGGTCTCCGTAGGCCTTGCGCAGGCCGGTGGCTTCGATGGCGGATGGCATGGCGGTTCCCCCTGGGATCGGTGGGGCGCAGGCCCCGATCAGTACTGCGTATGCCTTACGCGTTACTGTGTAAGGGTTACGCATTACTAGGATGGTCGTCAAGCGGATGAAGGGCGGCTGTGGTGGCGGACGACAAGGGCGAGGGCGGCGGGGGCTTCCTGCCCGCGAGCATCGAGGCCGCCTGGGGGCTGCGTGAGCGCCCCTCCAAGGGCCCCAAGCCCGGGCTCACCCTCGACCGGATCGTGGCCACGGCCACCGGCATCGCCGCGGCGGAAGGGCTCGACGCGGTCTCCATGGGGCGGATCGCCAAGGAGCTCGGCGTCTCGACCATGTCCCTCTACCGGTACGTCGGCGCCAAGAGCGAGCTGTACGTCCTGATGCAGGACGTGGCCACGGGTGCCCCGCCCGAGCCCCTTCCGGCCGGCACCGGCTGGCGTGAGGGGATCGAGCACTGGTCCTGGGCGATCCGCGAGGTCTACCACCGCAACCTCTGGATGCTCCGCGTCCCGCTCTCCGGCCCGCCGGCCACGCCGAACACGGTCGCCTGGTGGGAACGGGCGATGGAGGCCCTGGAGGGCACCGGCCTCGACGAGGGCGCCAAGATCTCGGTGATCATGCTGGTCGGCGGATTCGTGCGCAACGAGGCACTGATGATGGCCGACCTCGCCGCCGTCATCAGCGCGAGCGGGCAGGGTCCCGAGGAGGTGCTCGCCCGTTACGGCCACACCCTTCGGCGCCTCGCCGATCCGGCCCGCTATCCGGCGGTGGCGCGGATGCTCGACTCGGGCGTGATGGACGAGCCCGACGAGCCGGACTACGAGTTCCGCTTCGGTCTGGAGCGGATCCTCGACGGGGTCGCGCTGCTGGTGGAGAGGGAGGGCGGGAAGTGACCGGGCTTCGGGAGCGGAAGAAGGAGCGGACCCGGCAGGCCATCTCGGAGGCCGCCATCACGCTCTTCCTGGAGAAGGGCTTCGACGCCGTCTCGGTCGCCGAGGTCGCGGCCGCGGCCGAGGTCTCCAAGCCGACGCTCTTCCGGTACTTCCCGAGCAAGGAGGACCTCGCGCTCTACCGGTTCGCGGACCACGAGGACGAGGCGGCCCGGGTGGTGGCCGGGCGTGGCGAGGGGGTCGCGCCGCTCGACGCGCTGCGGGCGCACGTCCTCGCCGGTCTGGAGCGGCACGAGCCGGTGACCGGGCTCTGTGACCACCCGGCCGTCCTCGCCTTCCAGCGCCTGCTGTACGGCACTCCGGCGCTGGTCGCGCGGCTCCACGCGTACCAGAGCCGGTCGGAGGCGGCCCTCGCGGAAGCGCTCGACGGCGGTGGTCCCGGCGGCGGTGGTCCCGGCCTGGAGGCGCGGCTCGCGGCCGGTCAGATCGTGGCCGTCCTGCGGATCCTGGCGGAGGACAACGTGCGCCGGATCGCGGCGGGGGAGAGCGCGGACGCCGTGCATCCGGATGCGGTGGCGGCTGCCGAAGGGGCCTTCCGTGCGCTGCGGGACGGTCTCGCGTACGGGTGACCCTGCTACCTGTGACTCGATAAGAAATTTAACTCGGTAACGTTATTCGCCTAGGGTGGGCGCATGACGTCTCTCGACCATGAACTCCTCCAGGAACGGACCCACCACGACGCCTGCCACGCAGCCCTGGCCCGGATGGCCGAGGACGTGGCCGAACAGGTCGTCATCGGCGAGAACGCCGCCGCCTCCGGCGCCGACGCCGAGGCGCTCGGCTACCACCTGCGCACCCAGGCCAAGGAGTTCGGCGAGCAGCCGCCCGGCCCCCTCTTCTTCGGCCGCCTCGACCGCGAGGACGGCCAGACCCACCACATCGGCCGCCGCCGGATCGCCGAGCACCCGGCCGCCCCGCCGCTCGTCGTCGACTGGCGCGCCCCCGTCTCCCGCGCCTACTACCAGGCCGGATCCCACGACCCGCAGGGCCTGGTCCGGAGGCGCCGGTTCGGCTGGGCCCCGTACAGCCTGGGCGACTCGGCCGATCTGACCGGCCTGGAGGACGAGTACCTCGCCGCCGGCGAGGATCCGGGACTCAGCCCCCTGGTGTCCGGGGAGATCGAGCGGCCCCGCGTCGGTCCGATGCGGGACATCGCCGCCACCATCCAGCCCGAACAGGACGATCTCGTACGGTCCGAGCCCACCGCCTCCGTGTGCGTGCAGGGCGCGCCGGGCACCGGCAAGACCGCCGTCGGCCTGCACCGGGCCGCGTACCTCCTCTACACCCACCCACAGCGCGTCCGCCGCTCCGGCCTCCTCGTCCTCGGCCCCAACCGCACGTTCCTCTCCTACATCTCCGAGGTGCTGCCCGCCCTCGGCGAGACCGGGATCCGGCAGTCGACCGTCGACGAGGAGATCGCCCTCCACGAAGTGCGTGCGACGGACGGCGAGACGGCGGCGCGGGTCAAGCACGACCTCCGCATGGCCGGGGTGCTGCGCCGGGCCCTGTACGCGCGCGTGGCCGTCCCCGAAGGGGAGCTGACCCTCGCCGACGGCCCGCTCCGGCTGCGCATCGGGCCGGAGGAGCTCGCGGAGATCGTCACGGCGGTACGGGAGGAGGCCCCGCCCTACGCCACCGGCCGCGAACGCGTCCGCGCCCGGGTCGTGCGCGTCCTCCAGCTCGCGGCGGAACGGCGCGCCGGCCCCCTGGGCAATACCTGGGTGAGGAGGATCGAACGGGCCCGGCCGGTCTCGGCGTTCGTGGACGCCTGCTGGCCGAGGACGACACCCCAGGAGGTGCTCACCGAGGTCCTGACCGATCCGCGCGACGAGGCGCTGTCCGAGCCCGAACGGGACGCGATCCGCTGGACGAAACCGCCCCGCTCCCCCCGCTCGGCGAAGTGGAGCGCCGCCGACCTCGTCCTGCTCGACGAAGTGGCCGGGCTGATCGCCCGCCCCGAGGGCTACGGCCATGTCGTCGTCGACGAGGCCCAGGACCTGTCCCCGATGCAGTGTCGGGCGGTCGCCCGCCGCGCGGTCTTCGGTTCGCTGACCGTGCTCGGCGACCTGGCTCAGGGGACCACCCCGTGGGCGGCGCGCGACTGGCGCGAGCAACTGGCCCATCTGGGCAAGCCGGAGGCCGAGATCGTGCCGCTGACCACCGGCTATCGGGTCCCGGCCGCGATCGTCGAGCTCGCCAACCGGCTGCTGCCGGAGTTGGGGACGGACGTGCCGGCCGGGCGGTCGCTGCGCGCGGACGGGGAGGTGACGGTCGCCCGGGTCGCGGACGTGGCCGCGGGCGTCGTCGGCGCGGTCCGCGCGGCGCTGGCGAAGGAGGGCTCGGTGGGCGTGATCGCGGCGGAGGACCAGGTCGGGCCGCTGGCGCGGGCGTTGGAGGGGGTGCTGGAGGGGGCCGGGGGCTCGCGGCTGTCCGTGCTGCCGGCGACGACGGCGAAGGGGCTCGAGTACGACCACGTCGTCGTCGCCGAGCCCGCCGCGATCGTGGCGGCCGAGGAGCGGGGCCTGCACCGGCTCTATGTCGTGCTCACCCGGGCCGTCTCCCGGCTGGACATCGTCCACGGCGAGCCGCTGCCCGCCTGCCTGGCGGGGGCTCAGGCTCTCTGAGGTGCGGTGACCGGGCGGTCACGTCTCCTGAAGGGCCGTCACCGGGCCGATCGGTCGCTCGGGGAGTGCTGCGGTGGGGTCGATCGGTCGCTCGGGAGGGCGTCATCGGGCCGATCGGTCGCTTGGGGAGTGCTGCGGTTGGGTCGATCGGTCGCTCGGGAGGGCGTCATCGGGCCGATCGGTCGCTCGGGGGGTGCTGCGGTTGGGTGGATCGGTCGCTCGGGGGGCCGTCACCGGGCCGATCGGTCGCTTGGGGAGTGCTGCGGTTGGGTCGATCGGTCGCTCGGGGGGCCGTCACCGGGCCGATCGGTCGCTCGGGGGGTGCTGCGGTTGGGTGGATCGGTCGCTCGGGGAGTGCTGCCGTCGGTCGATCGGTCGCTTCGGAGCGCCGTCGTCGGGCCGGTGAGTCGCTCCGGAGCGCCGTCACCGGCCGGGTCGGTCGCTCCGAAGCGCTGCCAGGAGATCGCGTACCGCAGGCAGGGCCAGGGAGGATTCCCGTACCGCCGCGTGGATCGAGCGGACCGGCTCCGGGCCGCGCACCCGGCGGACGACCACCTGCGGATGGCGGCTGCCCAGGCCCAGCAGGGGCACCAGGCTGATGCCGAGACCGGCCGCGACGAAGCCCTGCGCGGTGGCGTACTCCTCGCACTCCACCGCGATGTCCGGGGTGAACCCGGCCGCCGCGCACGCCGCCAGGACGGCGTCGAGGCACGGGCCCGGCCGCTCGCTGCCGACCCAGGGCTCGTCGGCGAGCTCCGCCAGCTCGACGGTCCGGCGGTCGGCGAGCGGGTGGCCCTTGGGCAGCACGACGCGGTACGGATCGTCGAGGAGATGGACGAGCCCGACCCCCTCGCCGGCCGTGCCCCGGGGCCGTACGGCGAGGGTGAGGTCCGCCTGCTCCTCCTCGTCCGTCGCGGACTCGCCGACCAGCCGCAAGTCGACCCGCACACCCGGGTGTTCGTCCCGGAACCGGGCCAGGGCGGGGGCGACGAGATCGGCGCCCGCCGTGGCGAAGTAGCGCACCACGATCTGCCCGGTGCGGCCTGCCCGCAGATCGGCGAGGGCCGTCTCCGCCTCCGCGACCTGCCGGCCGATCACGGCCGCGTGCTCGGTGAGCAGCCGCCCCGCCGCGGTCGGGCGGACTCCCCGGCCGAAGCGTTCGAGCAGGGCGATGCCGGCCTCCTTCTCCAGGACCGCGATCTGCTGGCTCACGGCGGAGGGGGTGTAGCCGAGGTTCGCCGCGGCGGCGGTGACGGAACCGCTGGACACCACCGCCCGAAGCACCTGCATACGTCTCACATCCAGCATGTAGCACAGCTTAACGCTGGATGCATGATTCTTCGCTTGTCCTGTCGAGTCGTGGCGAGGACCGTGGAGGCCATGACATCGGCGATACGGATGGCAGTCCTGGCCCTGCTCTGGGGCTCCGGCTTCCTGTGGATCAAACTGGCCCTCGACCACGGCCTCACCCCGGGGTGGATCACCTTCGTACGGTGTCTGCTCGGCGCGGGCGTGCTCCTCGCCCTCGCGTACGCGGCGCGGCAGCGGCTGCCCCGGGACCGGGGGACCTGGGGGCGGCTTGTCGTCGCGGCCTTCTTCTGCAACGCCCTGCCGTTCTTCCTGTTCGGCGTGGGCGAGCAGACCGTGGACAGCGGTACCGCGGGCGTCCTCAACGCCACCACCCCACTGTGGTCCCTGCTCATCGGCCTGGCTCTCGGTACGGAGCGCCCGCTGTCCGCGGCGCGGGTCTGCGGTCTGGTCCTCGGCTTCGGCGGTGTGCTGCTGATCTTCGCCCCGTGGAGCGGCGACGGCGGTCTGATGAGCCTCGGCGCGCTCGCCCTGCTCGCGGCCTCGGCGAGTTACGCGGTGGCCTTCGCGTACATGGCCCGCCGGCTCACCGACCGGGGCACCGCGCCGCTGGCGCTCTCCGCCGCGCAGCTGCTGACGGCGACGGCGTTGAGCGTGCCCGCCCTGGCCTCCGGTGGCGAGGCCCGGTTGACGTGGACGGGGGTGCTCGCGGTCGTCGTCCTGGGGATCTTCGCCACCGGTCTCACCTTCCACCTCAACTACCGGATGATCGCGGACGAGGGCCCGACGAGCGCCGCGACCGTCGGCTATCTGCTGCCGGTGGTGTCGGTGACGCTCGGGGCCCTCGTGCTCGACGAACCGCTGACGGTACGGGTGGTGGCCGGGATGGCGGTCGTGCTGGCGGGGGTGGCCCTCACGAGGCGGGCTCTGCGACCCGCTCCCGCGTCTCCCGCTCCCGCGTCTCCCGCTCCCGCGTCTCCCGCTCCCGCGTCTCCCGCTCCCGCGTCTTCGGCTCCTGCGTCTTCGGCTCCTGCGTCTTCGGCTCCTGCGTCTTCGGCTCCTGCGTCTCCGGCTCCCGCGTCTCACGCTCCCGCGTCTTCGGCTCCCGCGTCTCCGGTTCCTGGGCCCGCGTCTCCCGGCTCTTCGTCTCTCCGCGGTTCGGCTGCCGCAGGACGGTGAGCGCGACCGCGAAGGCGGCGAGGACGAGGGCGGCACCGACCCCGAAGGCCAGGTGGTAGCCGCTGGTCAGGGCCTCGGCGGCGGGGCGGCCCGCCGCGGTGAGGGACTCGGTGCGGGAGGCGGCCAGGGTGGAGAGCACCGCGATGCCGAGCGCCATGCCGATCTGCTGGGTGGTGTTGAACAGGCCGGAGGCGAGGCCCGCGTCCTCCTCCTTCGCGCCCGACATGCCGAGCGAGGTGAGGGCGGGGAACGCGAGGCCGAAGCCGGCGGCCAGCAGCATCACGGGCAGCAGGTCGGTGACGTACGAGGCGTTCACGGGCACCCGGGTCAGCAGTCCGAGGACGCCGACGAGGAGGGCGAGGCCGGTGAGCAGGATGGTGCGCTCGCCGAAGCGGGCGATCAGCCGGGCGGAGACGCCGAGGGACACGGCGCCGATGACGGCCGCGGCCGGCAGCATCGCGAGACCGGTCTTGGCCGCGCCGTAACCGAGGACCTTCTGCATGTAGAGCGCGACGAGGATCTGGAAGGAGAAGAGCGCGGCGACCATCAGCATCTGGACCAGGTTGGCGCCCGAGACGCTGCGTGAGCGGAAGATCCGCAGTGGCAGCAGGGGGTTCGCGGTCCTGGTCTGGCGGACGAGGAAGCCGCCGAGGAGGGCGAGGGAGAAGGCACCCAGGCCGAGGGTGTGGGCCGAAGCGGCGCCGTACTCCTCGATCTTGACGACCGCGTAGATCCCGAGCATCAGGCCGGTGGTGACGAGCAGCGCGCCGGGGACGTCCGCGCCGCTTCCGGCCTTCACGCCGGGCCCGCGGTCGCCCGGTAGCGCGGGGAGGGCGACGAGAAGCGCCGCGATGCCGATGGGGAGGTTGATGAAGAAGATCCAGTTCCAGGTGAGCGCCTCGGTGAGGACGCCGCCGAGGACCTGGCCGATCGAGGCTCCCGCCGCGCCGGTGAAGCTGAACACGGCGATGGCCTTGGCCCGTTCGCGCGGCGCGGTGAAGAGCGTGACGAGGATGCCGAGGCTGACGGCGGAGGCCATCGCGCTGCCGACGCCCTGGAGGAAACGGGCTGCGATGAGGACGCCGGGGGAGGTGGCGACGCCGGCGAGGAGTGAGGCGGCGGTGAACAGTCCCGTACCCGCGAGGAACATCCGCTTGCGGCCGATCAGGTCGCCCAGGCGGCCGGCGAGCAGGAGCAGCGAGCCGAAGGCGATGAGGTAGGCGTTGACGACCCAGCTGAGTCCGACCGGGGTGAAGCCGAGGTCGCTCTGGATGGCCGGCATGGCGACGGTGACGATGCTGCCGTCGAGGATCGTCATCAGCATCCCCGTGGCCAGGACGCCGAGGGCGAGCCAGCGGGAGCGCGAGGGGACGGCTGTCGCCGCGGGGGCTGAGGTGGCAGGCATGGCGGTCTCTCCTGTCGTCGGGTCCAACAGGAGAGACCGTAGCAGATAGTTTTGTTGCAGACTATCTTCTACGGATCGAGAGTCGGGTGGTCGCTGTTCCGGCTGGTGTCCGCTACCCCTTCTGGCGCGCCCGACGGGCCGGCCTGGAGCTCTCGGCGGGTGTTGCCAGATGCCCTGTGACCAGGCGGTTCAGTGCTCGTAGTAGCACCTCGCGCTCGTCGTCGGGCAGGGAGGTGAGGGCGCTCTCGTGCACCCCGTCGACGATCTTCTGACTCTTCGCGGCGACTTTCGCCCCTTCCTCGGTCACCGCGATGATCCGTGCCCGCCGGTCGGTGCTGGACGGCCTGCGCTCGGCCAGCCCGGCCTTCTCCAGCGCGTCGACGGTCACCACCATCGTGGTCTTGTCCATGTCGCCGATCTCGGCGAGCTGCGCCTGTGTCCGCTCCTCCTCGAGGGCGTGGACGAGGACGCAGTGCATCCGGGGGGTAAGCCCGATCTCCCCGAGCTCCGCGCTCATCTGCGTACGCAGGACGTGGCTGGTGTGGTCGAGGAGGAAGGAGAGGTCGGGTTCGGTGCGGGTGGGCGCCATGGCGGTCATGGTCGCCAGGGTAGCGAAGGTCGATCCGTAGCGGATTATCGGAAAAGGGACGACCCTCGCGTCGAGGCGAGTGCGCGCTCCGTGGAGGTGCTCCCTGCTGCGCTCCGCGTCACGCTGCGCCGGTGAGGTGGTCGACGGTGGGTGCCACGAGGCCGAAGAGGTCGGCGATGGTGGTCAGGCTGCTCGTCTGGAGCGTGGCGGCGGGCACCGTGCCGCCGTCGGGCGCGGGCAGGGAGCGGGTGGCGGTCGCCTCGGCGACGACGGTGGGCCGGTAGCCGAGGTTGAAGGCGCCCTGTGCGGTGAAGGTGACGCACATGTGGGTCATGAACCCGGCGAGGACCAGGTCGGGTCCGGCGCCCAGGTCACGCAGCGTCTTCTCCAGGTCGGTGGCGTGGAAGGCGTTGGGGACCTGCTTGACGACGACGGCCTCGCCCTCGGCCGGCGCCACCTCGGGGCTGATCGCGCCGATCTCGGCACGGATGTCGTACGGGGTGCCCTCGCCGCCGTCGTTGACGACGTGGACCACCGGCGTGCCCGCCGAGCGGGCGGCGGCGAGCAGGCGGGCCCCTGCGGCCAGGGCGGGCTCGGCGCCTTCGAGGGCCATGACGCCGGAGCGGTAGGTGTTCTGGAAGTCGATCATGATCAGGGTGGTGTCGCCGAGGCGGGGCAGCGTGTTGTCGAGGCCGATCACGCTGCGGAGGGTCGCGGAGGCGTTCATGGAGGAGAGGTTCCTTTCGGGAGGGAATCAGGCGTGGCGGCATGGCGAGGCCGCGGTCGCGGCGGCTCGCCGGTTCGGAAGAGGTTTGGGTCGGGAAGTGGTGTGGGTCAGGAGGTGGTGCGGGTCGGGGAGCGGTGCGGTCCGGAAGTGGTGCGGGTCGGGAAGTGGTGCGGAAGCGGCGGTGGTGCGGGTCAGGCAGTGGTGCGGTCCGGAAGTGGTGCGGGTCGGGAAGTGGTGCGGAAGCGGCGGTGGTGCGGGTCGGGAAGTGGTGCGGAAGCGGCGGTGGTGCGGGTCGGGAAGTGGTGCGGAAGCGGCGGCGGCGCGGGTCGGGAAGTGGTGCGGGTCAGGCAGTGGTGCGGAAGCGGCGGCGGTAGGCGGCCGGGGTGGTGCTGATCTGCTTGCGGAACGCGCGATGCAGCGTCTCCACCGAGCCCATCCCGACCGCCGACGCGATCTGTTCCAGCTGCTGGTCGGTGGTCTCCAGCAGGCGCCGGGCCGCCTCGACCCGGGCCGCTTCCACGTAGGAGGCAGGGCTGGTGCCCGTCTCCTGGCGGAAGACGCGGGCGAAGTGACGCTCGCTCAGGCACATGCGCTCGGCCAGTGCGGGCGCCGACAGATCGCCGTCGAGGTGCTCAGTGATGAACACGCGCAGCTCGTCGATGTCCCTGCGGGCCGCCACCGGTCGGCTCAGCGGCACGCTGAACTGGCTCTGGCCGCCCTGCCGCCTGAGGTACATCACCAGCTGTCGGGCCACGGCCAGCGCCAACTCCTCGCCGTGGTCCTCGGCGACCAGGGCGAGCGCCAGGTCCATGCAGGTGCTGATGCCCGCCCCGGTCCACACCCGGCCGGAGCGGACGAAGATCGGATCGGCGTCGACCCTCACCCGCGGGTGCTCGGCGGCGAGTTGTGCCGCGGTCGACCAGTGCGTGGTCGCCCGCCGCCCGTCGAGCAGCCCGGCGGCCGCGAGCAGATGCGCACCCACGCACACCGAGGCGATGCGCCGTGCGTGCGGAGCGGTGGCCTTCACCCACTCCACGACGGTGTCGTCGACCCGGGCCACCGGACCGTCCGGGCCCAGGTCCACCGCACCGGGCACCAGCAGCGTGTCCACCGCGGCCCCCACCTCGGCGAAGGTCAGGTCCGGCACCAGGCGCACCCCGGCCGAGGTGACGACCGGTTCGGCGCCGGGACCCGCCAGCCGGACCGCGTAACCCGCCCGGCCGCCGGTCTCCCGGTTGGCCAGGGCGAAGACCTCGGCCGGGCCGGTGACGTCGAGCAGGTCGACGTCGGGGAAGACCGCGATGACGACGCGGTGTGCGGGGGATGCGGGGGACATGCGTCCATCGTGGCGAGGCCGCCCGATGACCGCAATGACGGCTCTCTGTCACATCCGGCCATCGCCTTGGCCTTCGCCGTCGCCTTCGCCCCGTCGTGGCGGCAGGGGTTCGAGGAGGAGCCGGCGTGGCCGCGTGGGCCCATGTCTCCGCGAAGGACCGTCAGTTGGCCGGAGGCGCGGGCGGCGGAGGCGGCGGGAAGGGCGGCGGGGGTGGAATCCGCGGTCCGGGCGGAGCCGCGACGGGCGGTGGCGGGGGCGGCGCCGACCAGGGGCGGCCGGGCTGCCGGGGCCGGGTCTGCGAGGGCGCCGAGGGCGGCGGGGGAGGCGTGGCACATGGCGGGGGCGGAGGCGGCTCGACCGCCGGCAGCAGCGGACCGCCGGCGCGCAGCCGGGCGACGGTCAGTTCGGCGCGGCGGCGTGCGCGCGGGTCCTCGTCACGTGCGTGGTCGAGTCGGACGCGGCCGTAGCCGAGGTTGTGGACGGCGAGCGGCCGGTAGCCGAGCGCGTGGGCGATCTCCTCGATCCGGCGCCTTCTCGAGGCCGTGACATCGCCCAGGATCAACTCGACGCGGGCACGACCGTCGAAACGCGCGCGTACCTCGTCGTCGTCCATCGGGCCCATTCTCGGGAAGTTCGGCGGCGGCCACCGCTCCACGCCTTGATCGTCGCACGTCTTCCGGAGGCGTCCGTTTTCCGGGGCCGTCCGAAGGGCGGGAGGGGGGAAGTCCCGTTGCGGCGGGCGCGGACCGGGTAGGGGAACTGATCACGACCCCCGCACACCCGCACGAGAGCTGTAAGGACAGGTCTGCTCATGCGCATCGATCTGACAGGACGTACCGCGCTGGTCACCGGCTCCACCCAGGGCATCGGCGCCGCCATCGCCACCGGCCTGGCCCGGGCCGGGGCGCGGGTCGGAGTCAACGGCCGGACGGAGGAACGGGTGGAGAGGACCGTCGCCGACATCCGTCGTGACGCGCCCGGCGCGGAGCCCGTCGCGGTCGTCGCCGACATCACCACCGAGGAGGGCGCGCGCCACGCGGCCGACGCGCTGCCCCAGGTGGACATCCTGGTGAACAGCCTCGGCATCTTCGGCCCCGCCGACCCGCTGGAGATCAGCGACGACGAATGGCGCCGCTACTTCGAGGTGAACGTGCTGGCCGCGGTGCGGCTGATCCGTCAGTACCTGCCCGGTATGAGCGAGCGCGGATGGGGCCGGATCCAGAACATCGCCAGCGACTCGGCGGTGGTCGTCCCGGCCGAGATGATCCACTACGGCATGTCCAAGACGGCGCTGCTGTCCGTCACGCGCGGCTTCGCCAAGCAGGCGGCCGGCACCGGGGTCACGGTCAACTCGGTGATCGCCGGGCCCACCCACACCGGTGGCGTGGAGGAGTTCGTGTACGAGCTGGTCGACCGCGACCTGCCGTGGGACGCGGCGCAGCGCGCGTTCATGCGCGAGTACCGCCCGCAGTCGCTGATCCAGCGCCTGATCGAACCTGAGGAGATCGCCAACATGGTGGTCTACCTCGCCTCCGACCAGGCTTCCGCCACCACCGGTGGTGCGTTGCGGGTGGACGGCGGGTACGTGGACTCGATCCTCCCGTAGGCGGCCCACCTGCGGCCGACAGCCCGCGAGCGGTGGATCAGGGCGGCGGGGCTCCCCCGCCCGCCTCGGGCCGGAAGGCGGCGACCCATGCGTCGAACGCGTCCCGGGGCTCCTGGGGCGGCTGTGTCCGTGACGCCGGTGAGCCGCGACACTCTTGCAAGCAGGTGCTTGCAATAGTTAGCAGGCGATGGCATCGTCGGGGCATGGCATCACTCAACGTCGGCAATCTTGGCGAGTACCTCCGCGAGCAGCGGCGCACCGCGCAGCTCTCGTTGCGGCAGCTCGCGGAGGCCGCCGGGGTGTCCAATCCGTATCTGAGTCAGATCGAGCGGGGACTGCGCAAGCCCAGTGCCGAGGTGCTCCAGCAGGTCGCCAAGGCGCTGCGGATCTCCGCCGAGACTCTCTACGTGCGGGCCGGGATTCTCGACGAGAAGGAACGGGACGAGCTGGAGACGCGCGCCGTCATCCTCGCCGATCCCTCGATCAACGAGCGGCAGAAGCAGGTACTGCTCCAGATCTACGACTCCTTCCGCAAGGAGAACGCCGCCGAGAACGCTGCTGAGAGCGCCGCCGAGACCGTCGACGGTGACGACGCCGCTCCCGATGCCGAACGAACCGTGAGCTAGTACGTACACATCCGGGAGGACCACACCCATGGCCATCATCGAAGAACTGCGTACCCCCCTCTACTTCGCCGCCGGCACCGCCGACCTCGCCGTCCAGCAGGCCAAGAAGGTCCCGGGGCTGATCGAGCAGATCGCCGCCGAGGCGCCCGCGCGGATCGACGCCGTGCGCAAGACCGACCCCAAGGCCGTGCAGGACAAGGTGGCCGACCGGGCCAAGGAGGCCCAGGCCACCGTGCAGTCGAAGTTCGCCGAGGTCGTCGGCAGCCTCGACACCGACCTGAAGAAGCTCGGCGAGACCGCCCAGGACCTGGCCCTTCGGGGCGTCGGCGTCGCCGCCGAGTACGCGGTCAAGGCGCGCGAGAAGTACGAGGAGGTCGCCGCGCACGGCGAGGAGGCCGTGAGGGCGTGGCGCGGTGAGATGGCCGAGGAGATCACCGAGATCGCTGTCGTCGTCGAGCCCGAGCCGGAGGCCAAGCCGGCGGCCAAGGCCGAGACCAAGGCGGAGGAGCCTGCTGCCAAGGCCGAGGCGCCCAAGTCCACCCGCAAGACCACCGCCCGCAAGCCGGTCGCCAAGAAGACCGTCGCCGCCGAGAAGTAAGGCGGGGCGGGGCGGGGCACCAATCAGGGTGCCCGGTGCGTTGTACCGGGTACCTTGGCCGCGAGGCGCTCACTTCACCGACTAGGCGGTTAGACATGTTGCGCGACGGATTCGACCTCGGTCTCTCACTGGTGACCGACCTGGTCTTCCTCGGCTTCGCCCTCGTCTCGTTCGTCTTCGCCGCCATGGCACGCGAGGACGCGTATCGCGCGGCCGACAAGCAGACCAAGAAGTTCTGGCTGATCATCCTCAGCATCAACCTCGTCCTGAACCTGGTTCTGGGCATGCTCTTCCTGCAGATCGCAGGCCTCATCGCCGCCATCGTCTTCATGGTCGACGTCCGGCCCGCGATCAAGCAGATCTCCGGCGGAGGTGGAGGCGGCCGGCGCGGCGGCTCCAGCAGCGACGGGCCGTACGGGCCCTACAACGGCGGCCGGTAGAGACACAGGCCGGTAGGAGTCACAGGCCGGTAGAGACACAGGCCGGTAGGAGCCACAGGCTGGTGGAGACACGGGCCCGGTGGAGCCGCGGGGCGGCCCGTGGCGGCACAGGCCGGTGGAGCTGGAGGACGCGCGAGCGGACCCAAGGGCCCGGGGGTCATCCCCGGGCCCTCTCCAGTGCCAGGACCGCGACGTCGTCCGTCAGCTCCCCGCCGTTCAGCGCGCGCACCTCGGTCACCGCCGCCTCCAGGAGCTCCTCGCCCCGCAGGCCCTCCGCCAGCTGCCGGTTGATCATCTCGACCATCCCGTCCTGGCCGAGCCGCGGCGAACCCGGGCCCGCCGAGCGGCCCTCGATCAGGCCGTCGGTGTACATCAGCAGGCTCCACGCCCCACCCAGCTCCACCTGGCGCCGCGGCCAGCGGGCGCGCGGCAGCAGTCCGAGGGCCGGGCCGCCGTCCTCGTACGGCAGCAGCCGTGCCGCCTTGCCCTGCCGGGCGATCAGCGGGGAGGGGTGTCCGGCCAGGCACAGGCCCGCGCGGCGCCCGTCCGGGGCGATGTCGACCGTGCAGAGCGTCGCGAAGATCTCCTCGCTCTCCCGCTCGTGCTCCAGGACCTGCTGCATCGTCGAGAGCAGCTCGTCCCCGCACAGGCCGGCGAAGGTCAGCGCCCGCCACGCGATACGCAGCTCCACGCCGAGCGCGGCCTCGTCCGGGCCGTGCCCGCAGACGTCGCCGATCATGGCGTGGACCGTGCCGTCGGGGGTCCGGACGGTGTCGTAGAAGTCCCCGCCGAGCAGGGCGCGCGAGCGACCGGGCCGGTAGCGGGCCGCGAAGCGCAGCTCGGAGCCCTCCAGGAGAGGGGTGGGGAGCAGCCCGCGCTCAAGGCGTGCGTTCTCCTGGGCCCGCAGCCGCGACTCGGTCAGCTTCACCTGCACCGCGTCGGCCCGCTTGCGCTCGACCGCGTACCGGATGGCCCGGCTCAGCAGCCGGCCGTCGAGCTCCTCGCGGAAGAGGTGGTCCTGGGCCCCGACCCGTACGGCCTCCGCCGCCAGCGCCGCGTCGGCCGAGGCCGCGAGGGCCAGGACGGCGTGGCGCGGCGCGAGCCGCAGGACGTGCCGCAGGGGCGCCAGGGGGTCGTCACCGGCCGCGCGGGGGCCGGGCAGGGCCAGGTCGACCAGGACGCAGTGCACGTCGTCGGTGAGCAGCCGCTCGGCCTCGGTGAGGTTGCGGGCGGTGCGGATACGGACGCGGGTCCCGTCGGCGTCGAGCAGTTCGGGTACGGCAAGGGCACCCGCCGGGTCGTCCTCGACGACCAGGAGGGTGAGATCGGTGCCGGTCGCGGCCGTGGCGGCCGGGGCGGCCGCGGCAGCGGTGACAGCGCCTGCCGCAGCAGAGTCGTTTCTCTGTCGCGGTACGGGTACGGGCATCGGTCTTGAATCCTTCCCTCCCCCCGAGGGCGGCAGGGCGACGAACGACGTCCCGCCTGACCGGGACCATAGCGGTACCCCGGCGGGCAGCGGAATGGCGATCACGCCACGAGGACCGACAAGCCCTTGGCATATGCCGCGCATGGGGAGGTTGTTGCCTTCGAGGCCATGATGAACATCACGCCCGGGGAGGGTGGGACCGCGCCCGTCGAGGGTGCGGAACGTCTCACTCCGGGCGGTCCCGCTTCGGAACACCGCATTACGGGTGGTCTCGCTCCGGAACGTCCCACTCCGGGCGGCGGGCTTCCTTCGGAACGTCCCACTCCGGGCGGCGGATCTGCTCCGGAACGTCCCACTCCGGGCGGCGGATCCGCTCGGGAACGTCTCGCTCCGGGCGGCGGATCTGCTCGGGAACGTCTCGCTCCGGGCGGCGGATCTGCTCCGGTACAGCTCACTCCGGGCGGACGACTCCCAGGATCTCCATCGAGCCCGCCCCCGCGAGCGTCACGTTCCGCCCCGGCCTCGGGGCGTGCACGATCGCGCCGTTGCCGACGTACATCCCGATGTGGCTCGCGTCCTTGTAGTAGACGATCAGGTCGCCGGGCCGCATGTCCTTGATGTCCACGCGCGGCAGCAGCCGCCACTGCTCCTGCGAGGTGCGCGGGATGGCCCGGCCGGCCACCCCCCAGGCCCGCTGGGTCAGCCCCGAGCAGTCGAACGAACCCGGGCCCTCCGCACCCCAGACGTACGGCTTGCCGATCTGCGCCGTCGCGTACTCCACCGCCTGCTTGCCCTGCGGAGTCGCCTTGGCGCTCAGGCCCTTGAGGACGCCGGTGCTCAACCAGGCGGTCTGCGCCTTGTACTGCTCCTGCTCCTCGAGCCGCAGCAGTCGCGCCCGCTCCTCGGCGGCCAGCTCGGACTCCAGCTTCTTGGCCGCGGCGATCTTGTCGTCGATGTCCTTCTTCGCCTCGGCCTGCTTCACGCGGTTGGCCTCGAGCTTGGTCCAGTTGATGCCCGCCTCCTTGGCGTAGACATCCAACTGGGCCTGTGTCCTGGTCATTTCGCCGAGCAGGTCCTTGGTGGCCTTCTGGCCCTGCTGGAGCCGGCCCGCGTTGTCGAGGAAGAGCTGCGGATCGTCGGTCAGGACGAACTGGGCGCCCTCCGGCAGTCCGCCGTTGCGGTACTGGGCGCGGGCCGCCGCACCCGCCTGCGCCTTGAGCGCGTCGATCTTCTCGCGGCCGGCCACGATCATCTTGGCCAGTTCCACGATCTCGGCGGACTGCTCCTTGGCCTTCTCCTCGGCGAGGTTGTACGCGTCGGTGGCGGCGGCGGCCTGCCGGTACAGACCGTCGATCTCCTTGCGTACCTCTTCGAGGGTCTTCTTCGGCGGCGCGGGTGGCAGCGGCGCCGAGGGTGCCGCGGGCGGTCGCGGGGCGGCGGAGGCCTGAAGGGTCAGCGCGGGAGAGGCCAGCACCGTCAGGGCACAGACCACGGTGATCGCGGCGGTGGCGCAGCGGCGTCGGTTCACAAGCTCCCCCTCGGACGGTCCTGATGTGTCCCGGATCTGATTTACCGTCAGTAACTTCGCAGTGACCTTGGCGATGGTGCCATGCGAAACGTGAAAGCAACAGGGGATACCGGTCCCTGTCGGGTCACTGTCCCCCACAGGGGACGAGTGATGTGGGAGTTGCGTTCCCGACGTCCCGTGAATTCACCGGCAGTTGGTGTGCGGGTCGTCCCCGGGGTGGTGCAGGGACGGTCCCAGGGGCGGTGCGCGGGTGGTCCCGGGGGTGATGCCGGGAGTGCAGGGACGGTCCTCGGTACGCGCGCGGGCCGTCCCGGGGCTGCGATGCGCGGGGCTGCCCTGGGTTGCGATGCGCGGGGCTGCCCCTGGGTTGCGATGCGCGCGCCGTCCCGGGGCGCAGGGCGAAGACGGTCTCTCAGCGAGGCGCCAGCGCCTCCCAGCGCACGGTCACCTCGCCCTGCCGCCACCGCCGGTGTCCGTCCGTCAGCGGCCAGTCCGCCGCCAGATCGCGTACGGTCCGGATCCAGCGCTGCCGCGCGCCGAGCGAGGCGTACGGAGCGGCCGCAGCCCACGCCCGGTCGAAGTCCCGGAGGAACGCGTGGACCGGCTCGCCCGGCACATTGCGGTGGATGAGTGCCTTCGGCAGCCGCTCCGCGAGGTCGGAGGGCCGCTCCAGCGAGCCGAGCCGGGTCGCGAAGGTCACCGTCAGCGGCCCGCTCCGGTCGAGCGCCACCCACACATGGCGCCGCCCGATCTCGTCGCAGGTCCCCTCCACCAGCAGCCCCCCGGGGGCGAGCCGGGCGCACAGCCGCGCCCACACCGCGGCGACCTCGCCCTCGTCGTACTGGCGCAGCACGTTCGCGGCCCGGATCAGCGCGACCTCGCCCGGCACCGGGACCTCGAAGCCGCCGTGCACGAAGGTGAGGCCCTCGCGCTCGTAGGGCTCGGCGGCGGCGACCCTGGCCGGCTCGATCTCGATTCCGACGACCTCGGTGCGCGGGTCGGCGGTGCGCAGGCGGGTGAGCAGCTCGACGGCGGTCCAGGGGGCGGCCCCGTAGCCCAGGTCGACGGCGACGGGCGGCTCGGCGGACCGGCGCAGGGCGGGTCCGTGGACGGCGGCGATCCAGCGGTCCATGCGGCGCAGCCGGTTGGGGTTGGTGGTCCCGCGGGTCGCCGTGCCGACGGGACGGGCCGGGGCGGGCGAGGCGACATGGGGGTGTCCCCAGGCGGAGCTCTGGGGGCGGGTCGTGCGCGGGGGCATGGAACGAGCGTAAGCGGTGCGCCACGCCGTGCCGTCACGGCAATGAATTGGCAAAACGGAAATGGATGGTGCCATTCCGGTGTTGTGCGGCTTGGAGGGCGCTGTGCGCCGTCCGTTTCGCCGTGCCCGCAGTCCCCGCAGTCCCCGCAGTCCCGCAGTCCCGTACTCCCGCAGTACCCCGCAGTACCCCGCAGTACCCCGCAGTTCCCGCAATCCCCCGCAGTGCCCGCTACGCCCCCACTCAGCGGAAGGACCGTCGACGTGAGCCAGTACGTGTCCCGGCTCGCCGGCTCCCTGGCGACGCCGCCCCGGCTCCGGCTCCCCGGACGCCCCCGGACCCCGCGCCGGGTGGCCATGCTCAGCGTCCACACCTCGCCCCTCCACCAGCCGGGTACCGGCGACGCCGGCGGCATGAACGTCTACATCGTGGAGCTGGCCAAGCGGCTGGCCGCGATCAACATCGAGGTCGAGATCTTCACCAGGGCCACGACCGGCGGTCTCGCCCCGGTCGTCGAGCTCGCGCCGGGCGTCCTGGTCCGGCACGTGGACGCCGGTCCGTACGAGGGGCTGGCCAAGGAGGAGCTCCCGGCCCAGCTCTGCGCCTTCACGCACGGTGTGATGCAGGCGTGGGCGGGCCACCGCCCCGGCCACTACGACCTGGTCCACTCCCACTACTGGCTCTCCGGCCACGTCGGTTGGCTGGCCGCCGAGCGGTGGGGCGTCCCGCTCGTGCACGCGATGCACACCATGGCCAAGGTCAAGAACGCGGCCCTCGCCGCGGGCGACACCCCCGAGCCCGCGGCCCGGGTGATCGGCGAGACCCAGATCGTCCGCGCCGCCGACCGGCTGATCGCCAACACCGCGGAGGAGGCCGACGAGCTCGTCCGCTTCTACGAGGCGGAGCCGGGGAAGGTCGCGGTCGTGCATCCGGGGGTCAACCTCGACCACTTCCGCCCGGCCGACGGCCGGGCGGCCGCGCGGGCCCGCCTCGGGCTGCCCGCCGACGCCTTCATCCCCGTCTTCGCGGGCCGCATCCAGCCGCTGAAGGCGCCCGACATCCTGCTGCGGGCGGCGGCCCGGCTCCTGGAGGAGGACCCGTCGCTGCGTTCGCGGATGCTCGTGCCGGTCGTCGGCGGGCCGAGCGGCAGCGGTCTCGCCAAGCCGGAGGGGCTGCAGAAGCTCGCCGCGCGTCTGGGCATCGCGGACGTCGTCCGCTTCCACCCGCCGGTCGGCCAGGACCGCCTCGCGGACTGGTTCCGGGCGGCGTCGGTGCTGGTCATGCCCTCGTACAGCGAGTCCTTCGGGCTCGTCGCCATAGAGGCGCAGGCGGCCGGTACTCCGGTCGTCGCGGCCGCGGTCGGCGGGCTCCCGGTGGCGGTAAGGGACGGCGTCACCGGCTTCCTCGTCCCGGGGCACGACCCGGCCGACTACGCCCGGGCGCTCGGCCGGTTCGTGGCCGACCCGGCACTGTCCGCCCGGATGGGCGCGGCGGCGGCCCGGCACGCGGGGTCCTTCGGCTGGGACACGGCGGCCTCCGGAACGGCGGACGTGTACACGGCGGCGATGCACGATCATCGCCGTCGCGTACGCTCGCACCATGGCTGAGGACGTGCGGCGGGTCATCGAGGACACCTTCAAGGACGCCGAACTGGAGTGGGAGTCACCCGAGCCGGGCTCGTACGTGGTGAAGCTCCCCGGTACGCGCAAGTTGTTCACGACGCTCTCGCTGCGTGTCGGCCGCCACTCCCTCTCGCTGAACGCCTTCGTCATCCGCCACCCCGACGAGAACGAGGCGGGCGTGCACCGCTGGCTCCTGGAGCGCAATCTCAAGCTGTACGGCGTGAGTTACGCGGTCGACGGCCTCGGCGACATCTACCTGGCCGGCAAGCTCCCGCTCGCCGCCGTCACGCCGGACGAGCTGGACCGGCTCCTCGGCTCCGTCCTCGAAGCGGCGGACGGCTCCTTCAACACCCTTCTGGAGCTGGGTTTCGCGAGCGCGATCCGGCGCGAGTACGAGTGGCGGGTCTCGCGCGGCGAGTCGACCCGGAACCTCGACGCGTTCACGAATCTGACCCAGAAGCCCTCGAACTGACGGCTGTTCCCTCGGTGTGCCCATCGGCGCACGCCCGTAGGCGCACGACCCCTTCCGCACCCTGCCCTGGCCGTGCCATGCTCGCCGCCGTCGCACATCTGAATGTCGTTCACATCCGTGAAAGGCGGGGCTCATGGGAATCAACAGAAGGCAGTTCGTGGGCGGTGCGGTGGCGGTGGGAGTGGCCGCCACGACCGGCTTCCGGCCGACGGGAACCTCCCCCCTCTGGGAGGAGTACGCGCGCTCCCCGTACACCCACCCCCAGATCCCCTACGTCGGCCGCGCCGGCGCCCGCCGCGGCGCCACCCGGCCGCCGGTCGTCGCCGACGTCCTCTCCTACGGCGCCACCCCCGACGGCTCCACCGATTCCGCGGCCGCCATCAACCGGGCCCTCGCCGAGGCGGGGGAGCGCGGCGGTGGCACGGTGCTCGTCCCGCCCGGCACGTACCGCATCGACGACTTCATCCGCGTGGCCCACAGCGGTGTGGTGCTGCGCGGCGCCGGATCCGCCCGTACGAAACTCCTCGCGACGAAGCACCTCACCGAACTCGTCGGCCCCTACGGCTCGCGCTACGGCGGCGACAAGTCCTCCTGGTCCTGGGCCGGCGGCCTCATCTGGCTCGCCCCGCACGCCCGGCACGCCTCCCTCGTCGCCGCGATCCGCGCCCGGGCCTGGCCCTTCGAGGGCTGGACCGGCAACCAGCGCGACGAGTGGCGGACCCTGACCACCGTCCGCCCCGCCCGGCGCGGCGACTGGTCCGTGACCGTCGACGACCCGTCAGTCCTCCGGCGGGGACAGCTGGTTCTGCTCCGCCTCGCCGACGACGCGGGCCACACGCTCCTGGAGCACATGGCGGGCGGGGGCGCGGGCCCCGAGGCGTACTCCTGGGACGACAAGACCAAACTGACCTCGTACGTGCCGTACGAGTGGCCGGTCCGGGTGATGTCCGTACAGGGCCGGAAGGCGACGCTGGAACGCCCCCTCCCGCTGGACGTCCGCCCGGAGTGGGACCCGCGGCTGACCACCCTCGCCGAGCCGCTCACCGACGCGGGCGTCGAGGGGCTGACCCTGGAAGCCGTCGAGACCCCGCAGTCCCCGCACCTCCTCGACAAGGGCTACAACGGCGTCACCTTCCAGTGCGCGTACGACTGCTGGGCCGAAGACGTCGTCGTACGCCATGTCGACAACGGCTTCGGGCTGGTCGCCGCCTCCGCCTGCACACTGCGGCGCACCCGGGTCGAGGGGCGGGGCTCCCATCACCCGTACTTCTGCCGGGAAGGGGCCCACGACAACCTCGTCGAGGACTTCCGTATCGCGGCCCGTACGGTCCCCGCCCCGGCGGGCACCCAGCTCCACGGCATCAACGTGGAGGGGCTGTCCAGCTACAACGTCTGGTCGCGCGGGGTGATGGAGATGGGCACCTTCGACACCCACCGGGGGATGCCGTTCGCCAACGTACGGACGGAGATCACGGTCGAGAACAACGGCCGGCACGGCGGGGACGCCTCGGCCGGGCCGCTGTACGGCGCCCGCTTCACCCACTGGAACGTGACCGTGACGAACGGTCGGGCGGGCCTCGTCAAGATCGACACGATCGCCCCGTACAGCGCGACGGTCGGTATCAGCGAAGTGCGCGAGTTCGACCAGATCGACGTACCGGACTTCGCGGGCGAGCTCCACGCGCGCGTGGAGGCGTACGGGGCTCCGGGGGCGGTCCGCCCCCGGAACCTGTACGAGGCGCAGCGGATGCTCAGGCGTTGAGGGCGCCGCTGTCGGTCTTCTCCGCGAGGGCGAGTGACTCGGACTGGTCGGCCTTGGTGGGGGCGACGGGCTCGTCGGCCTTGGCGAGGGCGACGGGCTCGTCGGCCTTGGCGAGGGCGCCGAGCTCGTCGGTCCTCGTCGTCGTCTCGGCCTTCACCGGGGCGGGTGCGGGCTCCTCGTCCAGGGCCTTGCGGAGCCGCGTGGCGTAGCCGATGGCGGCGATGCAGCCGATGACGCCGCAGGCCACCCACAGGGTGTCGGTGCCCGGGCCGTCCACGACCCAGCCCGCGAGGATCGGGGCGAGGAAGCCGGACAGGGCCCAGGACATGCCCATGACGCCCTGGTAGCGGCCCCGCGCGTGCTCGGGGGCGAGCTTGGCGGTGGCGGCGGCGTTGGTGGGGACGTGGACCATCTCGCCGATGGTCCACACGACCACGGTGGCGGCGAACACCAGCGGTGTGCCGGCCAGCGCGGTCGCGCCCGTGCCGAGCGCGAAGAGCAGCGAGGAGACGGTGAGCAGCATCGCCGGCGAGCGCTTGTCGGTGACCCTGTTGACCAGCAGCTGGAAGCCGACGATCACGACGCCGTTGGTGGCGATGACCAGGCCGTACGCGCCGGGGTTCAGGCCGGCTTCCGCCACCGTGAGGGGCAGACCGACCCAGGGGGCGGTGAAGACGAGGCAGACGAGGAGGTTGAGGAGGACGAGGGTGCGGAAGGGTGCGTCGCGCAGGACGTCGAGGACGCTGACGCGGTCCTTCTCCACGACCTCGCCGGCGGGGTCGCGGCGGGCCTCCGGGCGGGTCTCGGGCAGCCGCAGGAAGACGATCAGGGCGCAGAGGGTGGTGGCCACGGCCTCGACGAGGAAGAGAGTGCGGTAGCCGAGGAAGATCGCGGCGCCACCACCGAAGGCGGCGACGGCGAAGCCGAGGTTGAGAGCCCAGTAGTTGAGGGCGAAGGCCCGGCGGCGGTCGTGCTCGGGGACCATGTCGGCGATGGTGGCCTGGATGGAGGGGCGCACGGCCTGCATCGAGACGCCCATCAGCAGCACGACGGCGGCGACGCCCCAGGCGGTGGTGACCAGGGAGAGGGCGGCGGCGCAGGAGGCCGTCACCAGGTGCATGGTGACCATGGTCGGACGGCGGCCCCACTTGTCGGCGAGCGTCCCGCCGAGCGGGGATCCGGCGACACCGCCGAGACCGTGGAGGGCGACGACGAGGCCGGCGAACCAGGCCGAGTGCCCCAGCTCCTGGGTCAGGTACAGCGACAGGAAGGTGAGGACGAAGGCGCCGGTGCGATTGACCAGTGTGGAGAGCCAGAGCCACCAGAAGCCGCCGGGAAGACCGGAGACGGTCGCGCGAGCTGATCGTCTGAGCGAGTCGATGGACATGTGTGGCCGGCCCCCGTGTGTGTAAGTCCCTCTAGCGGCCCTCGTAACTTACGCATCTCATGTGCCGGACGCCAGCGAATTGACGGTGCGCGTCAATCGTCGGGCGTCTATTAGGCTCGGGCGCATGGCCGACGCACCGTACAAGCTGATCCTCCTCCGCCACGGCGAGAGCGAGTGGAACGCGAAGAATCTGTTCACCGGCTGGGTGGACGTCAACCTCACCGAGAAGGGCGAGAAGGAGGCGGTCCGCGGCGGTGAGCTGCTGAAGGACGCCGGCCTGCTGCCCGACGTACTGCACACCTCCCTCCAGAAGCGCGCCATCCGCACGGCGCAGCTGGCGCTGGAGTCCGCCGACCGCCACTGGATCCCGGTCCACCGCTCCTGGCGCCTGAACGAGCGCCACTACGGTGCGCTCCAGGGCAAGGACAAGGCGCAGACGCTCGCGGAGTTCGGCGAGGAGCAGTTCATGCTCTGGCGCCGCTCGTACGACACCCCGCCGCCGCCGCTCGAGGACGGCACGGAGTTCTCGCAGTCCGACGACCCGCGCTACGCGACGATCCCCCCGGAGCTGCGCCCGCGGACGGAGTGCCTGAAGGACGTCGTCGACCGGATGCTGCCGTACTGGTACGACGGCATCGTCCCGGACCTCCTGGACGGCAAGACGGTCCTGATCGCGGCCCACGGCAACAGCCTGCGCGCGCTGGTCAAGCACCTGGACGGCATCTCGGACGAGGCCATCGCGGGCCTGAACATCCCGACGGGCATCCCGCTGGCGTACGAGCTCGACGAGAACTTCAAGCCCCTGAAGCCGGGCGGCACGTACCTGGACCCGGACGCGGCGGCGGCGGCGATCGAGGCCGTGAAGAACCAGGGCAAGAAGAAGTAAGACTAGTGATCATGCCCCTGACCTGCGCGTACGGTGCAGGGCAGGGGCATTTTCTCTCTCTGGGCCCACGCTGGGCCCTCAGCGCGGGGAGTCGTCCGGCCTCAGGGCCCTGCCGAGCGCTTGCCGTGCGCGGTCCCGACTGCTCGGCATCAGGTGGGCGTAGACCTTCAGCGTGAGCCCCGGGTCGGAGTGGCCCAGGTACTCGCTGACAGCCTTGATGCTCTCTCCGGCGTCCAGCAGCACCGAGGCGTAGAAGTGCCGCAGATGGGTTCTGGCTCAGCTGCTGTGGAGCCGCACGTTGAGTGACGGGTTGGGTGTCGCTACGACCAGAACTCGTCGTATGCCTGCTGATCGGACCAGAGGTCCCAGCCCTCGGTGATCCTTCCGTCTCGGATGTGGAAGACGATCACGTAATCCATGTCGAGCTCCTTGCCTTCACGCGAGGCCGTGGCGTGGAGCAGGGCGACCGTGTGCATGTCGTTGGCGAGCACATCATGGAGTTGTGGGCGGTACGTGCCCCCTGAGAGCTGGAATTCTTTTTGGAACGCATCGAACGTCGCCTCACGACCGTGATACTCGCCGGCCAGCGGGCCCTGACCGGGGGTATGCCACACCACATCGGGGTGGAACAGCTCCGCCAGCGCCACCATGTCGCCCGCCGTGAACGCGGCAAAGGTCCGCCGAAACACCCCAATGTTCGGATGATCAGTCATCGCAGCCTCCTCTGGCCTCCGCCCCCCGCGAACGTAGCCGGAAGCTGGATGGACAGCCGCAAGCACACCGAGGCGATCGGCCCCGCCTACCCGATCGGGCGCAACCGGAGCCGTGACGACCTCCACGCCTTCGCGCTGGCTCCGGCTCCGGCTGGACGAGGGACGCTCTCGTTCTGACAGGCGATAGCGGCCCGCCGGCCGGGGACCATCCCCGGCCGTACGCCCGTTACGAGGTGCCGACGGGCCCGGGCGCTAACCGCTAACGCGCTGCTCACGGACGAGTTGGCCTGCTAGCGGGGTCGCTAACGTTAGCGGGCCGTACCGCTATCGCTAGTGGAACGGAGAGCCCTGCGCTGGGCCCTCTCTGGGCCCTCCGGCGACGACCACTGACCACCAGCATCGACCAACAACGACCGCTCGACCGCAGGTCAGTCGAGGTGCGCACTTCTCTGACCAGGGGCGGAAGACGGGCCCGCCAGACCCAGGGCAAGAAGTAACCCTGAGGTACGAAGGAACCCCCTACCTGCTGGTTCTCAGCGGGTAGGGGGTTTGTCGTTGCCCCGGGGCCGCCCGTGGGGCGCTGTCGGGTACGGCCGCTGCCGCACGTGCCGCCCGCGCACCGGCGGCGTGCGCCCCGACGCATCCACGGGAAGCCACCGTGCACCCGTTCGCAAGCGCGCGCGCCTTCCCTGCGGGGCGGGCGCATGGCGACGCTGGGCTCGTCCGCACGTTCGTCGAGACCGGGGGTGGGAATCGTGGCGCGTACGCAGTCCAAGTGTGGAGCGACGACGCAGAAGGGCACCCGATGCCGGCGACTCGCCATGATCGGCGCGTCGAGGTGTGATCGGCATCGGGGCGACTGGTCCTCCTACACCGTCCAGAGGCGCAAGGAATCCGAGCGGGACGGGAAGGCGGGCAAGCGTCGCAGCTGACGTGCCTCAGGGTGCCGCCCCTGCCTGCCGTCTCTCGGCAGGCAGGGGCAGTGGCTGTCCGGAGGGCCTCGTCGGGGGTGCGGTCGGAGCGGGTGAGCAGCGGCCTCAGGAGAGGCCGTCGCGGGGGCGGTGGTCGGAGCTCGGGAGCTCGGGAGAAATGCGTGGGCGGGGCTCACGGACGGTCGGTAGCCTCCGGGCCATGCCTTCATCGCTCCGCCTCGAGAAGATCACTCCCGAGAACATCGACGCCGCCCTCGCGCTGCGCGTCCATCCGCACCAGGAGAAGAACGTCGCGCCGGTCGCGACCTCGCTGGCGGAGGCGTACGCCTTCGGTGAGCCCGCCTGGCCGCGGCTGATCTTCGACGGGGACGAGCTCGTCGGGTTTCTGATGGCCTTCCTGGACATCCAGTGGGCACCCAAGAAGGACCCCGACGACTACCGCAGCGGACTCTGGCGGCTCAACATCGCCGCCGACCACCAGGGCAAGGGGTACGGGCGCTTCGCCGTCGAGGCCGTCCGCGAGGAGATACGGCGGCGCGGCGGCAGCCTGATGTACGTGTCGTGGGAGCCGGGCGAGGACGGGCCAGGGGACTTCTACCTCAAGCAGGGCTTCCGTACGACCGGCGAGACCACCGGGGGCCAGACCGTGGGTGTCCTCGACGTGTGACGCCCGGGCCCGTACGACGAAGTCCCGCCCGGAGGACCGGGCGGGACCGTCTCGTCGTACGCGTGCCCTAGCCGGAGCAGCCCCCGCACTGGCACGGCCCACCGGACTGGCAGCCGCAGCCGCAGCCCGAGCCGCACCCGCAGGCGCCGAGGACGGGCAGGAAGACCGTGTCGCGCGGCGTCTCCTGCTGGGGGTCGGTGGTGGCGGATTCAGGCATAGCGTCCCTCCTCGAAGGCGTACGTCGCCTCCCCTCATTCCATGCCCACGTCACCGGGCGCATCAACGGCGCACAGGAGTGCGAGCGCCTCCCCGGCGCGGCCCACGCCCCGACGCCCCCCACTCCACCCAGCGCCCATGCCCACCGCCTCGCCGCCGAGGCGCGCTTGGCCCCGGCGGGCTGCCGTCGAGCAGCGCAAGTCGCCAGTCAGTACCCGCCGGCGGGTACCGCCCGTCCAGGGTCGGCTGCCGCCGAGAGCAGGGCGTCGCCGCCCCGATCCGCCTCCGCCCGCCGAGCAGCGGGCGGCGTCCACGGTCCAGCGGCCGACCCCGACCCGAGGGCGCCCCCGCCGAAGCAACGCCCGCCCGCCGAGCAGCGGGCGGCGCCAGCCGAGTACAGGCGGCGGCTACGGCCCAGCGGTCGGCCCCGATCCGCCTCCGCGCGCCGAGCAGCGAGCGGCGTCCACGGCCAAGCGGCCGGCCCCGACCCGAGGCCGCCGAAGAAGCGCCCGCCCGCCGAGCAGCGGGCGGCGCCGACCGAGTACAGGCGGCGGCTACGGCCCAGCGGTCGGCCCCGATCCGCCTCCGCGCGCCGAGCAGCGAGCGGCGGCCCCGGCCCAGCGGCCGGCCCCGGCCCGACGCCGAAGCCGCACCCACACCCGATCCGCCGCCCGCCCGAGGGCTACGCACCCACACCCGATCCGCCGCCCGCCCGAGGGCTACGCACCCACACCCGATCCGCCGCCCGCCCGAGGGCTACGCGCCCTCGACCGGGGCGTCCGACTGCTGGAGTTCGTCCGCGTGCTCGCCCGTCACCAGGTAGACCACGCGCTTCGCCACCGACACCGCGTGGTCCGCGAACCGCTCGTAGTAACGGCCCAGCAGCGTCACGTCGACCGCCGTCTCGATGCCGTGCTTCCAGCGGTCGTCCATCAGGTGCTGGAACAGCGTCCGGTGCAGCAGGTCCATCTCGTCGTCGTCCTGCTCCAGCTGGAGCGCCAGGTCGACGTCCTTCGTGATGATGACCTCCGCCGCCTTCGCCATCAGGCGCTGCGCCAGCTGACCCATCTCCAGGATCGTCGCGTGCAGATCACGCGGCACCGCCGTGGCGGGGAAGCGTAGCCGCGCCAGCTTCGCCACGTGCTGCGCCAGGTCGCCCGACCGCTCCAGGTCCGCGCTCATCCGCAGCGAGGTCACCACGATCCGCAGGTCCGTCGCCACCGGCTGCTGCCGCGCGAGCAGCGCTATCGCCCGGGCCTCCAGGTCGTGCTGAAGGTCGTCGACCTTCTGGTCCGCCGCGATCACGCTCTCCGCGAGCTTCAGATCCGCGTCGAGCATCGCCGTCGTGGCGCGCCCGATCGCCGACCCGACAAGGCGGGCCATCTCGACCAGGCCCTCGCCGATCGAGTCAAGTTCCTCGTGGTACGCGTCACGCATCGATGTCCCTCTCTCACAAGCGTCCGGGGTCCGGGTGGGGCTTCGGACCCCCACGCTCCCACGTTCGGCCCCCGACAAGTCAGGAGCGTCCACCTCAAGTGAATGACCTCTTTCTCCTCGGTGAACTCTGGGCGACGCAGGCCACCGTCCTCAACGGTTCAAATGAACCGGCACCGTCCCCTCGGTGAACTCTGGGCGACGACTGTTCGAGCAGCCACTCGGACGGCTGGGAGAGTGTCCGCGACCCCGCATAACCTGGATGCCATGGACGTGAACGCGGCGGTCGCCGCATTGGCTGCGATCGCCGGGGTGTGCACCGGCGTGATCGCCATGCTGGCGTTCCGCTGGAGCGAGCGCGACCAGGCGCGACCCACCCGGACCTCCCTGCACACGGACGCCGTGCTCCCGCCCGGCGTCGACACCGTGCTGTCGGTGCTGCGCTCCTCCGCGGTCGTTCTCGACGAGAGCGACTCCGTGGTGAAGGCCAGCTCGGCGGCGTACGCCCTCGGCCTGGTCCGCGGCGGAAAACTGGCCGTCGAGCCCATGCTCAACATGGCCCGCGACACCCGCCGTGACGGAGAGATACGGCAGGTCGAGCTCGACCTGCCCCGGCGCGGCACCGGACGCGGCGAGGCCCTCGCCGTCTCCGCCCGCGTTGCACCGCTCGGCTCCCGCCTGGTGCTGCTCCTGGTCGAGGACCTGACGGAGGCCCGCCGTATCGAAGCGGTACGGCGCGACTTCGTCGCCAACGTGAGTCATGAGCTCAAGACTCCGACAGGTGCGCTCTCGCTGCTCTCCGAGGCCGTCATGGACGCCTCGGACGACCCCGAGGCGGTCACCCGCTTCGCCGGCCGTATGCAGATAGAGGCGACCCGGCTCACCAATCTCGTACAGGAACTCATCGACCTCTCGCGGGTGCAGAACGACGACCCGCTGGAGGACTCCGAGCCCGTACGGGTGGACGAGCTGGTCGCCGAGGCCATCGACCGCTCCCGGCACACCGCCTCCACCAAGCAGATCACCATGGTCTCCGGAGGCACCGCCGACCTGCACGTCTGGGGCAGCCGCGGCCAGCTCGCCGCGGCCCTCGGCAATCTCGTCGAGAACGCGGTCAACTACTCCCCGGCCCGTACGCGGGTGGGCATCGCCGCCCGCCGCGTGGCGGCCCCCGGCGGCGACCTCATCGAGATAGCGGTGACCGACCAGGGCATCGGCATCTCCGAGAAGGACCGCGAGCGGGTCTTCGAACGCTTCTACCGCGTCGACCCGGCCCGCTCCCGCGCCACCGGAGGTACGGGGCTCGGCCTGGCCATCGTCAAGCACGTGGCCGCCTCGCACGGCGGGGAGGTCACCGTCTGGAGCACCGAAGGCCAGGGCTCCACCTTCACCCTGCGGCTGCCCGAGGCGGGCGCCGTTCGGGACCGCCGCCCGCCCGCCTCCACCACCCCCGATCTCATGACCGAACCGCTCCCTGCCCCGGAGGTCCTTCCGTGACCCGAGTGCTCGTCGTCGAGGATGAGGAATCCTTCAGCGACGCCCTGTCGTACATGCTCCGCAAGGAAGGCTTCGAGGTCGCGGTCGCCGCGACCGGGCCCGACGGTCTCGACGAGTTCGAGCGCAACGGAGCGGATCTCGTCCTCCTCGACCTGATGCTGCCCGGGCTGCCCGGCACCGAGGTGTGCCGCCAGCTGCGCGGCCGCTCGAACGTCCCGGTCATCATGGTGACCGCCAAGGACAGCGAGATCGACAAGGTCGTCGGCCTGGAGATAGGAGCCGACGACTATGTGACGAAGCCCTTCTCCTCGCGGGAGCTGGTCGCCCGCATCCGCGCGGTCCTGCGCCGCCGCGGCGAGCCGGAGGAGGTCACCCCCGCCGCCCTGGAGGCCGGCCCGGTCCGCATGGACGTGGACCGCCACGTCGTCACGGTCTCCGGCGGCAAGGTCGACCTCCCGCTGAAGGAGTTCGACCTCCTGGAGATGCTGCTGCGCAACGCGGGCCGTGTCCTGACCCGTATGCAGCTGATCGACCGGGTCTGGGGCGCGGACTACGTCGGCGACACCAAGACCCTCGACGTCCACGTCAAGCGACTCCGGGCGAAGATCGAACCCGACCCGGGCGCGCCGCGCTACCTGGTGACGGTCCGGGGCCTGGGCTACAAGTTCGAGCCGTAGGCCGTAAGCCGTGCGCGCAGAACCCGTGAGGCGCGGGCCGTAAGCCTGCGACAGAGTCCGTGAGCCGCAGGGCGTAAACCGTGCGCGCAGAGTCCGTGAGCCGCAGGTCGTGAACCGTGCGCGCAGAGCCCGTACGGCATGGAGCAGTGCCCATAAGGCCGTATGCCCAGGGCCTTACGGCGACGGTCGTACGCGGACGAAGGGGCGCCCCGCCGGAGTGATCCGGTGGGGCGCCCCTTTCGTGCGCTGAGCTGTGAGCCGTGCGCCGTACGTCAGTGGCTGGCAGACGAGTGGCTCGCCTCGCCCGACGGGGTGGCCGTGGAGCCGTCCTCGGCGCCGTGGCCCGCCGTCGAGGTCGCGGTCGGGGTCGCCGTCGGCGAGGCGGCCGGCGGCTTCGGGATCTCGGTCGGGCCGAAGTCCTTGAAGTAGCTGGTCGCCGGGACGACGAACGCCTCCAGGCCCACGTCGCCGGTCTTGCTGAGCTTGAAGACGACCTCCTGCGCGTCGCCGTTCTTCGCGGCCAGTCGGCCGTCCTCGATCGTGGCGGTGGCGTTGCCCTTGCCGCCGATGACGACCGAGCCGCCCGCGGGGACGGTGACCGGGCCGGAGCCCTCGGCGGGCTTCAGGACCACCGTGGCGCGCGTGCCCGGCAGGGTGATCGCGTCGAGGGTCTGCTGGGTGCTGCCGTTGTTGAAGACCGTGGCCGAGACGACGGCGGGGCCCTGCACGGTGGCGTCGGGCTGGGTGATGACGAGCGCGTTCTGGATCTTGACGTCGTCCACGGTGACGGCGGCGTTGTCCGGCTTGACTCCGAGCGTCTGTGCGTTGTTGCCGGCGCCACAGGCGGACAGCGAGGCGATCGAGATCACGATGGCGGTGGCGGCGAGGGCGCCGCGTCGAAGGCTGCGGCTCACGGCGGCGGCATCTCCTAGGACGTACGGACGGGCTAAGGGCGGCCGGCTGGGGTCGAGCAGGATCAACCGGCTAAGGAAGAGCTAAAGGTGCGTCAGCGCGCTTAGGTTACCGAGCCGCACTCTCCGTCCCGCACCCGACCCGCCCCCTTCGCGTCCCCGGGCCCTCCGGGTGCGCTCCGTGTGCCATGCACGAGCCCTCCGTGATGGCCGGATCGCGACCCATTGGCGCGCCGTTCACATAACCGCCTTGATCAATTCGACGGGAGTCCGCGCATTCCTCCGCCCGCCTCGCGGAAAAACCCCGCCGCGGTGCCCGGGTGATCAATTCGGGATTCGAAGCCGGAAGCATCCGTACGGGTGACCGATCCTCGAACGGAGTACATGGAGAGGGGCGACGCGAACCGGTCAAAACAGGACATCGTTCCCCCTTCGGAGCCCTCCGGGCGGGTGTAACGTGCGCGTTTCTCTCCGTCCGTGCAGCCGCTCCGACCTGCGAATACCGCCTTCCGCAAGCCCTCCGCAGCACGTTCGCGTCGCTGTTGTCAAGCCCCGAGATATGCCCTGACCTGCGAAAACGCCATTCAGAAGAAGCCGTATCCGTGTTACCCTGGATAGCCACGGAAGGGGTACCTGTCACATGACGTTCAAGGTTGGCGACACCGTGGTCTATCCCCATCACGGGGCCGCGCTGATCGAGGCCATCGAAACTCGCCAGATCAAAGGCGTGGACAAGACCTACTTGGTGCTCAAGGTCGCCCAGGGCGACCTGACGGTTCGTGTGCCGGCGGACAATGCGGAGTTCGTCGGTGTTCGCGATGTGGTCGGTCAGGACGGGCTGGACCGGGTCTTCGAGGTGCTGCGTGCGCCGTACGCCGAAGAGCCGACCAACTGGTCGCGCCGCTACAAGGCAAATCTCGAGAAGCTCGCCTCCGGCGATGTCATCAAGGTCGCCGAAGTAGTTCGCGACCTGTGGCGCCGGGAGCGCGAGCGCGGGCTGTCCGCAGGTGAGAAGCGCATGCTCGCCAAGGCTCGGCAGATCCTGGTGAGCGAGCTGGCCCTCGCGGAGAACACGAACGAGGACAAGGCCGAGGCTCTCCTCGACGAGGTCCTCGCGTCCTGAATGAAGCGATGCCGCGGTGCCCGTTGACGTGCTGTGAAACTCACAGCACTGTCGCCGGGCGCTGCGGCATGTTCGCGTCCTTGCGAACCGTTCACCGCGTCCATGGCCGCCGTACCGACGATCGCCGCAGCACCGACATCCGGTCGCTCGATGATCACCGCCGTACCGACATTCCATCGCCCGACGTCCGTCGCCTCGCGATCCGGCCGTCCACGGCGCTGCTACAACCGCCCCCCTCGCGTCCTCCTGTGCCACATCCCCTGTGCCGCGCGGTACGCCCCGACCGTCGTCACGGAAAGGGCCCGGTCAAGGCGTCGCGTCCAGCACTCCCCCAGACTTCGTCCGGGGGGACCCCCAAGGCCATACCCATGTCGGCCGAGGAAACAAACCTGCCGGAGTGCAACCGATGACAGACGAAACGCGTCCCGTGCGCACCGCCGCTGTGATCCCCGCGGCGGGCCGGGGCGTACGGCTCGGCCCGGGCGCCCCCAAGGCGCTCCGCGCGCTGAACGGCACCCCCATGCTCATCCACGCCGTCCGGGCGATGGCCGCCTCACGCGCCGTCTCCCTCGTCGTCGTGGTCGCCCCCTCCGACGGCGCGGCCGAGGTCAAGAACCTCCTCGACGCGCACGCCCTGCCCGAGCGGACCGACTACCTCGTCGTCCCCGGCGGTGACACCCGCCAGGAATCCGTACGCCTCGGCCTCGAAGCGCTGCCCGAGGGCATCTCCACGGTCCTCGTCCACGACGCGGCCCGCCCGCTCGTCCCCGTCGACACCGTCGACGCGGTCATCGAGGCCGTACGGGACGGGGCCGTCGCCGTCGTCCCCGCGCTCCCGGTCGCCGACACGGTCAAGGAGGTCGAACCCGCGGAGACCAAGGGCGACCCCGAGAGCGTCGTCGCCACCCCCGAACGCTCCCGGCTCCGCGCCGTCCAGACCCCGCAGGGCTTCGACTACGAGACCCTCGTCAACGCGCACGCGACAGTCGCCCTCACCGGTGACGGTGCCACCGACGACGCCGGCATGGTCGAGCGGCTCGGCGCGCCCGTCGTGGTCGTCCCCGGTCACGAGGAGGCGTTCAAGGTGACCCGTCCGCTCGATCTCGTACTGGCCGAGGCCGTACTCGCCCGCAGGAGGGCCAACGATGGCTTCTAGCAGCCTCCCCCTGATCCCCCGGACCGGTATCGGCACCGACGTCCACGCATTCGAGAAGGGTCGCGAGCTGTGGTGCGCGGGCCTCCTCTGGGAGGACGAGGAGTACGGGCTCGCCGGGCACTCCGACGGAGACGTCGCCGCCCACGCCGCCTGCGACGCGCTGTTCTCCGCCGCCGGCATCGGCGACCTCGGCGCCCACTTCGGCACCTCCCGCCCCGAGTGGTCCGGCGCTGCCGGCGTCACTCTCCTCGCCGAGGCCGCCCGCATCGTCCGCGCCGAGGGGTACGAGATCGGCAACGTCGCCGTCCAGGTCATCGGCGTCCGCCCCAAGGTCGGCAAGCGGCGCGACGAGGCGCAGAAGGCGCTGAGCGAGGCGGTGGGCGCCCCCGTCTCCGTCTCCGGCACGACGACGGACGGCCTCGGCCTCACCGGCCGCGCCGAAGGCCTGGCGGCACTCGCGACCGCGCTGGTCTACCGCCCGGCCTGACGCGCCGGCCGGCGCCGCGGGTGCCGTACGTCAGGCCGTACGGGACGGCGCCGCGCCTCCTGGCGCACCGGACGGCGCCGCGATGCCGCTTGCCCGTCGGCCCGCGCTGCCGGGCGGCCTGTGCTGCCCGGCGCACCGCCCGCCCCATCGCACCCGACCGCGCAGCCCGACGCACCGCACCGACCTGCCGTACCGCCCCGCCCGTCGCCCCGCACCGACCTGCCGTACCGCCCCGCCCGTCGCCCCGCACCGACCTGCCGTACCGCCCCGCCCGTCGCCCCGCACCAACCCGCCGTACCGCGTCGCCCCGGCCGCAGACCGCCCGGCCCGTCGCCCCGCACCAACCCGGCCCACCGCACCGACCTGCCGCACCGCGCCGCCCCGGCCGCCCAGCCCGGCACCAACCCGGCCCACCGCCCCGGCCCGCCGCACCGCGCCGCCCGGCCCACCGGATCGGGCCGCCGTGCCGCCCCGCCTGACGCACCGCCGGAAAAATCCCGCTCCGCGACCCGCGATCGGTCGCGGGGCACTACCACACGCCCACTACCCTGGAGTGGTGACTATTCGCCTGTACGACACCAGCGCCCGGCAGATCCGTGACTTCACCCCGCTCACACCGGGCTGCGTCTCGATCTACCTCTGTGGCGCCACCGTCCAGGCCGCCCCGCACATCGGCCACATCCGTTCGGGGCTGAACTTCGACATCATGCGCCGCTGGTTCGAGTACCGCGGCTACGACGTCACGTTCATCCGCAACGTCACCGACATCGACGACAAGATCATCGCCAAGGCCGCCGACCAGGGGCGCCCCTGGTGGTCCATCGGCTATGAGAACGAGCGCGCCTTCAACTCCGGTTACGACGCGCTCGGTTGCCTCCCGCCCACGTACGAGCCCCGCGCCACCGGCCACGTCACCGAGATGGTCGAGATGATGCGCGGACTCATCGAGCGCGGACACGCCTACGAGGCCGACGGCAGCGTCTACTTCGACGTCCGCTCCTTCCCCGGCTACCTCGCCCTGTCCAACCAGGACATCGACGACCTGCGCCAGCCCACCGAGGAAGGCATCACCGGCAAGCGCGACCCGCGCGACTTCGCCATGTGGAAGGCCACCAAGCCCGGCGAGCCGGACTGGGAGACCCCGTGGGGCCGCGGCCGGCCCGGCTGGCACCTGGAGTGCTCGGCCATGGCCCACAAGTACCTCGGCTCCGCCTTCGACATCCACGGCGGCGGGCTCGACCTGATCTTCCCCCACCACGAGAACGAGATCGCCCAGGCCAAGGCCTTCGGAGACGACTTCGCCTCGTACTGGGTGCACAACGCCTGGGTCACCATGAGCGGCGAGAAGATGTCCAAGTCGCTCGGCAACTCGGTGCTCGTCTCCGAGATGGTCAAGAACTGGCGCCCGATCGTCCTGCGCTACTACCTGGGCACCCCGCACTACCGTTCGATGATCGAGTACAGCGAGGAGTCCCTGCGCGAGGCCGAGTCCGCGTTCGCGCGGATCGAGGGCTTCGTCCAGCGCGTCACCGAGAAGGCGGGCAAGACCGTCCCGCCCGCCCCCGAGGTGCCGCTCGCCTTCGCCGAGGCCATGGACGACGACCTGGGCGTCCCGCAGGCGCTCGCGATCATCCACACCACCGTCCGCCAGGGCAACAGCGCCCTCGCGGCCGATGACAAGGACGAGGCCATCGCCCGCCTGGCCGAGGTCCGGGCCATGCTCGGAGTCCTCGGTCTGGACCCCCTCGACCCGCACTGGGCCGAGGAGACCGACCGCGGCGAGGAGCTCCACGGCGTCGTCGACACCCTCGTACGGCTCGTTCTCCAGCAGCGCGAGTCGGCCCGCGAGCGCAAGGACTGGGCGACCGCGGACGCGATCCGCGACCAGCTCGGTCAGTCCGGCCTCGCCATCGAGGACAGCCCCGACGGCCCCCGCTGGACGCTGGGCAACCGCTGATGATGTGCCGCTCGGGGAGTCGGGCGGCACACTTCACCTACAGACCTATGTACGCAACACCGAGGATTAGGTAGTCATGGCCGGGAACAGCCAGCGCAGAAACCGCCGCACGTCCAACAAGAAGGGCGCGACGGTCGGCAGCGGTGGCCAGCGGCGCAAGGGCCTCGAGGGCAAGGGCCCCACGCCGCCCGCCTCCGCCCGCAAGGGTCACAAGAAGAACCGCATCGCCAACGCCCAGGCCAAGCACGCCGCCGCCCGCCGGCCCGCCCCGCGCCGCGGCGGCCCCAAGGGCACCTCGGAGATGGTCGTCGGCCGTAACCCGGTCTTCGAGGCGCTGCGCGACGGCGTCCCCGCGACCACGCTCTACGTCCAGCAGTTCATCGACAACGACGAGCGCGTCCGCGACGTCCTCAAGCTCGCCGGCGACCGCGGCAACATCAACCTGATGGAGGCCCCGCGCCAGGAGCTCGACCGGATGACGAACGGCCTGAACCACCAGGGCCTCGTCCTCCAGGTCCCGCCCTACGAGTACGCGCACCCCGAGGACCTCACCGCGGCCGCCTACGACGCCCACGAGGACCCGCTGATCGTCGCCCTCGACGGCGTCACCGACCCCCGCAACCTCGGCGCGATCGTCCGCTCCGTCTCCGCCTTCGGCGGCCACGGCGTCGTCGTCCCCGAGCGCCGCGCGGCCGGCATGACCGCCGGCGCCTGGAAGTCCTCGGCCGGCACCGCCGCCCGTACCCCGGTCTCCCGCGTCACCAACCTGACCCGGGCGCTGGAGGGCTTCCAGAAGGAGGGCCTCACGGTCGTCGGCCTCGCCGCCGACGGCGAGCACACGGTCGAGGACCTGGAGGCGCTCGACGGCCCGGTCGTCATCGTCATCGGCAGCGAGGGCAAGGGCCTCGGCCGCCTCGTCGGCGAGACCTGCGACTACCGCGTCCGCATCTCGATGCCGGGCGGCGCCGAATCCCTGAACGCGGGCGTCGCCGCGGGCATCGTCCTCTACGAGGTCGCCCGCCGCCGCCAGGGCTGAACCTCGCTGGACCAGGGCTGGCCCCGATCGTCCCGCTCCCCTCGCCGGTTCGCCGTGACATCCCGTCGCGGCGGACCGGCGATGGGTGTAGCGTGCACGCCTAGATTCCAGCGGGGGCGGCATGGGCACACGGATACTGATCACCGGCGGTGCCGGGTTCATCGGATCGACGTACACCCGGATGCTTCTCGGCCCCGACGGGCCCAGAGGCATCGAGATCACCGTCGTGGACAGCCTCACGTATGCCGGGAACCGGCAGAACCTGGCCGCACTGGGCAATGATCCCCGCCTCACGTTCGTGCGAGGCGACGTCTGCGACGCCAAGCTGATGGGGTCGCTGGCCGCCCGGCACGACGAGATCGTCCACTTCGCGGCCGAGTCCCATGTGGATCGCTCCAACCGGTCCGGCACCCCGTTCGTCACCACGAACGTCCTCGGCACTCAGACCCTGCTGGAGACAGCGGTCCAGCACGGCGTCGAGACCTTCGTCCATGTCTCCACCGACGAGGTCTACGGTTCCATCGGCTCCGGATGCTGGACGGAAGAGGCCCCCCTAGCCCCCACGACGCCGTACTCCGCCTCCAAGGCGTCCTCGGACCTTCTGGCGCTCGCCCACCACCGCACCCACGGTCTCGACGTCCGGATCACCCGCTGCTCCAACAACTACGGGCCGCGCCAGTTCCCCGAGAAGATCGTCCCACTCTTTATCACCCGTCTCCTGAACGGGCTGACCGTGCCGCTGTACGGAGACGGCAGCCAGGTCCGCGAGTGGCTCCACGTCGACGACCACTGCCGGGGCATCGAACTCGTTCGGACACGGGGGCGCGCCGGCCGTGTGTACAACCTCGGCAGCGGGGTCGAGCTGACCAACAGGGAGTTGACCGCCCTGCTGCTGGAGGCATGCGCGGCGCCGTCGGATCGGGTACGTCGCGTCGCGGACCGCAAGGGCCATGACGCCCGGTATTCGGTGGACTGGTCGCGGGCCCGCGACGAGCTGGGATACGTGCCGCTCGGGGACCTGCAGAAGGGGCTCACCGAGACAGTGCGCTGGTACCAAGAGAACGAGTCGTGGTGGATGCCCCGCCGACGATGAGGAACGTGCTGGTCACCGGCGCGAGTGGAATGCTCGGGCAGGACGTCACGACAGCACTGAAGGCCGCCGGGCACCGAGCCGTCCCTTTGAACCGCGGTCGGCTCGACATCACCCGCCGCGATGCTGTGAACGAGGCATTCCGGACCCACGCACCGGACGCGGTCGTCAACTGCGCCGCCTTTGTGGACGTCGATGCGGCAGAGACGGATGAGGCGAGAGCCCTGCGGATCAACGGCGACGGCGCCCGTCACCTCGCCGCCGCATGCGCCGAGAGCGGCGCCCGCCTGATGCACGTCTCCACCGACTACGTCTTCGCGGGGGACAGCGACACTCCGTACTCGGAGGACGCCCCGGCTGCTCCGCGCACCGCCTACGGCAGGACCAAACTGGCCGGTGAGAGAGCCGTATTGGAGCTTCTCCCGGACACGGGCACGGTCGTACGCACCGCCTGGCTGTACGGCTCCGGCGGCGCCCACTTCGCGGCCACGATCGCCCGGCTCGTCCACGCCCGCGAAACCGGTCGCCGCCCGTCGACGATCGAAGTCGTCAGCGACCAGTTCGGACAGCCCACCTGGACATGGGACGTGGCCGTACGCATCGCCGCGCTCCTCGACCGCCCTGCCGTCCCGGGTGTGCTTCATGCGACGAACCGTGGTGAGACCACCTGGTACGGCCTCGCACGGGAAGTCGTCGCTCTCCTCGGACGCGATCCCGAACACGTACGGCCCATCAGCTCAACGGAGCTCGGACGGGCGGCACTCCGTCCTGCGCGGTCCACACTCGGCCACGGCCGGTGGGTGCAGGCGGGGCTGCCGCCGATGCGGCACTGGCGGGCGGCTCTTCACGCGGCCTGGCCCACACTGGGCCTCTAGACGGAAGATGACCCGATGCGGCGAACCTCCATTGACGGAGTCTGGTTGTGCACACCCGACGTGCGATCGGACAGCCGAGGAACGTTCCATGAAGCCTTCAGGCAGGACACGTTCACCGCGGCTGTGGGACATCCCCTCCGCCTCGCCCAGGCCAACGTCTCCGTCTCCCGGCGCGGGGCGCTCCGCGGCGTCCACTTCGCCGACGTGCCACCGGGGCAGGCCAAGTTCGTCTCGTGCCCGAACGGCGCGATCCTCGACGTGGCAGTCGACCTGCGCGTGGGATCGCCGACGTTCGGCTCGTGGACGGCACACGAGCTGAGTGCCCGGAACAACCGCTCGCTGTATCTCTCCGAGGGGATGGGGCACGCGTTCATCGCTTTGACGGATGAAGCAACCGTTATGTACATGTGCTCTGAGGCCTACGCACCCCACAAAGAGCACACCCTCGACCCCTTCGACTCCGCAGTGGGAATCGAATGGCCGGCCCACCTGGCCCCCGAGCTGTCACCGCGGGACAGTCAGGCACCGAGCCTGGCACAGCTCACGGCCGACAATGCGCTGCCGTCGTACGAGAGTTGCCTGGCTCATGCGCGGGCGCACCGCGCGTGACGGATTGAGCCGCACACTCATGCCGAAGTCGCGCCCCGGCCGCCGATCAGGCGCCCCGGATGTCCCGTGGGCACCGTTGATCTTGACGGGCCTCGGACATTTCCCGCCCGTCAAGGCAGTGTCCTAATCCCGCGTCACTCGGTTAGATGAGTGTGGACACCAGAACGCCCCGGCCGGGGTTCGACGATCAGCCCGCGCTGAGCATGGTCAAAGTGGATTCCGACCCCGCGCAGGTCATCGTGAACCACGCCAGCTTCCGTGTGCGGCTCGCGCCGGCCCAGCAGCCGAAGTTCGCCGCCGCCTTCCGCGGTTCGGCCCTCGCCGGAGCGAGTGCGGGCGCGGCCGCCGGGCGCCGGCGGCCCGTCGTGTGGACCGGAAAGTCCGCGCCCGGCGACCCCGGCGCCACCGGACTGCTCCAGGCCGTACGGGAGTCCTCGGTCTCCACGCTGGAGCCCCCGGGACCCCTCGACGCGGGCATCACGCAGGCCATCCCGCGCATCGACGACACCATGCCCACCCCTGTCGTCCCCGCCGAGTCCGCCCCGCTCCTGCCGCCCATGCGGCGCGCCGAAGGCGCCTACGACGGGGCGTACGGCGGCACCTCGCACGACGGGCCGCACGACGGGCCGCACGACGGTCCGTACGAGGTGGCCTACGGGGACGACCGGGACGACCGGGACGCCGACGACGAGTACCGCAACCGCCCGCACCGCCACGGCGCGGACCCGGTCCGCCACGCCTACTACCCCGGGCGTCGGATGAACCTCGGCGTCGTACTCCTCCCGCTCCGTGTCTTCCTCGGCTTCATCTCCATCTACGCCGGCATGGGCAAGCTCTGCGACCCCGTCTACTTCGACGGCGGCGAACGCGGCTCCATGGTCAAGTGGCTCAACTCGCTCAACCCGTGGGCCCTCGCCGAACCCCTCCGCGACTTCGCCCTCCAGCACCCCGTCGGCGCCGGACTCACCGTCGCCTTCCTCCAGGTCGTCGTCGGTGTCCTCACCGTCTTCGGACTCTGGCAGCGCGTCGCCGCCGTCATCGGCGCCATGCTCTCCGCCGCGCTCCTCCTCACCGTCAGCTGGAAGAGCGTCCCCGTCTACGACTCCGCCGACATCATCTTCCTCGCCGCCTGGTCCCCGCTGATCATCGCCGGCGCCCCTGTTTACTCCATCGACGGACGCCTCGCAGGCGAAGCCTGGCGCACCCTCGGACCCCGCTCCGAACTCTGGGACCTCCGCCGTCGTGTCCTGCGCCGCGGCGCCCTCGTCGCCTCCGTCGTCGTCGGCCTCACGCTCCTCCTCGGCTCCATGCTCGGCGGCGCCGTACGGTCCACCGAGATGGTCACCGTGCCCGGCCCCAACGACGACCCGATCAACCACCTCCCCGGCCGGTCCCTCCCGCAGGAGTCCGGCGAGCGCAGCCCCTCCCAGTCCGCCTCCACCCGCCCCAAGCCGTCCGCGACGGCCGGCGCGAGCGGCGAGAGCGAGGAGGAGGAGAAGGCCGAGCCGAGCGAGACCGTACGGGAGACCGGCCGGATCTCGGAGAGCCGCCCGACCGCCACCCGCGGCACCGACAGCACCCCGAGCCAGTCCAGGCCCGCGGCCCCGCCGTCCACCAGCTCGGGCCCGAGCAGCTCGGGCGGCACGGGCAGCGGCGGCGGCACCGGCACCACCGACCCCACGAGCGGCTCCACCTCGGGCGGCAATCGGAACCCGATCGGCGGCCTCCTGGGCTGACGCCCCCGCTCGACTCGGCTCGACCCGGCTCCGTACCGACCTACCCGACCACGACAAGGGCGGCACCACTTCCGAGTGGTGCCGCCCTTCCCGTACGCATCCCGCCCGTATCCCGTCCGTATCCCGTCCGTATCCCGTACGTACGGAACCGCTGTCACACCCCCTGAGCCGCCAGCTCCTTCGCCGCCTCGGTCAGGTCCTTCGCGGTGTCGATCGCCCGCCAGTAGGCCCCCTGGGGCAGCGGGAAGCCCGCCAGGCGGCGCTCACGGGCCAGCCGGGGGAACGTGGTGCGCTCGTGGTCGCCCCGATCGGGGAGCAGCCCCGTGAACTCGGGGGAGAAGACGTACACGCCGGCGTTGATGAGGAACGGCGACGGCGGCGACTCGATGAAGTCGGTGATGTGCCCGAACGTGTCCGTCTCCACGGCCCCCCACGGGATCCGGGGGCGGGCGAGGGCGAGCGTGGCGGTGGCGTCCCGCTCAGCGTGGAACTCGGCCATCTCGCGCAGGGAGAAGCGGGTCCAGATGTCGCCGTTCGTGGCGTACCAGGGCTGTCCGGGCTCAGGCAGATGCGCGGCGGCGTACTTGAGGCCGCCGCCACGGCCCAGCGGCTCCGTCTCGACGACGGTCGTCACACGGAGCGGCAGATCGGCGCTCTCCAGCCACTCCTGGAGCACCTCGGCGAGATGGCCGCAGGACACGACGGCATCCGTCACGCCCTCGGCGGCGAGCCAGGACAGCTGATGGCCGATGATCGGGGTCCCGGTGCCCGGGATCTCGACCATCGGCTTGGGGCGGTCGTCGGTGTAGGGGCGCAGGCGCGAGCCCTGGCCGCCCGCCAGAACCACGGCCTGCGTCGGAGAGGTGTTCATACCGGGAACGATATGCGCACCTCGTGAGGCAGCCGTTCAGCGTCGCGGGGTGGGTTCGCGACTCAGCTCGCGTACATCACGCCGGTCGCGAACGAGGTGTCGCAGACCGGGCGGGAGTAGGACTGGGCGCGGGTGGGGCCGTAGTACCGCACGGCCGCCTTCCCGAGGGCGCGGGCGATGGACATGCAGTGCTTGGCGAGGGACGGGCTGTTCTCGACCTCGCGCTGGAGGTGCGTCAACGCCGTGCCGGGGTCCTTCTCCTGAAGCTCTGCGAGCAGGCGGTCGCGCAGAATATCCTGCGGAGCACGGGACTTGGCGGGGACGGAGACGTCCTCGGAGGACGCGGTGAGCATCTGGGTCCCGGAGGCCTGACCGGCCCACGGAACGGCGGACACCGCGAGCGTCCCGGAGAGCACCAGGACGACGGGCAGGACGAGAGCGAGAGAGCGGCCGATACGGCGGGCAGTGTGCGTCACGGAGGCGAGCGTAGCGGCCGGTAGTGATATGGCGACATTTAGTCACTCTCGCGAGGGATGGTTCGACGCGCCTTTTCGAATTCCGTGTTGACGCCAGTGCCCGAATTGACGGGTCTGCCGGGGTATTTGTCGACACGCCGTGACCCGCCGGTCCTGTACGCGAACGGCCCTGCCCCGCAAGCGGGAACAGGGCCGAACGGCACGGACGAGGACCGGCTGGACGAGTCGGACCGGCTGGATCAGCTCGAGAGACCGGATCAGCCGGAGAGACCGGATCAGCCGGAGAGACCGGATCAGCCGGAGAGACCGGATCAGCCGGAGAGACCGGATCAGCCGGAGAGGCGCTCACCCGTCGAGGTGGAGAACACGTGCAGCTCGTCCGGGCGCGGCACGACGTGCAGCGTGGAGCCCTTCTCCGGCACGGCACGGCCGCCGACGCGGACGACCAGGTCCTTGTCCTCGCTGCCGACGCGGGCGGAGCCGTAGACGTAACCGTCGGCGCCGAGCTCCTCGACGACGTTCACGGAGACGGCCAGGCCCTCCTTGCTGGTGGCACCCGAGACATCGAAGTGCTCGGGGCGGATGCCGACCGTGACGGTCGTGTCGCCGTTGGCGGAGGCGGCGGAGAGCGCGTCACGGGAGACCGGGACGACGCTGTTGCCGAACTTCACACCGCCCTCGGTGATCGGCACCTCGACCAGGTTCATGGCCGGGGAGCCGATGAAGCCGGCGACGAAGAGGTTGGCGGGACGGTCGTACATGTTCCGCGGCGAGTCGACCTGCTGGAGCAGACCGTCCTTCAGCACGGCGACCCGGTCGCCCATGGTGAGGGCCTCGACCTGGTCGTGGGTGACGTACACCGTGGTGATGCCGAGCCGGCGCTGCAGGCTGGCGATCTGCGTACGGGTGGAGACGCGGAGCTTGGCGTCGAGGTTCGACAGCGGCTCGTCCATGAGGAACACCTGCGGCTCACGCACGATCGCGCGCCCCATCGCGACACGCTGCCGCTGACCACCGGAGAGCGCCTTCGGCTTCCGGTCCAGGTACGGCGTGAGGTCGAGGATCTTCGCGGCCTCTTCGACCTTGGCGCGGATCTCGCTCTTGTTGACCCCGGCGATCTTGAGCGCGAAGCCCATGTTGTCGGCGACGGTCATGTGCGGGTACAGCGCGTAGTTCTGGAACACCATCGCGATGTCCCGGTCCTTCGGCGGCAGGTGCGTGACGTCACGGTCACCGATCCGGATGGAACCGCCGTTGACGTCCTCGAGACCGGCGAGCATCCGGAGGGAGGTGGACTTGCCGCAGCCGGACGGGCCGACGAGAACGAGGAACTCGCCGTCCTCGATCTCGATCTCGAGCTGGTCGACGGCGGGCTTGTCGGACCCCGGGTAGAGCCGGGTCGCCTTGTCGAAAGTGACAGAAGCCATGGTGATGTATCCCTTCACCGGCAGGAACGTGCCGGACGATCCGAGTGGAAGGAAGGATGGGTCTAGTCCACCGGAGTGAACTCCGGGTGACGCTACCTGGCGATTTCGGATCTGTCAGTACTCCCGAGCCGGTGAGATTTCCGACCTGGGCGGGTCGGGGGTTGGTTACACTGCACTCGCTGCCTCCTTAGCTCAGCTGGCCAGAGCACCGCTCTTGTAAAGCGGGGGTCGTCGGTTCGAACCCGACAGGGGGCTCATGGGCGAAGACCCCCAACCGATCATGGTTGGGGGTCTTTGACATCTACGGGTGACATCAACGGCGGTGGTTAGACATCTACGGGTGACATCAACGGCGGTGGTTAAGGACGGTCGGGCCGCTTTCGGGTGAGTAGCCGGTCCATGTGGCTGATGGCCTCGCGCTGTGAGTCCTGGACTACGTGTGTGTAGACGTCCATGGTCAGCCTGATCTGGATGTCCCCGAGGATCTCCATCACGACACGGGGTGCGACGCCGCTCCTCGGCGAGGGTATGGGCGACGAGGGCGTGGTCGTGGCCGAGACCGTGCTCGGACTTGAGCCAGTTCACCGGCTCCATGTGCGTGGATGAGGTCCTTCCACTCGGCGATCGGCTAGCGGTCGGCCGGGGCGCCGGCCAGGCGGGCCGTCACCGCGCTCAGCCACAGCAGACCGAGGCCCGCGCCGGCGGTGAACGCCAGGACCGAGGCGGCCGAGGCCATGAAACCGGCGAGGACGACCACGGGGACGACGCGGGAAGCGACGGCCCAGCCCCGCAGGCCCCGGGCGGCCAGCGGACGGGCCAGGACGAGAAACGCGGCGCACAGGGCGAGGTAGCCGACCATCCCGCCGAACATGTGGACGGCGCCGTGCCCGCTCATCACCGTCGTCTCGGGTGCTCCGGCCGGGAAACCCGCACCGGCATCGGCCGGCAAGGCGCCCGCGATCCAGAAGGAGAACCCGAAGACCCCGACCAGGGCCGGGCCCCACGTCCCGCGCAGCGCCCGCCGCAGGCCGACCGCGCCGGCGACCAGCAGGGCGCCGGTGAGCACGAAGCTCGCCATCTGGATCCAGCCCGTCTCACCGAGGGCGAGCTGACTGATCGCATTCCGCGTGAAGTCGAAGCCGACCCGTGCGAATCCCTGGGCGAGCCCGGCCGCAAGGAACAGCGGCCCCGCCGCCACGCCACCGGCCACGGACCACCGCGCCGCCGATCGCGTCGCGGGCGCGGCGGAGACGGCCTGGCGGGGAGCGGTGAGCATGTCGGTCATGGCGGAGCCTTTGTCGTTTGGCTGGTGTCGCCCTTATGACCGGCGATGCGAAGCGAAGTCATCGCTCCCGGCGATGTGCGCCGGATCACACACCCCTCGGGGCTTCCCCTTGCCGAGGATCGCTGAGATGGGCGTGCCAAGCAGACCCAAGTACCGGGTGATTCCCAAGCTGTAGCGCGGGTTCGATTCCCGTCATCCGCTCGTGAACGAAGCCGGGGTGCCATCCGCCTGTGAGCGGAGGGCGAGGTCGGTGATCTGCTCCTTCGTCGTGCGTATCGTTACCGCAGCCTTGGCGAGGGAGTCGACCTCACGAGGCCAGAGGGGGGCAGCATGCAGGACACCGTGGCGCCAGGGGCGACGGACCGGCTTGAGGAGTATCGGGGAGAACTGACCGGGTACTGCTACCGGATGCTCGGCGCACACGCCGAGGCCGAGGACGCCGTGCAGGAGACGATGATCCGGGCCTGGCGGAACGTCGAGCGGTTCGCGGGGCGTTCGTCGTTGCGGTCGTGGGTCTACCGCATCGCCACCAACGTGTGTCTTGACGCCCTGGCCGCAGGCAGGCGGCGGGCTCTGCCAATGGACCTCTCGGCGCCTTCGTCCGGAGCCTCCTCCCCAGGAGCCCCGGAGGACGACACCGTATGGGTCGGGCCCTGCCCCGGCGGAAACCCCGAGGAGACGGCGACGGCGGGCGAATCGGTACGGCTGGCGTTCGTCGCCGCGCTCCAGCACCTGCCGCCCAAGCAGCGAGCCACGCTGATCCTCCGGGACGTGCTGAGCTTCTCGGCCCGCGAAGTCGCCGAGCTGCACGGCTCGACCGTCGCCTCCGTCAACAGCGCTCTGCAGCGGGCCCGTACCACGCTCGCCGCACATCGCGGCCCCTTCGACGACCCTGGTACCCGGCCGGTGGACGCCGTCCGCCGGATGCTGGCGGAGCGGTATGCCATGGCTTTCTCCCGCTACGACATGGAGGAGCTGAACATGCTGCTCCACGTCGACGCCACGCTGTGCCTGCCCCCGTACGCGAAGTGGATGCGCGGGATCCCCGACATCCAGGCGTGGCTGACCGGACCCGCAGTCGGCTGCCGCGGTTCCCGCCTGATCCCGACCACGGCGAATGGCACCCCCGCCTTCGGCCAGTACCGGCCCAGCCCCGACGGGACGGGCTACGAACCCTGGGCACTCCAGGTCATCGAGTTCTCCGGTCACCACATCACCGGTATCAACGCCTTCCGCGACACCGAGCGCCTGTTCCCGCTGTTCGGCCTGCCCGCGCGTATCGCCCCGGACGCGACACGCCCCCGGCCCGACCCACCGCCTGAAGGACCTTGTATGACCTGGTCAGAGCGCACCGTCGTCCGTGAAGGCGTCCGCATTTCCTGCCGTGACTGGGGCGGATCAGGACCACCTGTCGTCCTGCTGCACGGACTGGCCGGCCACGCGGGCGAATGGGACACCGTCGCCCGAGACCTGAGCCCCCGCTACCGGGTCATCGCCGTCGACCAGCGCGGCCATGGCGCCGGGGAGCGCCGCCCGCAGGACGTGTCCCGGGCGGCGTACGTCGCGGATGTCGTTGCCGTACTCGAACAGCTCGGCCTCCGGCAACCCGTCCTGGTGGGCCAGTCGCTGGGCGGCCACACGGCCATGCTCGCCGCTGCCGCGCACTCTGGGCTCTTCCGAGCGCTGGTCCTGGTGGAGGCTGGGCCGGGCGGGCCGAACCGTGACGTGCAGGCAGAGATCTCGGGATGGCTCGATTCCTGGCCCAGACCGTTCACGTCACGGGAAGCCGCCGTCGAATTCCTCGGCGGCGGTCCGGTCGGCGAGGGCTGGGCGGCCGGCCTGATGGAACGCGACGGCGGCTGGTGGCCCCGCTTCGACCGCGATGTGATGGTCGAGTCGCTCGCGGAGATCGCCCAGCGGTCCTTCTGGAACGAGTGGTCGAACGTGACCTGTCCGACCCTGGCCATCCTCGGCCAGTCCGGCATCATCTCGCCTGGGGAGATCGACGAGATGCTCCGGCGACGGCCGGAGGCAGTGGCCCTGAGCGTCCCGGGGACGGGACACGACGTTCATCTGGATCGGCCGGACGTCCTACGGCACGTACTCGATGGGTTCCTCGGCGAAGTCACGTGATCTGCCGTCAGCCAAACGACGGGGACGCAATTCCGTTCACTGACCGCTGTTCTCGGCGGGGGCGTGGGCGACGAGTCGGTTGAACTGCCGTTCGTGCGTGAGCGATGCGTGAGCGATGCGTGAGCGGACGGTCCGGCACGGTCCGGTTCCGTTCGGATCGGGCGGCCTTGCTCGGCCCGTCTGATCAGGCGGTGCCGGACGGATCAACACCGTCCGGCACCACCCGTCCTGCCCCTGCCAGGACTTGTGAAGCAGGGTCGTCGGTTCGAACCCGACAGGGGGCTCCAGAGCGGAAGGACCCCGGGCGTGCCCGGGGTCCTTCGTAGTGGTCGGGCTCAGCGGCCGGAGAGGCGGTCGGCGATCGTCGCGATGCGGGACGTGTCCGCTGTGTGGGTCGTGGATTCCTGGTGGTCGGCCGTTCGGTAGGCCGCGTACATCGCCTGGACGCCGAGCCAGCGGAGGGGTTCCGGTTCCCATTTGCGGACCTTGTGGTTGACCCAGGGGAGGGTCGTCAGGTCCGTGGGGCCGGACTGGCCGGAGTCCTGTTGGATCAGGTCGCGGAGGGTGCGGGCGGCGAGGTTCGTCGTGGTGACGCCTGAGCCGACGTAGCCGCCGGCCCAGCCGAGGCCGGTGGAGCGGTCGAGGGTGACGGTGGCGCACCAGTCGCGGGGGACGCCGAGGACACCGGACCAGGCGTGGGCGATGCCGAGGCCGGCCAGGGAGGGGAAGAAGCGGATGAGGATCTCGCGGAGGGCCTCGATCGTCTGGGGCTGGGTGCGGCCGTCGTTGTCGGTCTTGGAGCCGTAGCGGTAGGGGACGCCGCGGCCGCCGAGGGCGATGCGGCCGTCGGCGGTGCGTTGGGCGTACATGTAGGCGTGGGCCATGTCGCCGAGGGTTTCGAGGCCGTTCCAGCCGATGCTTTCCCATTGGGCGTCGGTGAGGGGCTCGGTGGCGATCATGGACGAGTTCATAGGGAGCCAGGTGCGGCGCTGGCCGGTGAGGGAGGCGGTGAACCCTTCGGTGCACCGGAGGATGTACGGCGCACGGACGGTGCCGTACGGAGTGGTGGCGTGCTTCGGCTTGATCTCGGTGACAGGGGTCGATTCGTGGATCGTGACGCCGAGTGCTTCGACGGCTGCCGCGAGGCCCTTGACCAGCTTCACCGGGTGGAGGCGGGCTCCGTGGGGGGTCCAACTCGAGCCGACGGCGCCGGTGACGCGGATGCGGTCGGCGGTTTCGCGGGCGCCGTAGAGCTCGCGGTCCGTCTCGCCGAAGGCGAGTTCGACGGAGTGGAAGTCCTTGAGGCGCGCGAGCTGGGCAGGGGAGTGGGCGACTTCGAGGACGCCGCCGCGGTGGACGTCGGCGTCGATCTTCTCGGTTTCGCAGACGCCGATGACTTCGTCGACGGTGGCGTTCATGGCCTGCTGGAGGCGGACGGCTGCTTCGTGGCCGTGGATCTTGGCATAGCGGTCACGGCCCGCGATGCCGTTGTAGAGCCAGCCGCCGTTGCGTCCGGATGCTCCGTAGCCGCAGAACTTGGCTTCGAGGACGGTGATGTTGAGGAAGGGGACGGCCTTCTTGAGGTAGTACGCCGTCCACAGGCCGGTGTATCCGCCGCCGACGATGCAGACGTCGGCGGTGGCGTCCCCGGGCAGAGGCTCGCGGGGGGCGGGGGTGCCTTCTTGGGCGTACCAGAACGAGATGCCGCCGTTGACCGTGCTGCTCCTGCTGACCATGGGCGGGAGGGTACTGGATGGGCGGGGGCCTTCGGCCTTCGGATCCGGGTCTTTCGGCGGGCTGGTCGGGGTGGGGGTGCGGCCTGGGTCCGGAGGTGCGGATTTCGTTGTTCCGAAAGGGCTTTTTCCATGCCGGTACGCAGGTCTGTTCGTGCTGTCGTGGCGTTGCCGGCGGTCGGTGTCGTGGGGCTTGCGGGGGCGGGTTGTTCGTCGCCGGTGGAGTCTTCGTCGGCGCCGATCCCACCTGCGGCTTCCCGGCTCATGACGGTGGTGGAAGGCCCGGAGATCGTCGTCGGCGACGCGAAGGCACCGCACACGGCGATGGTGTATCTGGATCCGCGCTGTGGCTACTGCGCCAGGTTCGAGACGAGCGGGGGCGTGGCGCTGATGGAGGCGGCGGCCGCGGGGAAGGTGCGGATCGAGTATGTCGTCGCGTCGTTCCTGGGCGCGCGGAACGGTGGGACGGCTTCGGTCCGGTCGGCGAACGCGTTGCGGGCCTCGGTGGAGGCGGGGAGGTTCACGGAGTTCCGCCAGAGGGTGCGTGAGGCGCCGGCGGGGATGTGAGGCGGCCGTTTTTTCAGGTGTGCGGCGGGTGGTGGGTGTATAGCGTCGCCATGTGATCGAGATTCCGGCGGAGTTGGTGGCGTCGCAGACGAAGTTCAACGGCGCGGCGGGGCAGGCGTTCGTCGCGGCTCTGCCTGCGCGGGCGGAGGAGTTTCTGGACCGGTGGGGGCTGCGGGTGACCGGGCCTTCGATGTACGGGATGGCGTCGCTCGTGCTGCCCGTGACGCGGGGCGCGGACGGTGTGCGCGCGGCGCTGAAGATGCAGCTCCTGGACGAGGAGAGTGCGGGCGAGGCGGTCGGGCTGCGAGTGTGGGACGGCAGGGGATCCGTACGTCTGCTGGCGGATGATCCCGCGACGGGGACGCTGTTGCTTGAGCGACTGGACGAGGGCCGGCATCTGTCGGCGCTGGAGGACACGCGGGAGGCGACGCGGATCCTGGCGGATCTGCTGGCGCAGCTCGTGGCGGCCCCGGCGCCGGAGGGGCTGCGGGGGCTGGGGGACATCGCGGCAGCGATGCTGGAGGCCGTACCGGAGGCGGCGGGGCAGCTTGGGGAGTCGGACGCGCGGCTGCTGCGGGACTGTGCGGCGGCGGTGCGGGAGGTGGCGGGGGAGCCGGGGGATCGGCTGCTCCACTGGGATCTGCACGTCGACAACATCCTGGCGGGGGAGCGGGAGCCGTGGCTGGCGATCGATCCGAAGCCGTTGGCGGGGGATCCGGGGTTCGATCTGCTGCCGGCGTTGACGAGCGCGTTCGATCCGGATCCGGCGGAGACGCTGTGGCGTTTCGATCTGCTGACGGAGGTGCTGGGTCTCGACCGGGGCCGGGCGGCGGCGTGGACGTTCGGGCGGGTGCTGCAGAACGGGTTGTGGGACGTGGAGGACGGGGAGCCCTCGCTGGACGAGGAGCAGGTGCTCATCGCTCGGACGCTGCTGGCCCGCGCGGGCTGATCCGGTGCAGGCTGGGCGCATGATTCGTACCGCCACACCTGCCGATGTCCCTGTGATCCACGCGATGGTCCGTGAGCTCGCCGCGTACGAGAAGGCGCTGGAGGAGGCCCGCGCGACGGAGGAGCAGCTGCGCGAGGCGTTGTTCGGGGAACGCCCGGCGGCGTTCGCTCACATCGCGGAGACGGACGAGGGCGAGGTGGTGGGCTTCGCGCTGTGGTTCCTGAACTTCTCGACGTGGCGCGGGGTGCACGGGATCTACCTGGAGGACCTGTACGTGCGGCCGACGAGCCGGGGCGGCGGGCACGGGAAGGCGCTGCTGCGGGAGTTGGCGCGGATCTGTGTGGAGCGGGGGTACGAGCGCCTGGAGTGGTCGGTCCTGAACTGGAACACCCCGTCGATCGACTTCTACGAGTCGCTGGGGGCGAGGCCGCAGGACGAGTGGACGGTGTACCGGCTGACGGACGAGGCGCTGGCGGAGCTGGGTGCGCGGGGGTGAACGGCGGCGGTGAACGGCGGCGGTGAACGGCGGGGGTGAACGGCCGCAGTGAGCAGCGGCGGTGAATAAGGGGAGGCGAGGGCCTCGGGGGCGCTGGCAGGATGGTCGCTTTCCGTGACGACCAGAAGGTCGGAAGGTCAGAGGGGAACGTGACGACCGTGGGCCGTGCCATTACCTTGATCCGCTCCAGTGTCCTGTCCGATGTCGCCGAGTACGCGTACGCGGCGACCGCGCCCGCCGAGGCCCGGCTCGTGTTTCTCGCCGGGGCCTGTCCGTTGAACGAGGACGGGTCGACGGCGGCGGTCGGCGACTACGCGGGGCAGGCGGCGAAGGCCGTCGAGAACATGCGGGTGGCCCTCGCCGCCGCCGGGGCGTCGTTGGACGACGTCATCAGTACGCGGGTCCTTGTGGCGTCCTCGCGGCAGGAGGATCTGGTGACCGCCTGGGAGGTCGTGCGGGACGCCTTCGGTGACCACGACGTGCCCAGCACGCTGATGGGGGTCACGGTGCTCGGTTACCACGATCAGCTCGTCGAGATCGAGGGTGTCGCCGCGGTTCTCGACTCGTAGGTCTCCGTCGCCGCCGTTCCCCATGCGTGGGTCCACCGCGTGGGTCCACGGGGTCAGGCGCACCTCGCCGCCCGCCTGGCCCGCCTCGCCGTTCGCAGGCCTACGGAATCAGGACCACCTTGCCCGTCGTGCCCCGGGTCTCCAGGGCGTGGTGGGCGGCTGCCGCTTCGGCGAGGGGGAAGCGGTGGACGGCCGGGCGGAGGGTGCCTTCGGTGGCCGCGGCGAGCGAGGCGAGTTCGAGGTTGCGGACGTCGCCGCCGGCCTTCTGGAGCATGACCGGGCCGAGGACGCTCTCGGAGGTGATGCCTCGGGCGGCGAGTTCCTCGTCCGTGAAGGTGAGCGGCTCGCCGTCGTGGACGCCCTGGCCGGACCAGCCGAAGACGAGGTGCTCGCCGCCCTTGCCGAGGAGGTCGACGGCCGCGCGGCCGGTGTCGCCGCCCACGGAGTCGAAGACGATCGTGGCGGTACGGGAGCCGAGGAAGGCGCGGACCTGCTGCGGCCAGTCCGGCTGCTTGTAGTCGACCGCCAGGTCCGCGCCGTTCTCCCGTACGAGGGCCACCTTCTCGGGGCCGCCGGCGAGGCCGATGACGGTGGCGCCGGCGTTCTTCGCGTACTGGACGAGGAGGGTGCCGATGCCGCCGGCGGCTGCGGGGACGATGGCGATCGAGTCCGGGCCGAGCTCGGTGAACTGGAGGATGCCCAGCGTCGTGCGGCCGGTGCCGATCATGGCGACGGCTTCGGCGTCGCCGAGGGTGTCGGGCAGGGCGTGGAGCCTGGCGGCGTCGACGACGGCGAGTTCGGCGTAGCCGCCGGGGGCCATGCCCAGGTGGGCGACGACGCGCTTGCCGAGCCAGGTCGGGTCGGTGCCCTCGCCGAGCGCGTCCACGGTGCCGGCGACCTCGCGGCCGGGGATCGTGGGGAGTTCGGCGGGGGCGGGGAAGGGGCCGGTCTGCCCGAGGCGCAGGGCGGTGTCGAGGAGGTGGACGCCTGCCGCGGTGACCGCGATCCGGACCTGGCCGGGTCCGGGGACGGGGTCCGGGGTCTCCTCGTAGGTGAGGTTCTCGGCCGGGCCGAAGGCGTGGAGGCGGATGGCGTGCATGGTGGGCTCCCCTGGTGGTGTTCTCCCGTTGACGTACGACAGCCTCTGACCTCAAGCGCGCTTGAGGTCAAGCCTCTTCGTGCGCAGCGCAAGGGACACCGCCTCGACGGCGCTCGTGAACGACACCTCGGCCAGCACTCCGGGCGCCGCGACCTGGTCTCCCGCGAGGTAGACGCCGTCGCCGCGGTCGATCGCGGGCCGGTCGCGCCAGGTGGTGCCGGGGCGGTCGAGGGCTCCCGTACGGCCTGCGCAGACGGCCTCGCGGCGCCAGACCGTGCGCTCGCGCCAGCGGGGGAAGCCGAGGTCGAGCAGGCGCTCGGCGTGGGCGATGCCGTCGGTCTTGGAGCGGCCGGGGCCGATGGGGAGCTGGGCCTGGATCAGCTGCTCGCCGGCGGGGGCGAGGGAGGGGTCCTGTGCGGTGAAGCGCTCGATCCAGCCGGGGGCGTCGAGGTCGGAGACGATGTACGGGTCGCCCGCCCGGGTGCGCAGTGCCAGGTCGAACAGGACGGTGCGGCCGCTCTCCCAGGTCAGCCCGGGGTCGCCGAGGAGCCGGGAGGCCGCGGCGAGTGAGGTGGCGACGACGACCGGGCCGTCGGCGAGCGGCAGTTCGTCGAGCCGGGAGGAGGTCTCGATCCGTACGCCCAGGTTCCATGCGTGGGCTGCCATGCGGTCGGTCAGCTGTCCCCAGCCGCCGCGGATGAAGCGCGCCTCGGGCGGCAGGGCGGCGGCCCGGTGGAGGCGTTCCTGCACGAAGCGGGCGGAGAGCGTGCCGGGGTCGTGGTGGAAGAGGGCGACCGCGCTGTACGCGGCGGCCTGACGGGCGGCCTCGGGTCCGGCGACGCGGGTGGCCCAGGTGAGGAAGTCGGTGTCGAAGGGGGCCTCTTCGGCCGTACGGAGCGAGTGGCGGAGGAAGCCGAGCGGCGGGGTGCGGCGCAGGGCCCCGGCGCGGTGGAAGCGGAAGCGGGCGGCTTCGCGCAGCGGCACGGGTGCGAGCGGGCCGAGGAGGCCGCGCTGGGTGAGCCAGGTCCAGTGGGGGCCGCCGTTGTAGAGGGCGTGGGGGCCTTCGTTGGTTCTGTACGGGCCTTCGGCGGTGCGGGCGCGGCCGCCGAGGGTGTGGTGGGCCTCGTGGAGGGTGACCTTGGCCCCGGCCTCGGCGGCGGTGATCGCCGCGGTGAGTCCGGCGAATCCGCCGCCGATGACGGTGATGTGCTTCCTGTTCCGCTGCATCTCGTGCTCCCTCGTACGGGTCTTGCACAGGGGACGGCGGAGGGGGCCCGGTCTGTGACATCGGGGGCGTTGTCAGTGGCGCACGTCACCATGGGTGCATGGCGACAGCGAAGAAGAAGGTGGCGGTCGTGCGTCGGCCGGAGGTGCGGTTGCCGCCGCTGGAGGCGTACGAAGGGGGGCTCGATCCGGACGGGGACTACGACGGCCTGGAGTTCTCGGGGCTCGATCTGGCGGGGCAGGACGGGGGAGGGGCGCGGTTCCTGGACTGTGCGCTGCGGGACTGCGCGGTGGACGAGACACGGCTGGCCTCGGCGCGGGTCCTGGACTCCGTGCTGAGCGGGATCCGGGGTGTGGGCACGGACCTGGCGGGGGCGTCGCTGCGGGACGTGGAGATCGTGGACGCGCGGCTCGGTGGGACGCAGCTGCACGGGGCGGTGTTCGAGCGGGTCCTGGTGCGGGGAGGGAAGATCGACTATCTGAATCTGCGGACGGCGAAGCTGAAGGACGTCGTCTTCGAGGGGTGTGTGCTGAGCGAGCCCGACTTCGGGGGTGCGGTGCTCGAGAGGGTCGAGTTCCGGGACTGTGTGCTGAAGGGGGCGGACTTCAGCGGGGCGCGGATGAAGGACGTCGATCTGCGGACGGTGGAGCGTCTGGAGATCGCGCGCGGGGTGGACGCCCTGGCGGGTGCGGTGATCAGTACGGGGCAGCTGCTGGATCTGGCGCCGGTGTTCGCCGCGCAGCTGGGGGTGCGAGTGGAGGACTGAGGGGCCGGGCGGGGGCTCGGTTACGGGAGGCGGGGGAAGCGGGCCTGGAGGTCCCAGATCGCCGGGTTGTCGCCGAGGCCCTCGTGCATGTCCGTGAGGTCGGCGATCAGGTCGTGCAGGAAGTCGCGGGCCTCGCGGCGCAGTTCACGGTGGTTGAAGGTGAGCGGGGGCTCGTCGCCCGGCATCCAGTCGGCCTCCACGTCCACCCAGCCGAAGCGGCGCTCGAAGAGCATCCGGTCCGAGGACTCGGTGAAGTCGAGCTCCGCGTACTGGCGCTGCGAGGACCGGCTGCCGCGCGGGTCGCGGTCGAGCTGCTCGACGATGTCGCACAGCGCCCAGGCGAAGTCGAGCACCGGCACCCATCCCCAGGCTGTGGACACCTCGCGGTCGGCCTTGGGATCGGCGAGGTACACGTCCCCGCAGAACAGGTCGTGGCGCAGGGCGTGAACGTCCGCGCGGCGGTAGTCGGTCTGCGGGGGGTCGGGGAAGCGACGGGAGAGGGAGTAGCCGATGTCGAGCACGGAGACGATGCTCCCACGCGCACGGGACCCGGGGCGCACGCGCCGGCCCGCCCGGTCTCCCTACGCACGGAAGCGCTCCGGCCGGAGCCCCCCGCGCCCGGGCGCCGGGAGCCCGCGCCTTCGTACGCCGAGAGCCTCCCGGGCCGCATGCCGGGAGCCCGCGCCTCCGTACGCCGGGAGCCTCCCGGGCCCGTACGCCGGGAGCCTCTCCGAGCCGTACGCCGAGAGCCTTCCGCCCCCGGCGCTGGGCGCCCGCCGCCCGGTACTCCCGAGGCCGTACGTCGGAAGCCCGCCGCCTCCGTACGCCGGAAGCCCGCCGCCTCCGTACGCCGGAAGTCCGCCGCCTCCGTACGCCGGGTGCCTTTCGCCCCCGTGCCCCGGGAGCCCGCCGCGCTCGTGTGCCGGGAGCCCCCGGAGCCCGCTGTGCCGGGAGCCTCCCCGCGCCCCCGGCTCCCCTCAGCCGCGCGCCCGGGCGTGCAGTGCGCGGGCCATGCGGGGGCCCAGCCAGCGCTTGAGGCGGCGTAGGGGTTCCAGCTGCTCCGCCACCCGGTCGATCCGGTAGTAGAGCTGTGGCGGGATGTGGGGGAGCAGGGGCGAGTGGCGCTGGCCCAGGAGCGCGAACATCTGGCGCGGCTCCAGGCTCATGTAGCGGGGGAGGTTCTCGTACCACTGGGCGCTGTAGCGGGCCGCGCTCTGGGCCGAGAGGAGCTCCGCGCGCCGCCGCCGGCCGTAGCGGGTCAGGGCGGAGTCGAGGTCGTCCCCGGCACCCCCGCGCAGGGCGTCCGCGAGGGCGAGGGCGTCCTCAAGGGCCAGGGTGGTGCCGGCGCCGATCGAGTAGTGCGTGGTGTGGGCGGCGTCGCCGAGGAGGACGAGGTTGCCGCGGTGCCAGGCGCGGGTGGTCAGGGTGCGGAAGTTCAGCCACTGCGCGGCGCCGTCGTCCTGCGCGCGGCCGATCAGCGGATGGCCGTCCAGGAGGTCGTGGAAGAGCTTCTCCAGCACGTTCAGGCTGTCGGCCTCGCTCATGGTGCCGAGCCCGAGCCCCGTCCAGGTCTCCGGGGAGCACTCGACGACGCACGTGGACTGCTCGCCGCTGAAGCCGTACGCGTAGCACCAGATCCAGCCGTGCTCGGTCTCCTTGAAGGCGAAGCTGAAGGAGTCGAAGACCTTGGTGGTGCCGAGCCAGATGTAGTGGTTGCGGCCGGTGGCGACCTCGGCGCCGAAGTCGGCGGTGTGGGCCTCGCGCAGCACGCTGTTGACCCCGTCGGCCGCGACGACCAGGTCGGCGTCCGCGAGTTCGGGGGCGTCGGGGCCGGTGATGCCGTGCTCGAACTCGACGCGTACGCCGAGCGCTTCGGCCCGTTCGGCGAGGAGGGCGAGCATCCGGCGCCGGCCGATGCCGAAGCCCTTGTCGCCGCGGTGGACGGTCCGCTCGTCGCGGACGATGGCGACGCCGTCGGTCCAGCGGACGGAGGCCTCGTCGATGGCGCGCGCCGACTCCGGGTCGCCGGCCCTCAGCTTGTCGAGGAGCCCGGCCCAGTAGGTCACGCCCCAGCCGTAGGTGGAGCCGGCCGCGTTCCGCTCGTAGACGGTGATCTCGTGGGACGGGTCCTGCCGCTTCATCAGGATCGAGAAGTACAGGCCGGCGGGCCCACCGCCGACGCAGGCGATCTTCACATGCGCTCCCATAACGAGACGAGACGAACTGACACTCTGCGATAGCACGGTAACGCAGAGTGGCATCGTCAGGGGAGCAGGCGCTGCTCCTTCGCCACGGCGACCGCGCCCGCACGTGTGTCCACGCCGAGCTTGGCGTAGATCCGGCCGAGGTGGGTCTTCACCGTCGCCTCGCTGATGAAGAGCGCGCGGGCGATCTCGCGATTGCCGAGGCCGTGGGCGAGCTGGCCGAGGATGTCCCGTTCGCGGTCGGTGAGGGTGGGCCCGGCGGCGCCCCGCATCCGGTCCATGACCCGGCTGGCGACCGGCGGGGAGAGGGTCGTACGGCCCTGGGCGGCGGAGTGGATCGCGGCGAACAGTTCCTCGGGGCGCTCCGCCTTCAGCAGGTAGCCGGTGGCGCCGGCCTCGATGGCGCGGGTGATGTCCGCGTCGGTGTCGTAGGTGGTGAGGACCAGGACGTGGACGCCGGACGTGGACCCCGCGATCCGGCGGGTCGCCTCGACGCCGTCGATGCCGGCGCCGAGCTGAAGGTCCATGAGGACGACGTCGGGTCGTAGCTTGGCGGCCATCGCGACCGCCTCCTCGCCGCTGCCGGCCTCGCCGACGACCTCGATGTCGGGGGCGCTGCCGAGCAGGGCGAGCAGCCCGGCGCGTACGACGGCGTGGTCGTCGCAGAGCAGGATCCGTACGGTCATGCGCCGGCCTCCAAGGGCGTGGACAGGGGGATCGCGGCCGAGAGCACCGTGCCCTCGCCGGGGGTGGACTCCACGGTGAGTGTGCCGCCGAGCTGCTGGGCCCGCACCCGCATCGCGGGCAGGCCGTGGCCGCGGACGCCGCGCTCGCCGCTGGGGCGGCCGGGCCCGGATCCGGACCCGGTGTCGAAGCCGCGGCCGTCGTCGGCGATGTCGAGGACGACCTGGTCGTCGAGGTAGGTGAGGGTCAGGGCGGCGGAGGTGGCTGCGGCGTGCTCGCGGACGTTGGCGAGGGCGCCCTGCGCGATGCGCAGCAGCGCCGACTGCACGCGTTCGGGCAGCGGGACGGGGGCGCCGTCGACGCGGAACGCGGCGGACTCGCGCCCCGCGAGCGTGCGCAGCGCCTGCTCCAGGCCGCCGCCCTCGGCGAGGTCGGCGGGGGCGAGGTCGTGGACGAAGCGGCGGGCCTCGGCGAGGTTCCGTTCGGCGATGGACTCGGCCGTACGGACGTGGCGGCGGGCGGTCGACGGGTCGGCGTCCCAGGTGCGTTCGGCCGCCTGGAGCAGCATCTGCTGGCTGGACAGGCCCTGGGCCAGGGTGTCGTGGATCTCCATGGAGAGCCGCTGGCGCTCGGCGAGGGTGCCCTCGCGGCGCTCGATGGCGGCCAGTTCGCGGCGGGTGCGGATCAGGTCGTCGATGAGGGCCCGCTGCCGGTCGGCCTGCCGCTGCGCGTGGACGAAGACGGCGGTCGCGATCGCGGCGACGGCCGGCGGGGCGACGATCAGGTTCGGGTCGAAGCCGCCGTTGGAGAGCTGGACCTGCGCGGTGACCACGAAGACGGTGAGGAGGGTGACCAGGACGAGGGCGGCGCGCGGCGGGAGGGTGCGAAGCCCGGTGTAGAAGAGCGGCACCGCGCACCAGGCGAAGCTCGGCGCGAGGACCACCAGGACCATCCAGACCGCGACGACCGTGAAGAGCCAGGCGATCCGGCGGGGTGTGGCGCGGGTGCCGAGGACGGGGCCGAGGAGGTAGAGGGCGGCGAGTGCGCCGGAGAGGGCGACGATCCAGGGGCTGCGGTCCTCCCACGGGTGCCGCAGCAGGAAGCGGACCAGCGAGGCGCCGAGGAGGAGGAAGAAGGCGATGTGCATGACCCGCGCCAGCCAGCGGGCGTCCGGGTCCTGCTCCATCGCGTACCTCTCCATCAGGGGCCCGGCCACGGCTCTGACCTGGGTCTACGTTTCCATCCTGGCCCGGGAGGACCACGGGGGCATCAACCGATCGGCTGACACCCCCGTCGTCCATCATGCGCGACGGGGGCAGCCGGTTCGTGGACCGTACGGGCCCGGAAACGGCCGGAGGATCGATGGCAGAGCGAACGAACGACATGCCTCGATCACCGTCACGGCCTCAGACCGTCACTGCCTCAAGGAGCCCTCCATGAAGAAGAAGATCCTCTTCGGTGCCGCCACCGCCGCCGTCGTCGCCGCCGGTACCTTCGGCGCCGTCTCCGCGAACGCCACCGCCCCGGCGGCCGCGCCGGCCGTCGCCGCCAAGGCCGACGCGTCGAACAAGAACCTGCAGCAGACCACGCACCTGACGATCGAGGCCGCCACCAAGGCCGCGCAGGCCACCCTTGACGCCGCCGAGGACGAGAACCAGCGCATCACCGTCGCGGTCGTCGACCGCAACGGCAACACCATCGTCACCCTGCGCGGCGACGGCGCGGGCCCGCAGTCCTACGAGTCGGCCGAGCGCAAGGCGTTCACCGCGGTCTCCTGGAACGCCCCCACCTCCGTCCTCGCGGGCCGCCTCGCCCAGGCCCCTAACCTGAAGGACATCCCCGGCACCCTGTTCCTCGGCGGCGGCGTCCCGGTCACCGCCAAGGGCGCGCCGATCGCCGGCATCGGTGTCGCCGGCGCGCCGAGCGGCGACCTCGACGAGAAGTTCGCCAAGGCGGGCGCCGAGGCGCTCAACAACTAAGCCCCGCGAGCAGGCCCTGCGAGCGGGTCCCGGGTACGGGACCTGTCCGCCGGTCACCTCGCCGGCCACCCACGTCGGTGGCGCCCGGACCCCGTCGGGCGCCACCGATGCCGTACGCCCGCCCTCCACGCTCGCGTACCCCTGCCTAAGATCGAATGGTGGACGTACGTAGCCGGGCCGCTCTGGCCACCGCCGTGGCCGCGCTGCTCGTCCTCGTCGGCTGCACCGGCGGCGGGGACGACGGCGGCGGTGGTGTGGACATCGGCGGGGTGCGCGGCACGCCCGGCGCGGCGGGGCTGCGCGATCCGTACTTCCCCAAGCTCGGCAACGGCGGCTACGACGTCACGCATTACGCGCTCGACCTCGCCTACGACCCGAAGAGCGGCCGCCTCGACGGCACCGCCATGATCACGGCCCGCGCCACCCAGGACCTGAGCGCCTTCAACCTCGACCTCGCCGGTCTCACCGTCGACTCCGCCTCCGTCGACGGCGAGCGGGCCTCCTTCAATCGGGCCGGGAACGAGCTGACGCTGCGCCCGCGCGAGGACATCGACAAGGGCACGGTCTTCCGTACGACGATCGCGTACTCCGGCCGGCCCGCGACGATCACCGGCGCGGACGGCTCGCAGGAGGGCTGGCTGCCCACCGTGGACGGGGCGATCGCGCTCGGCGAACCGGTCGGCTCGATGGCCTGGTTCCCCGGCAACCACCATCCGTCCGACAAGGCGACGTACGACATCACGCTGACCGTTCCGCAGGGGACGCAGGCGATCTCCAACGGCGTACGGACCTCCGAGCGGACCGCGAACGGCCGCACCACGTCCGTCTGGCACTCCGCCGAACCGATGGCGAGCTACCTCGCGACCGTGGCCGTCGGGAAGTTCCGGACGCAGGTGTCCGCCACCCCCTCCGGGCTGCCCGTGCTCACCGCCACCGACCCGTCGGTCGCCGTGAAGAGCGCCCCGCTGCTCGCCCGGATCCCCGAACTCCTCGACTGGCAGGTGGAGAACTTCGGGCCGTACCCGTTCTCCTCCACCGGCGCGATCGTCGAGCGGAACGGCGACGCGGGCTATGCGCTCGAGACCCAGACCCGGCCGGTCTTCCCGCAGGACTCCCTGACCGTCGAGATCCTGGTGCACGAGCTGGCGCACCAGTGGTTCGGTAATTCGGTCACGCCCGCCACCTGGAAGGACATGTGGCTGAACGAGGGCTTCGCGGTGTACGCCGAGTGGCTGTACGCGGAGGACTTCGAGGCCACCCCGGCGCAGGTGAACTTCGAGGCGGCCTTCGCCGCCGACGCGAACTGGGCCTTCCCGCCGTCCGATCCGCCGTCGGCGGAGAACCTCTTCGACCCGCCGGTGTACCAGCGCGGCGCGATGGTGCTGCACAAGATCCGGCAGCAGGTCGGCGACGAGGCCTTCTTCGAGCTTCTGTCCGGCTGGGCGGCGGAGCACCGTCACGGGAACGCCTCCACCGACGACTTCACCGCGTATGCGGAGGAGGTGACGGGGGAGGACCTCGGTCGGGTGTGGGACGTGTGGCTGAACGGGGACGGGAAGCCGAAGAGCCCGAACTAGCGGGCGGGTCAGAGGTCGGGAGCCTGGACCAGGAGTCCGGATCGGGCGCCCGACGGGGGTGGCCGGAACGCCGGAGCCCCGGCGCGGTCCTCGCGCCGGGGCTCCACCGTGCCGGCGTACGTCAGAGGTTGACGCCGAAGTCGCGGGCGATGCCCTCCAGACCGGAGGCGTAACCCTGGCCGACCGCGCGGAACTTCCACTCCGCTCCGTTGCGGTACAGCTCGCCGAAGACCATGGCGGTCTCGACGGCGGCGTCCTCGGAGAGGTCGTAGCGGGCGATCTCGGCGCCGCCGGCCTGGTTGATGATGCGGATGTACGCGTTGCGGACCTGGCCGAAGTTCTGCGAGCGGTTCACCGCGTCGTAGATGGAGACCGGGAAGACGATCTTGTCGACGTTCGGGGGCAGCGCGGCGAGGTTGACGTTGATCTGCTCGTCGTCGCCGCCGCCCTCGCCGGTGCGGTTGTCACCGGTGTGGACGATGGTCTGGTCCGGGGTGGCCTTGTTGTTGAAGAAGACGAAGTGCGCGTCGGAGGCGACCTTGCCGGCGCCGTCGACGCCGATGGCGGAGGCGTCGAGGTCGAAGTCGGTGCCGGTGGTCGTACGGACGTCCCAGCCGAGGCCCACGGTGACGGCGGTGAGGCCCGGGGCCTCCTTGGTCAGGGAGACGTTGCCGCCCTTGGAGAGGCTTACAGCCATGGGAAGTGCCTTTCTTCGTGACCTTCGTGATGTCGTCACACGGGATAACGCGGACGACGCCCTGCCGGTTCCACGGTGCGGAATCGGTGCGAAAACAGGATGACGTGCGGGAGCCGCTCCGGGGAACATGGATGACATGTCCGGTCCGTATTTCATCCGCGGCTCCGTCTCGCTTCCCGAGGCCGAGCTCATGTGGCGTTTCTCGCGGTCGTCGGGACCGGGTGGGCAGCACGTCAACACCAGCGACTCGCAGGTGGAGCTCCGCTTCGACCTTGCGTCGACGGAGGCGCTGCCGGAGGTCTGGAAGGCGCGCGCGCTCGAACGCCTTGCGTCGCGCATGGTCGGCGGGGTGGTGACGGTCCGCGCGTCCGAGCACCGCTCGCAGTGGCGCAACCGGGAGACGGCGGCGGTCCGCCTCGCCGCGCTCCTCGCCGAGGCGACGGCGCCCCCGCCGAAGCCGCGCCGGGCGACGAAGATCCCACGGGGCATCAACGAACGCCGGCTGCGGGTGAAGAAGCAACGCTCCGAGACGAAGCGGGGCCGCCAGGGGCGCGACTGGGGCTGACGGGGTGCCCCGGGCGGGGGCGCGGTCGTCAGGCCAGGCGGCGGTACTTGCCGCGGAAGTAGGCCAGCGGGGCGCCGTCCGAGGACGGGAAGGCGGCCGTCAGGACGCGCGCCACGACCAGGGTGTGGTCACCGGCCACCACGCGGTTCTCCGTGCGGCACTCCAGCGTCGCCAGGGCGCCGCCCACCAGCGGGGCACCGCTCTCCTCGCCGCGGGTGTACGGGACGTCCTCGAAGAGGAGCCGGTCGCTCACCCGGCCCTTCATCGCGAAGCGGCCCGCGATGTGGCGCTGGCTCTCGGAGAGGACCGAGACCGCCCACACCGGGACCTCGTCCAGCAGGTCGTCCATGCGGGAGCCGTTGCGGAGACTGACGAGCACGAGCGGCGGGTCGAGGGAGACGGACATGAACGCCGTCGCCGTCATGCCGACGTCCTCCCCGCGCGGACCGTCGTCCGGGTCATGGGCCGTCACCAGCACCACGCCGGCGGCGAGGCGGGACATCGCCGCCCGGAACTCGTCGTTGCTCACCCCCTCAGCATGAGGGATCGCCAGATCCGAGGCGGGGGGCGGGGCAGGGGTCGTCGTCAGCACACTCCGCACGCTAGCCTCGCCCCACGTCCCCGGCATCGGGCCCGGGGACCAGTCCACGCCCCCTCGCCGGTCCTAGGACCCCCGGCCCGGGGCCACCGCCCGCACGGTCCGGGGCCGTACCCCCACCGCCGTACCGCACCGTTCTCTTTGCGTTCAGGAAAGAACGGGAGCGCTTTCCGGCACCCCCTGCAACGCTTCATGACCTGGTGTGACTTGAGTCACAGAGCTCAGTATTTGTTGACCCTGTGTACCGGGTGCAACGCTCGCTGTGATTCAGTGGCAAGGACAATGCAGCACGAGTGTCGATGAGAACCCTGGAGTTGCTGTCGAGGTCTCGGGGAGAGCGAGCGATGGAGACCGAGTCGGAGCCGTACGTCCGTCTTGCGACCCTGCGGCAGCTGCATCAGGTCGTGGCCGACCTCAATACAGCCCGCAGTCTGGCGGACACCCTGCAGACCGTCGCCGACGGCATCGTCGCCGGCCTCAACTACGAACTGGCCTGCGTCAACCTCGTACGCCCCGACGGTGACCTCGTCGTCGCCGCCTTCGCCGGCAGCCCCGCCGCCGAGGCGCTCATCACCGGCCGCGTCGGCTCCCGCGAGTCCTGGGAACGCCGCCTCTCCATGGGCGTCGCCTGGGGCGACCTGAGGTTCATCCCGCACACCGAGGGCTGGGTTCTCATCGAGGACGACGTCCCGCAGTGGCACACCGAGGGCCCTGCCCCCCGCTTCGAGGACGAGTGGCACCCGCACGACCGCCTCTACGCCCCCATGTACGCCTCCGGTTCCAAACGCGAACTGCTCGGGGTGATCTCCGTCGACCGGCCCCGCAACGGCCGCCACCCCGGACCCTGGGGCCAGGAAGCCCTGCAGATGTACGCCTCCCAGTCGGCGATCGCGATCAGCAACGCCCGGCTGCGAGCGAACATGCAGCGCGCCCTCGTCCGCCTGGAGCGCGAGCAGCAGGCCCTGCGCGCCAGTGAAGAGTCGTTCCGGCAGGCCTTCGAGTACGCCCCCTCCGGCATGGCCATCGCCGAGATGGGCGGCGACCAGCACGGCCGCCTCCTGCGCACCAACGACGCCCTCTGCCGCCTCCTCGGCCGCCCCGCCTCCGTGATGCGCCGCTACTCCTTCGCCGACCTCGTCCACCCCGAGGACATCGGGACCCTGCTCCGCACCTCCGCCGAGGGCGGCCGCGCCGAGCTACGCCTCGGCCGTCGCGACGGCACCTATGTCTGGGTCTCCCTGCGCAACTCCGTCGTCGCCGACACCGCCGACGGCCCCCGCTTCCTCCTCACCCACGTCGAGGACATCGAGGAGCGCAAGCGCCACGAGCTCCAGCTCGCCCACCGTGCCTCGCACGACGCCCTCACCGGCCTGCCCAACAGCGCCGAACTGCGCTCCCGGCTCAGCGCCCGGATCTGCGAGCGCCCGCACGCCGCACCGGAGACCGACTACGACGCCCCGTACGGGCACGACCACAGCTTCGGTTTCGACGCGAGCCCCGCCGGCGGACCGTACGACCATCACGTCCACTCCGTCGCGCCCGCCGGCGGCGAGGTCGACGACGGGACGAAGGGGCTCGCCGTCCTCTTCTGCGACCTCGACGGCTTCAAGTCGATCAACGACCGGTTCGGGCACCACACCGGCGACGCCGTCCTCATCGAGGTCGCCCGGCGCCTCACCACCGGCGTACGGGACGGGGACACCGTCGCGCGGCTCGGCGGTGACGAATTCGTCGTCCTCGCCGACGGCCTCGGCTCGGCCGACGCCGCCGACCTCGCCGTACGCCTGCGCAACGCCATCATTCCGCCGATCCGGGTCGACGGACGGGCGGTCAGGGTCGGGGCGAGTTTCGGCATCGGCTGGGCCGAGTGCGGTATGACCGTCGAAGAGGTCCTGAACTCCGCCGACCAGCGGATGTACATAGAGAAGCGCTCCCGGGCGAAGATCCACCGCCGCGCCGGATAGCCCGCTTCACCCCCGTGCCCCGCCCCTGCCGCGCCGCCTCCGTTACCCACGGGTCACCTGCCGCTCGGTCAAGGGACGGATCGGCGGGTGGTCCGTTCGGGGTAGGCTCGGCCGGTCGGCGACGGCTGGCGAGCATGGATAGGAGTGACCAGGGATGGCTGCCGGTAACGACGGCGCGAACACGCCCGAGGACGACGATCCGTTCGGCTACCTGTACGCGGACGGCCAGGCGGCAGGCGCCCAGCCGCCCGGGCAGGCCGGTGGCTACGGCTACCCCGGTCCGGCCGCGCAGCCGGGTGTCCCCAGAACCTCGTACAACCAGGTCAGAACGGTAGGCGAGCGCCAGTACGGCGGTGGCCAGCCGCATGTGCCGCAGCAGCAGACCTACGGCGGCCAGCAGCAGTACGGCCAGCCGAACCCGCAGTACGCCGCGCCCGAGACGTACCCCGGTGGCGAGCGGACCCGGCAGACCTCGATCCCGCCGCAGCGCGGTGGTGGCGGCCGCGGACCCAACACCAAGGGGCTGCTGATCGGCGCGATCGCGGTCGTCGCGGTCGTGGTGATCGGAATCACCGCCGCCGTCATCAGCAACAACGGTGAGAAGGACAAGGACGGCGGCACCGCGGGCGGCAAGCCGACCGGCGGCTCCACGCAGGTCCAGGAGGAGCCCTCCACCCAGCCCAGCGCCGACGACACCCCGGCCGCGCTGCCGCAGCAGGACGCGGCCACCCTGAAGCTCGGCGGCGCCGCGGTTCTCGCCAAGGACATCAAGGGCGCCAAGGGCACGGACGGGCTGTACGTGACCGGGTTCAACTCGGTCGGGTCCTCCGTGACCTGGCAGACCGAGGTGCCCGAGGCCGGCACGTACAAGATGGAAGTGCGGTACGCGATCCCGGCCAAGGACGCCAACGCCACCGTGACCGTCAACGGCAAGGCCAATACGAACCCGATGAATCTGAAGAACTTCATCGGTTCCTCGGACCCGAACCTGGAGAAGAACTGGCAGACCACCTGGTCCCAGGTCTCGCTCGAGAAGGGTCAGAACACGATCATGCTGTCGTGCGCGGCGGGCAACCAGTGCGACGTGATCTTCGACTGGGTGAAGATCAGCAACCTCTGAGTGCGGCGACTCGCGAAAGGCCCCGTGGAACCTCGTTCCGCGGGGCCTTCGTCATGTCGTGGGCGTCACGCCGCCTCGGCCTGCTCCGTCACCTTCACCCGGGTGAGCAGCTCCTCGTACGCCGTCCGGTCGAACTCGCCCGCGACCGGGGAGAGCACCGTGGCCGCCGACAGCGCGACCGCGCGGGTCAGCCGGTCCGGCCAGGGGAGTCCGTCGACGAGACCGGACAACAGACCCGCGACGGCCGAGTCGCCGGCGCCGGTCGGGTTGCCGCGGACCGCGGCCGGCGGGGCGGCGAGCCACAGGCCGTCCGGGGTGGCGGCGAGCATCCCCTCCGGGCCGAGCGAGGAGACGACCGTGTGCGCGCCGCGGCGGCGGGCGTCGCGTGTGGCGCGGTGCGGTTCGCGTGAGCCGGTGAGCTGGGCGAGCTCGTCCGCGTTGGGCTTGACGAGGTCGGGGCGGGCGGCGATGCCGCGCCGCAGGGGTTCGCCGCTGGTGTCGAGCAGGACCGGGACGCCGGCGCCACGGGCGATCCGGATCAGCTCCGCGTACGCGCCGACATGGATGCCGGGCGGCAGGCTGCCGCACAGGGCCACGGCCTCTGCGCCCATGAGCAGTTCGGTGTAGCGCTCGGTGAGCGCGGACCACTCGGCGGGGGTGAGGTTGGGGCCGGGCTCGTTGAGCTGGGTGGTGTCGCCGGTCGCGGTGTCGACGACGGCGACGGTACGGCGGGTGGGCCCGGCGGTCGGCACGAGTGCGTCGGTCAGCGGCAGTTCGGCGAGGTGGGTGTGCAGGACCTCGCCGGTCGCACCGCCCGCGAAGCCGGTGACGACGGTGTCGTAACCGAGGGCGGCGAGCACGCGGGCGACGTTGAGGCCCTTGCCGCCGGGGCGCTCGATCACCTGGGTGACGCGGTGGGAGGCGTGCGGGGTGAGGGCGGGCACGCGATAGGTGAGGTCCAGTGCGGTGTTGAGGGTGACTGTGAGAATCACCTGCCGTAACCCCCGTACGCCGTCGAATGATCGTGGACCGGCCGGACCTGCCGGAACGGCCGTGGAACGCGCCCCGATCATGCCAAACAGAAGGCGGTTGGCCCAGTCCCCGGACCAACCGCCCCTCGGCGAAATCAGGCCACTTGGGGGACAACCACCCAGGTGCCCTTGCGCATCACGCCGGTGATGTCGAAGTTCTCGTCGAGGACGACGAGGTCGGCGTCCTTGCCGGGCTCCAGCGAGCCGACCTTGTCGTCGATGCCGAGCAGCCGGGCCGGGTTGGCGGAGATGGCCTGCACGATCGACTCGACGGGCAGGCCGTCGATGGTCGCCGCGCGCTTGAACGCGCGGTCCAGGGTGAGGGTCGAGCCCGCGATGGAGCCGCCCTCGACGAGGCGTGCGACGCCGTCCTTCACCTCGACGGCCAGCGGGCCGAGGGAGTACTGCCCGTCGCCGAAGCCCGCCGCGTCCATCGCGTCGGTGATGAACGCGACCCGCCGCGGCCCCGCGTGATGGAACGCCAGCTCCAGCGAGGCCGGGTGCAGATGGGTGCCGTCGTTGATCAGCTCGACCGTGATGCGCTCGTCCTCGAGGAGGGCGGCGATCGGGCCGGGGGTGCGGTGGCCGAGGGCGGGCATCGCGTTGTAGAGGTGGGTGGCGACGGTGGCGCCCGCGTCGATGGCCTCGACGGTCTGCTCGTACGTCGCGTCGGTGTGGCCGATCGCGGCGATCACGCCGTGTTCCGCGAGCAGGCGTACGGAGTCGATGCCGCCGGGCAGCTCGGTGGCGAGGGTGACCATCCGGGCCTGGCCGCGGGCGGCGTCGACGAGCTTGCGGACGTCGGCGGGGTCGGGGTCGCGCAGCAGCGTCTCGTCGTGCGCGCCCTTGCGGCACGGGGAGATGAACGGTCCCTCGAAGTGGATGCCTGCGATGTCGCCCTGCTCGGCCAGTTCGGAGAGCAGTCCGGCGCGTCGGCTCAGGAAGTCCATCTCGCCGGTCACGAACGAGGCGACGACCGTGGTGGTGCCGTGCAGGCGGTGGGTGTGGACGCCGGTGAGGATGTCCTCGACGGTGCCGGAGGTGAAGGAGGCCCCTCCGCCGCCGTGGTTGTGCATGTCGACGAAGCCGGGGACGACCCAGTGGCCGGTGAGGTCGAGCGCGGGCGCGTCGGCGGGCGCGGCGCCCGCGATGCGACCGCCGTCGACGATCACCCGTCCGTTCTCGACGATGCCGGTGGGCAGCACCACGCGGGCTCCGGCGAGAACTGTGGAAACGGCCATCAGGCGGATACCTCCGAGTCGAGGGAGAGCAGGTCCCAGGCGAGGAGGCCCGCGCCCAGGCATCCGGCGGTGTCCCCGAGGGCCGCCGGGACGACGGCGGGCAGCTTCTGGAACGTCACGCGTTCCTCCACCGCGGCCCTCAGCGGTGTGAACAAGGTTTCCCCTGCCTCGGCGAGACCGCCACCGATGATGAGCGTGCGGGGGTCCAGCAGGGTGAGCGCGGTGACCAGGCCGTCCGCGAGGGCGTCGACGGCGTCCTGCCAGACCCGGACGGCCCGGGCGTCCCCGGACTCGACGGCCTTGGCGCAGTCGGCGGCGTCGGCGTCCGGGTCGCCGGAGGCGGTGGCCCAGGCGTGGGAGACGGCGGAGGCGGAGGCGTACCGCTCCAGGCAGCCGCGCTGGCCGCAGCCGCACTCGGCGCCGCCGGGGCGGACGACGATGTGGCCGATCTCGCCGGCGTAGCCGTGGGCGCCCGCCTCGATGGCTCCGCCGATGCCGATGGCGCCGGCGATTCCGGTGCCCAGGGGCACGAAGAGGAAGCGGTCGGCGCCGTTCCCGGCGCCGATGCGGCCCTCGGCGAGGCCGCCGGTGCGGACGTCGTGGCCGAGGGCGACGGGGATGCCGTCGAGGCGCTCGCTGAGCAGGGCACGCATCGGGACGTCGCGCCAGCCGAGGTTGGCGGCGTAGACGGCGATGCCGTTCTCGGCGTCGACGATGCCGGGGACGGCGACGCCGGCGGCCGCGGCGGGCTCGCCGTACCGCTCCAGGCCGTGGGCGCGCAGCTCGGCGGCGAAGCCGAGGATCGTCTCGACGACGGCTTCGGGGCCGCGTTCGCGTCCGGTGGCGCGCCGTGCTTCGTGGAGCAGGGTGCCGTCCGTGCCGACGAGGGCGGCCTTCATGCCGGTGCCGCCCACATCGAGGGCGATGACGTGTCTCACGGGAACAGTCTCGCGCGTCGACGCCCGAAAGGTCTAGTCCACTGGCCGATATTGTTGCGCGGGCATACAAATTACCGGCGGGGGGTGTGCCGCATCCGGGGGTGCGATGCCGAAGCGATACCCAAGTGGTGTAGACCTTATGCTTTTCCTCCTGTGAAAATCACAGCTCGACGACGAGCCAAAGAGGGTGGGGCAGCGCTGTGCAGCGGCGATTCCTTGGACTGACCGCGACCATCGCCGCGATGGGCCTGACCGCCGCACTCTCCGGCTGCGGTCTCACCGGCGCCGACTCTGGCGACGTGACCCTCAAGCTCGTCGCCGCCGACTACGACCTCACCGGCGGCGACACCACCGAGAAGTACTGGGACGAGCTCACCGCCGCCTACGAGGCCGAGCACCCCGGCGTGAAGATCGACGTCCAGATCGAGTCCTGGAACGACGTCGACCGCACGGTCGCCGAGATGGTCGAGGCCGGCCAGGCCCCCGACATCGCGCAGATCGGCGCCTACGCCGACTACGCCGCCGCGGGCGAGCTCTACTCCGCCGACGAGCTGCTCTCCATCCCCGTCCAGGCCAACTTCCTCGCCCCGCTGGTCTCCGCCGGCGAGATGAAGCGCACCCAGTACGGCCTGCCGTTCGCCGCCTCCACCCGGCTGCTCTTCTTCAACGAGGAGCTCTTCGACAAGGCCGGCATCACCGAGCCGCCGACGACCTGGGCCGAGCTGGCCGCCGCCGCCGAGAAGCTGAAGGACGAGGACGTCCCCTACCCCTTCGCGCTGCCGCTCGGCCCGGAGGAGGCGCAGGCCGAGACGATGATGTGGCTGCTCAGCGGCGGCGACGGCTACACCGACGGCAGCGACCGCTACCGCATCGACTCCGACCTGAACGTCCAGACCTTCGACTGGCTGAAGAAGAACCTGGTCGAGAAGGAGCTCACCGGCCCCATAGCCCCCGGCAAGCTCAACCGGAAGGACGCCTTCGCGGCCTTCTCGCGGGGCGAGGTCGGGATGCTCAACGGCCACCCCTCGCTCATGCAGGAGGCCGAGAAGAAGGGCGTCAAGGTCGGCAAGGTCGCCCTTCCCGGCGTCAACGGCAAGGCCAAGGCGTCGATGGGCGTCGCCGACTGGATCATGGGCTTCAAGCAGAACGGTCACCGCGAGGAGATCGGCGCGTTCCTCGACTTCGTCTTCAGTGACCAGAACGTGCTGAAGTTCGCCGGCGGCAACGACCTGCTGCCTCCGACGGTCAGCGCGTACTCCCGCATGCAGAGCGAGGAGGAGCACAAGAACCTCCGCGAGTTCCTCAAGGAGCTGCCGAACTCCCAGCTCCCGCCGGTCGGCAAGACGTCCTGGGCCAAGGTCAGCGACAACGTCAAGCAGAACATCGGCAAGGCCGTCGCACCGGGACAGAAGCCCGCCGAGGTCCTGGCCAAGCTCGCCCGCGAGGCGACGGAGGCGGAGAACGCGGAATAAGTTGGCTCGTATGACCAACGATGTGGAACCGGGAGAGAGCCGGGCGCTGGGGGATCGGGAACGCGCCGTTCTCGCCCTGGAGCGCCGCTCCTGGCCGGGCCCCGGCGCCAAGGAGCGCGCCGTCCGCGAACAGCTCGGCCTCTCCGCGACCCGCTACTACCAGCTCCTCAACGCGCTCCTGGACGACCCGCGCGCCCTGGAACACGATCCGGTGACCGTCAACCGGCTGCGCCGGGTCCGTGCGGAGAAGGAGCAGCGCCGCTGAGCCCGCGTCGGTAGGGTCGTCGTATGGTCAGCAGCCTTCCGCACCCGACCACACCCGCAGGCCGCGACGGCCTGGCCGCGCTTCTGGCGCGGCCGGACAAGGCCGTCGTCGCCCTCGACTTCGACGGGACGCTCGCCGAGATCGTCCCCGACCCCGAACAGGCCCGCGCCCACCCCGGCGCCGTCGCCGCGCTCGCCGCACTCGCCCCGGAGGTCGCCTCGGTCGCGGTGGTGACCGGCCGCCCCGCCGGGGTCGCGGTCCGCTACGGCGGATTCGCCGGCGTCCCCGGCCTCGAACACCTCGTCGTCCTCGGCCATTACGGCGCCGAACGCTGGGACGCCATCACCGGCACCGTCCATGCCTCCGCCATCCACCCGGGCGTGGCCTCCGTCCGCGCCGAACTCCCCGGCTTCCTCGACAGCGTCGGCGCCTGGCCGGGCACCTGGATCGAGGAGAAGGGCCGGGCGGTCGCCGTACACACCCGGCGCTCCACCGACCCCCAGGCCGCCTTCGAGGCCCTCAAGGCACCCCTCGCCGACCTCGCCGCCCGACACGGCCTGGTCCTGGAACCCGGCCGCATGGTCCTCGAACTGCGCCCCCCGGGCATGGACAAGGGCGTGGCCCTGGCGGAGTACGTACGGGAGGTGGGCGCCGGATCCGTCCTGTACGCGGGCGACGACCTGGGCGACCTCCCGGCCTTCGCCGCGGTGGAGAAACTCCGCTCGAACGGCACCCCGGGCCTGCTGGTCTGCAGCGGCTCCACCGAGGTCCCGGAACTCACCGACCGGGCCGACCTGTCCGTGCCGGGACCGGGCGCGGTGGTGGGGTTCCTCTCGGACTTGGCGGAGCGGATTCGCCCACGCTCCGATGATCAGCCCTGACGGCCGGTCCTGACGGTCAGTCCTCGCGCAGCGCCTCCAGCTGGCTCAGGAACCACTGCTGCGGCGGCAGCGCCGTCGCCGCCGCGGCCAGGCGTTTCGAGCGGTCCGTGCGCTCGCTCGGGGGCATCGTCAGGGCACGGTGCAGCGCCCGGGCCGTCTCGGACACGTCGTACGGGCTGACCGTCAGCGCGTCCTCGCGCAGTTCGTCGTACGCCCCCGCGCCCGTCGAGAGGACCAGGACACAGCCCGACTCCGACACCACCGGGATCTCCTTCGCCACCAGGTTCATCCCGTCGCGGACCGGGTTGATCAGCGCCACGTCCGCCATCCGGTACGCCGCGAGGGAGCGCGGGAAGTCGTCCTTCACCGACAGCAGCACCGGCTGCCAGTCCTCCGTGCCGAACTCCGCGTTGATCTCCTCCGCCAGCTCCGCCACCGCCGCCGTGTAGGCGCGGTAGACCGCCAGGTCCTGCCGGGACGGGTACGCCGAGGCCAGATGGACGACACGGTCGTGCCACTCGGGCCGCTCGCGCAGCAGCTCCCGGTACGCGAGCAGGCCGCGGACCACGTTCTTCGACAGCTCCGTGCGGTCCACCCGCACGATCGTCATGCGGTCACCGACCTCGGCCCGCAGCCCGGCGAGGCGATCGTCGACCTCCGGGCGGTGGGCGAGGGCGCGCAGCTCCTCGCCGTCCACACCCAGGGGGTGGACGGCGACCCGGGTACGCCGCGCCGTTCCGCCCGCTCTGTGATGGCGCACACCGCACCAGGAGGCGTCGGCGGGCAGCGCCCCCTCCGCCACCCCGCCCACGCCGTCGAGGCGCGCGCCCTCGATGAACGCCGAAGCCCATCCCCAGGTGTGGAAGCCCAGCTCGTCCGCGCCGAGCATCCCCCAGACCAGCTCCTCGCGGATGTCCTCCGGAAGCATCCGCGCGTACTCCGGCGACACCCACGGCGTGTGGGTGAAGTGACCGATCCGCAGATCGGGCCGCAGCTCCCGCAGCTGCCCCGGCACCAGCGCCAGGTGGTAGTCCTGCACCAGCACCGCCGCGCCCTCCGCCGCCTGCGCCGCCAGCTCCTCGGCGAACGCCCGGTTGTAGGCCCGGTACGACTCCCACCTGCGCCGGAACTCCGCGTCGAAGACCGGCTCGCGCGGGATGTCCCACAGATGGTGGTGCAGGAACCACAGCACCGAGTTCGCGATGCCGTTGTACGCGTCGTCGTAGACCGCCGGCTCGACGGCCAGCATCCGTACGCCCGGCTCGGAGACGCCCCTGCGGACCGCCTCCCGGTCCCCGTCCGACAGCGCCGCGCACACCCAGACACTGTCCTCGGAGGACACGGCACTCAGCCCGGAGACGAGTCCGCCCCCGCCGCGCCGGGCACTGAGCGTGCCGTCGGCGGCGAGGGCGTACGAGACCGGACCCCGATTGGACGCCACAAGCACAGAAGCCATGTGCCGAACCTAGCCCGTCACGTAAACGCTCAAACGTACGTATACAAGTGTGGCGAATCCACGCCGCGGGGGCGCGCCAGGGTTCGCGCGGATGCCCGCGTCAGGGTTGGCGTCGGCTGCGCATGGCCGCCTTCGCCACCGCCCCCGTCGCCGCCAGAGCGAGGGCGAGCCCCCCGAGCAGCCACAGCCGCTCACCGTTGCCGCCCGTCTCGGCCATCGAGCCGCCGGACCCGTGCGGGGCGGGGCGTGCCTGGTGGGTGGTGGGGTCGGGGATCGGCGTGGGCGAGGCCGTGGTCCGGATCGGTGAGGGGGACGGGGACGGAGACGTGGGGGACGGAGCCCACGAGGGAGCCACCGCGACCGTCGCGGCCCGCGGATGCGTCGGGGTCGGAGTCGGTGTCGGTGTCGGCTTCGTGCTCTCCGCGTCCCGCACCGGTACGGAGAAGGCAAGCGCGGAGGCCACGTAGGTGTCGCCCGCCGTCTTGAAAGTCAGGTCGGCCGACCTCGCCCCCTCCGGGATCGCCCCGTCCGGGATGTCGAAGGCCTTCACGTCGATGCTCAGATTGTTGGCCGAGTCGGGGGAGACGGCGCCGGCGTCCCCGCCGATGAAGAAGTTGTTGATGTTGCCGGTGTGGGCCTCGGGGACGTTCTTGCCGTTCACGAGGAACATGTCCCCCGGCATGTTCCCGTCGCCCTCGTACGCCGTCACGCTCGCCCGCGCCCGGCCCGCCGTCCGGTGAAAGCCGTCGACGGTGACCGTCGTCGCGGGGGAGGTGGAGCGCTGGAGCACGTGCCCGCCGTAGACGGACACCCGGCGGCGGTCCGGCGCGTGCGTCTGCTCGGGCCCCGGGTACGAGTAGACGACCGTCAGGGACCAGCCGGCCACACAGCCCTTGCCGTTCGGTGCCCAGACGTTGCCGACCGCGACCCGCGTGGCGCCGCCGCGGACATCCGCGAAGGCGGCGGTGACGTCCGACTCGCCCGTGTAGTAGTGCGGGCCGGCGACCTCCTCCGGGTCCGTGACCATGGAGTCGATGGACACCTCCGTCTCCGGCGCCGCGCCGACCCGGATGTGCGGCGGGGTCGTCGCGTGGTCGCCGGGCGAGGGCGCCGCGTCGGTGCCGGCGAGGTCGCAGCGCTTGAGCTGCGCTCCGCTCGGCCCCTTGTACGTCCCGTCGTTGCCGCCCCAGAACAGCCGGGCGTACGCGACCTCGGCGCCCGCGGGGATCTCCACCCGGCCGGTGCTGGAGCCGTAACCGGCGGCCATGGAGGCGGTGTTGACGCGCTTCATGGCGAAGGTGTTGTTGGTGTCGCCGCCCTGGCCCGCGGCGGCGGTGGCGCAGCGCGCGGCCAGGTCGGCGGGGGCGGTGGGGCAGCCCATGACCGTGTTGCCGACGGTCGTGAAGTCGCCGTACAGGGAGGCGTCGTACCGCATGCCGAAGGGTTCCACCACGTCCGCCGCGGCCGGTCCGGCCGCGGCGAGGGACAGTGAGCCGAGCGCGCCGACGGCGAGGACGAGCGCCACCGGCAGTGTGGTCATCCGATTGTTGAAGCGCATGAAACGGAAATTTAGTAAGAAAGCATCATTATTCGGTGTTACGCCACGCGGCGGCGCGCGTACTCCGTGATGTCGATCATCGGCGGCCGCTCCTCCGTGTCCACGGCGTACGTCCGCGGCGTGAAGCCCTTCCCCCCGCCCGTCTCGTCCCGCTCGAACTGTGTCAGCAGCGGCCGCACCAGATGGCCGCGGGACAGCCGCAGCTGCGCGGTCCGGTAGATCGCCGCCGCCATGCGGCCGAGCGCCCGCTCGTCCTGGTGGCGGTGCTTACGGACCCCGACGTCGACCTGCGCGAGGGCGTCGAGGCCGACCGTGTGCAGCGCGTCGACGAGCAGCCCCAGCTCCACTCCGTAACCGACGGGGAAGGGGAGCCGTTCGAGCAGCGAGCGCCGCGCCGCGTACTCGCCGCCCAGCGGCTGGACGAAGCCGGCCAGCTGCGGCCAGTGCAGATTCAGCAGCGGCCGGGCCACCAGCTCCGTCACCCGCCCGCCCTGACCTGGGGTCTTGCCGGAGGCGAGCGGATCGACCCCGGTACTCAGCGGGCGGTCGTACATCGCCTTCACGAAGTCGACGTCCGGCTCGGTGAGGAGCGGGCCGACGATGCCGGTGACGAAGTCCGCGGAGAAGTCCCGCAGATCCGCGTCGACGAAGCAGACGATGTCACCACTGGTCACCATCAGTGACCGCCACAGCACCTCGCCCTTGCCGGGCACGGCCGGTATCCGCGGCAGGATCTCGTCGCGCGCCACCACCCGCGCCCCGGCCGCCGCCGCGACCTCGGCCGTACGGTCCGTGGAACCGGAGTCGAGCACCACGAGCTCGTCGACCAGCGGCACCGCCTCGGACATCAGCTCCCGGCGGATCACGGAGACGATGTCGCCGACCGTCGCCTCCTCGTCGAGCGCAGGCAGCACCACGCTGACCGTCGTCCCCCGCTTGGCGGCCAGCAGCTGCTCCAGCGGACGGTCTGCCACGGACCAGGACCGCCGGGCCAGCCAGCGCTCCACCTCATCCAGCAACGTGATCTCCATCTCGCGGTTCGGACGACCATCTCAGGCGTCCATGCCTTCGGTTACAGTCTTGAACAACGCGGATGCCCGATGCATGTCGGGGTGCCATCCACGTCCTACAACCGAATACCGCTCATCCAGAGGGGCAGAGGGAAACGGCCCGTTGAAGCCCCGGCAACCCTCCAGTCGGTCTCGTCCGCAGTCGTCACGTACTGCGCCCGCGAGGCTCCCGGCTAGGGAAGGTGCCAAATCCGTCTCATGGCGACGTTCGTCATGGGAAAGATGAGGAGAAAGGGCCTCGCCTCCATGGCTGTACAGACTGTTTCCACCACCACTTCGACGGTTGACCTCGGTCCGGCTTCCGGACTCTCCTGTCGTGAATGCGGTGAGAAGTTCCCCCTCGGTCCCATCTTCGCCTGCGAGCTCTGTTTCGGCCCGCTCGAAGTCGCCTACGACCTGCCCCTGGGCGACCCGGAGGCGCTGCGCAAGCAGATCGAGGCCGGCCCCGCCAACATCTGGCGCTACGCCCCGCTGCTGCCCGTCCCCGCCGACGTCGCCGAGAAGCCGAACCTGAACCCGGGCTGGACCAAGCTCGTCCAGGCCGACAACCTCGCCCGCGAGCTGGGCGTCGAGCCGGGCAAGCTCTACGTCAAGGACGACTCCGGCAACCCGACGCACTCCTTCAAGGACCGCGTCGTCGCCCAGGCCCTCGAGGCCGCCCGCGCCTTCGGCTTCACCACCCTGTCCTGCTCCTCCACCGGCAACCTGGCCGGCGCCGTCGGCGCCGCCGCCGCCCGCGCCGGCTTCCGCTCCTGCGTGTTCATCCCGCACGACCTGGAGCAGGGCAAGGTCGTCATGGCCGCCGTCTACGGCGGTGAACTCGTGGGCATCGAGGGCAACTACGACGACGTCAACCGCTTCTGCTCCGAGCTCATCGGCGACCCGCTGGGCGAGGGCTGGGGCTTCGTCAACGTCAACCTGCGCCCGTACTACGGCGAGGGTTCCAAGACGCTCGCGTACGAGATCTGCGAGCAGCTCGGCTGGCAGCTGCCCGACCAGCTCGTCATCCCGATCGCCTCGGGCTCGCAGCTCACCAAGATCGACAAGGGTCTGCAGGAGCTCATCAAGCTCGGTCTCGTCGAGGACAAGCCGTACAAGATCTTCGGCGCGCAGGCCGAGGGCTGCTCCCCGGTGTCGACGGCCTTCAAGGCCGGCCACGACGTCGTACGGCCCCAGAAGCCGAACACCATCGCCAAGTCGCTCGCCATCGGCAACCCGGCCGACGGCCCGTACGTCCTGGACATCGCGCGTCGCACGGGCGGTGCGGTGGAGGACGTCGACGACGAGCAGGTCGTCGAGGCGATCAAGATCCTGGCCCGGACCGAGGGCATCTTCGCCGAGACGGCGGGCGGCGTGACCGTCGGCGTGACGAAGAAGCTGATCGAGGCCGGTCTCCTCGACCCCACGCTCACCACGGTCGTGCTCAACACCGGTGACGGCCTCAAGACCCTGGACGCGGTGGCCGATACCTCGCAGGCGACCGCCACGATCCGCCCGAGCCTGGACGCGTTCCGCGAAGCCGGCCTGGCGGGCTGACGCCCGCGACCGACGGGGTGCCGGGGCGGCCCGGTGCCCCGGCGGCCCCATCCACCCGTCATCCGTCCCCGCCCCGAAGGTGAACCACCCATGAGCGTCAAGGTCCGCATCCCCACCATCCTCCGCACCTACACCGGCGGCCAGGCCGAGGTCGCCGCCGAGGGCGCGACGCTCTCGGAGGTCATCGCCGACCTGGAGAAGAACCACACGGGTATCGCCGCCCGCGTCCTGGACGACCAGGGCAAGCTGCGCCGCTTCGTGAACGTGTACGTCAACGACGACGACGTCCGTTTCGAGCAGGGCCTGGAGACGGCGACGCCGGACGGCGCCGGCGTCTCGATCATCCCGGCGGTCGCCGGCGGCTGCTGAGCCCCGGGGCGACCGTACAAAGGCCTTTGAGTCACCCACGGTCACCTGAGTTACCCACGGTCACTTGAATTGCCCCCTCCGCCGGAGAAGCGGAGGGGGTAATTCTGCATGGTTGAACGGGGTAGAGTTGGGGAAGTCCCCCTGACTTCCCTTCGCTGCTTGTGCCAGACGCATATGAGAATGCGCCCGCACCCGACAAGAAGCAGCCAAAGTGTTCGAGTGTTGTGTACCTTCTGCGCACTTTGACGGGCCCGACTTGCCCCGGGATTCAGTGAATTCTCCTTAATTCTCCTTTCCGTCGCGCCCAGATTTCTCGTCCGATTGACCTGTTGCAGAGGGCAGTTGGACAGATACATTCAGCCGCGGTCGACGCGTTCCGGCGCAGGGTCTGACCCGGGTCCGCGAAGTGCGGTCCCGCGCAAGGGCCAGTAATAGGGGAGTTAGGCATGGCTCAGGGCACCGTCAAGTGGTTCAACGCGGAGAAGGGCTACGGCTTCATCGCGGTCGACGGTGGTGCGGATGTATTCGTCCACTACAGCGCGATCCAGATGGACGGTTACCGCACCCTTGAAGAAGGTCAGCGGGTCGAGTTCGAGATCTCGCAGGGCCAGAAGGGTCCGCAGGCGGACATGGTCAAGCTCGCCGTCTGAGCACGGCGCGATCGGCCACCACGTACGCACTCACGCGTTCTCTACGTCGAGGGGTCCGCATCCTGACCAGGATGCGGACCCCTCGCGCGTGTGCGGGAGGGGAGGGGACGTGCGCCCGGGCCGTCTCTCGATCTGTGGGAGTCGCTTGCACTCGCATGGGCCGAGTGCTAATCATTGGCGTTAGCACTCTGAAGGTGAGAGTGCTTACGAGGATCGGGCAGACGAGGTCCGCGGCCAGGTGGGGCAAGGAACCGCCGGGTACGCAGGCCGTCCGTCGCGGGCGTCGGCGCGGTCCTGGAGCGTTATCCACCCCATGTCCGGGAGGACCACTTCACATGGCCAAGATCATCGCGTTCGACGAGGAGGCACGGCGCGGTCTCGAGCGCGGGATGAACCAGCTCGCCGACGCCGTAAAGGTCACCCTTGGCCCCAAGGGCCGGAACGTCGTCCTCGAGAAGAAGTGGGGCGCCCCCACGATCACCAACGATGGTGTTTCCATCGCCAAGGAGATCGAGCTCGAGGACCCGTACGAGAAGATCGGCGCCGAGCTGGTCAAGGAAGTCGCCAAGAAGACGGACGACGTCGCCGGTGACGGTACGACCACCGCGACCGTCCTCGCCCAGGCGCTCGTCCGCGAGGGCCTGCGCAACGTGGCGGCCGGCGCCAACCCGATGGCCCTCAAGCGCGGCATCGAGAAGGCCGTCGAGGCCGTCTCGGGCGCCCTGCTCGAGCAGGCGAAGGATGTCGAGACCAAGGAGCAGATCGCTTCCACGGCCTCCATCTCCGCCGCCGACACCCAGATCGGCGAGCTCATCGCCGAGGCGATGGACAAGGTCGGCAAGGAAGGCGTCATCACCGTCGAGGAGTCCCAGACCTTCGGTCTGGAGCTGGAGCTCACCGAGGGTATGCGCTTCGACAAGGGCTACATCTCGGCGTACTTCGCCACCGACATGGAGCGTATGGAGGCGTCCCTGGACGACCCGTACATCCTGATCGTCAACTCCAAGATCTCCTCCGTGAAGGACCTGCTCCCGCTCCTGGAGAAGGTCATGCAGTCGGGCAAGCCCCTGCTGATCATCGCCGAGGACGTCGAGGGCGAGGCCCTGTCGACCCTGGTCGTCAACAAGATCCGCGGCACCTTCAAGTCCGTCGCGGTCAAGGCTCCGGGCTTCGGCGACCGCCGCAAGGCCATGCTGAACGACATCGCCATCCTCACGGGCGGCACGGTCATCTCCGAGGAGGTCGGTCTCAAGCTCGAGAACGCCGGCCTGGACCTGCTGGGCCGCGCCCGCAAGGTCGTCATCACCAAGGACGAGACCACGATCGTCGACGGCTCCGGCGAGAGCGACCAGGTTGCCGGTCGCGTCAACCAGATCCGTGCCGAGATCGAGAACTCGGACAGCGACTACGACCGCGAGAAGCTGCAGGAGCGCCTGGCGAAGCTCGCCGGCGGTGTTGCGGTCATCAAGGCCGGTGCCGCGACCGAGGTCGAGCTCAAGGAGCGCAAGCACCGCATCGAGGACGCCGTTCGCAACGCGAAGGCGGCCGTCGAGGAGGGCATCGTCGCCGGTGGTGGCGTGGCCCTGCTCCAGGCGTCGAACGTCTTCGAGAAGCTCGAGGCCGACCTCACGGGTGACGAGGCCACGGGCGCGAACATCGTGAAGCTGGCCCTCGAGGCCCCGCTGAAGCAGATCGCCGTCAACGCCGGCCTCGAGGGTGGCGTCGTGGCGGAGAAGGTCCGCAACCTGCCCGTCGGCCACGGCCTGAACGCCGCGACCAACGAGTACGTGGACCTCATCGCCGAGGGCATCATCGACCCGGCGAAGGTGACGCGCTCTGCCCTGCAGAACGCGGCCTCCATCGCCGCGCTGTTCCTCACCACCGAGGCCGTCATCGCCGACAAGCCCGAGAAGGCCGGTGCGGCCGCTCCGGGCGGCATGCCGGGCGGTGACATGGACTTCTGATCCTTCCGGATCGGTAGTTCCTCGCTGTACGCGACCGAGGGCGGTACTCCTTGCCGGGGTACCGCCCTCGGGCTGTCTGCGGGTGCCGCCCTCGGGCGTTCGGGGTGATGCTGGTGGGAGGACCCTGACGGATCCCGCACGGCCGGATCCCCCACGGCGGGAGCGTTCCATGATCACGCTGCTGACGACACCCACCGACCGCGAGCTGGTCATCACCCGAACCTTCGAGGCCCCGCCCGCCCGCGTCTGGGAGGCGTGGACGACGTCCGAGCACGTCCGCCAGTGGTACGGGATCGCCGCGCTGACCACGACGGTCGTCGACGTCGACCTCCGGGTCGGCGGAGCCTGGCGCTGGGGACAGCGGGCGCCGGACGGACAGGAGATCGTCTTCTTCGGAACGTACGAGGAGATCGTCCCGAACGAGCGCCTCGTCTACACGGAGAACTTCGAGCTCATGCCCGGCCCGCCCGTGCACGTGACCCTCACCTTCGACGACACCCCGGATGGTGGCACGGCCCTCACGAGCACGTCGCTCTGGCCGTCCATGGAGATCCGGGACCAGGCATTGGCCACCGGGATGGAGGACGGGGTGAAAGAGGAGTACGACCGCCTGGCCGCGTACCTTCGGACGATGTGAGCCTCATCGTTCCCCGGCTGGCGGCCGGGGCCTTCGAACTGCGCCGCTGGGAGCGGGCCGACCTGCCCCTCCTCGAGGAGGCGTCGACGGACCCGTACATCCCGCTGATCACCACTGTCCCGCCGGTGTACTCGGAGACGGAGGGCGAGGGGTTCGTCCGCCGCCAGTGGGCCCGTGCGGAGAACGCCGCCGGCTACCCCTTCGTCATCGTCCGCCGCCGTGACGCGCGGGCCGTGGGCATGATCGGACTCTGGCTCCGCGAACTCCCCGAGGGCCGAGCCACCCTCGGCTACTGGATCGTCCCGTCCTGCCGTGGCGAGGGCGCGGCGGGGGCGGCGCTGACGGCGGTGACCGATTGGGCTTTCGCCGAACTGGGCATCCCGCGCCTCCAGTTGCTCGTGGAGCCCTGGAACGAGGCCTCGATCCGGACGGCGGAAAGGGCGGGTTACGTACGGGAGGGAGTGCTGCGGTCCTGGCAGGAAGTGGGCGGGGAACGGCGGGACATGGTGATGTACGGGCGGGTGCGGCGGCCGCCTGGTTGACGGTTGTTTCCGGGGGGCGGCCGCCGGGGGTGGTCACGATGGTCACCGGGTCACCGGGGTCACCGGGTCACCGTGACCACCGGGGTCATCAGGTGACCGGTCGGCCGCCGAAGGACACAGCGAGGCGGCCGTCGGAGGCGTAGGACCAGCTCAGGGCGCCTGCGTACGAGGAGCAGCGGGAGCCGTTCGAGCCGGACCAGAACTGGTTCGAGCCGTCGACGTCACCGATGGTCCGGTCGTTCGTCCCGGTAGTGGTGGAGCGGCAGGAGGTGTTGCTCCGGAACACCGAAGTGCCGGCGTCGAAGGTGTAGTTGCGCTGGGCGTTGTCGATGCTGATGTTGCTCGACATCGTGATCGTGCCCGGGTTGCTGTTGTACGTGAACCCGTGCTTGCCGTTGTGGAAGGCGATGCTGCGCCGGACGACGTGGTCGACCTCGATGTCCTCGCCGCCGAGCTTGTAGCCGTTGCGGTCGCCGTTGCCGGCCTGGGAGCCGTCGCTGAGGGTGCCGTTGTCGTACGCGAGGGAGTCCTCGATGGTCACCGGGCCGATGGGACCGGTGTCCGTCTTGGTGTAGAGGTCCCAGCCGTCGTCGATGTTGTGGTGGGACACGGCGTAGCGGAAGACGTTCCCCGAGCCGACGGTGAGCTTCGCGGCGAAGCCGTCGGCGTCCTCGCCGTCGGAGTCGGCGTTGTCATGCGACTCGGCGCTCAGGATCAGATTGTCTGATGGCCACTGCTCGCGGGGGGTGGAGGAGGCGATCCGCGAGAGCTGCAGTCCGGTGTCGCGGTTGAAGCGGGTGACCGTGCGCTCGATGATGTTGTCGCTGCCGCCGACGAGGATCCCGTTGTCGCCGGCTCGTTCCACAACGATGCCGTTGACGTGCCAGTACGAGCCGTTCAGGGCGAGGCCGCGGTTGGCCGGGTCCTCGGCCATGGCGGAGAAGTTCAGCACCGGGGTCTCGCCCGGGTAGGCGGAGAGCGTTTTGCGGGCGGCGGCGGTGCCGTTGTTGGTCGGGGGGACGGTGATCGTCGTGGAGTGACGGTACGTGCCGCCGCGGAGGTAGATCGTCCCGCCGGCGCCGACGCGGCTGATCGCGGAGGTGAGCGTCGTCGGGTCGGACTGACTGCCGGACGCGCTGTCCGTTCCGTTCGGGGCGACGTACAGCGCGTCGGCCGTGGGTGGTGGGCCGTCGGCCGTCGTGACGTTCAGGGAGTCGATGTTGGGGAGACCGGCGGCGGTGGTGGGGGAGAGCCGGATGGTGTTGCTGCCGGCGTTCAGGGTGACGGTCAGGGTCTTGGTCGACCAGGTGGACCAGGCGCCGGTGGCCTCGAACGAGGGCGTCTGGACGGTGGATCCGTTGACGACGACGCCGGCGGGACGGGTGGTGGTGGTGCCGTTGGCGAACCGGACGGCCAGGGTGGCCGTACCGGCGGCGGGGGCGTTCACCGTGAACTGGGAGGCGGCGCCGACGGCGTTGGTCCCGTTGCAGAAGCCGCTGCCGGTGAAGCCGCCCCAGTCGGAGTCCAGGGTCCCGGTGCAGACGGCGGGGTAGGCCTCGGCCTCGTGGAGGGCGGATGCGGCGTGAGCTGGGGTGGGGGTGGTGAGTGTGAGGGCGGTGAGGGCAACGGCGAGGGCGGTGGGGATGAGGGTGCGGGCGAGGGGGGTGGCGGCTAACCGGGCGGTGGGGGTGACCTGTCGCAGATGCATGGGGGCTCCGGGAGGGGAGTGATGACGTTCCGGGACTGGACGGGAAAGCGCTTTCCCCGGAAGCTAGGGGTGCGGCTGCGAGGGCGTCAAGGGTTGTGTATGTGATTGCTGTTCAGGTGCGTGAACGAGTTTTTTGAGGGGCCGGCCGGGGTGGGGAGTTGGTTTCGGGTTTCTGGGGGGCCTGGTGTGAACGCCCCCGTGGGCTTCTGGCTCGGCCGCCCTCGTTCCGAGTGTGGCGACCGGAGGCGGTGGGTCAAGGGCGCTCCCTGCGGTCGCGTCGGCTTCGCCGATTGCGCTTCGCTCCACCCTTGACGCACCGCCTCCGGTCGCCTTTTCACACTCGGAGGGTGGCCGGGGGCGTGGCCACGCGACGACTCCCTCGGTCCTGGGCGGGGATCGGCGCCTGCGGGTGTGTGGGTGGTGTTGCGCGGCAGTTGTATGGGTGGCCCGGCGGTGCTCAGCGTGTTGCGGCCGTCGGTCGGCTCGGATTCATGCCCCGCTGGTCACTCCCGGTGGGTGGTGGGGTGGGTTGATCGGTTGTCCCTAAGGCTGCACAACTCGCCTTCGGTGGGCCCCAAGGGGCGCTGTCCGGGGAAGTTACCGCGAGTAGTGGAGAGTTGGGGGCGCCAGCCGTTGCTCTGACCCTGCCCCCTCGCACCCCTGCGGCGCCGTAATCGCATCGCCCTCGACTGGGACGACGCCTGGCGGCTCGACACCGGAGGATCGGATCACCTGGACCGTGAGGTCGTCGACGTCTCGGTCCGGTTTGCGGCGCGGATCCCTGTCCGGCCGGTGCGACTGATCGCTGAGGGGTTCGGTCTTTCGCGGGCCGAGGTCGAGAGGCTGATCGCAGAGGGGAGTCTCGTCTCGGCGGTCCGGCTGAGCGGCAAACTCGCCGGCGACTTCACCTTCACGCTCAAGCGCTGAGGCTTCTCGAGCCCCTGGGTCTGTCCGGCGTGGTCCGCTGGACAGGCCCTCGGGGTCGCGGGTGGGCAGGCAGGGGGGTAACCCCACTTCGTACCGTCCCGGCTGCCGGATGTGATCGTGAGGAACCGTCAACAAAGCTTGGCGCATGACCACTTACAAGCTCGGTGCTCTCGTCCTCTCCGCCGCCGCCGTTGCGGTCACCCTCTCCGCGAGCCCCCTCGCCACCACCGCTCGCGCCGCCGACACCGCCTCCGGCGGGCTCGTGTGGACGAACTGCGCCCAGAAGGACGGGCCCGCCACCCAGGAGTGCGCGACGCTCACCGTGCCCGTGGACTACAGCGACCCCCGTGGGCCCCAGCTCTCTCTCGCCGTGTCGCGGATCCGTAGCGAGCGGCCGGGGGAGCGGCGGGGGACGTTGGCCGTGATTCCCGGTGGGCCCGGGAGTTCCGGTGTGCAGCGGCTGACGATGAAGGGGGACGCCCTGCGCAGAGAGCTGGGCGGGATGTACGACCTGGTGGCGCTCGATCCGCGTGGGGTGGGCGGGAGCACGAAGGCGAGTTGTGGGCTGGACGAGGGCGACCGGCGGATGGTGACGCTGCGGTCCTGGCCTGCGGCGGACGGTTCGATCGACGAGAACGTCGAGCGGTCCCGGCGTACCGCGGAGGCGTGCGCGCGCAACGGGGGTGATGTGTTGCGGAGCATGACGACGACGAACCAGGCGCGGGACCTGGACCGGTTCCGGCAGGCGCTCGGGGAGGAGAAGCTCTCGGCGTGGGGGGTCTCGTACGGAACGTACGTCGGCGCCGTGTACGCGCAGAAGTTCCCGCACCGGACGGATCGTTGGGTTTTCGACAGCAGTAACGACCCGGATCCGAGCCGGGTGGCGAGGGGCTGGCTCGCGTACATGGGGGAGGGTGTGGAGGACCGTTTCCCCGACTTCGCGGCCTGGGCCGCGCATCCGGACCGGGCGAAGGAGGGGCTGCGGCTCGCGGAGCGGCCGGAGGACGTACGTCCGTTGGTGATCGCGCTGGCGGAGCGGCTGGACCGTGAGCCGAAGGAGTCCGCGAAGGCGGGCGTTCCCGTGACGGGGAACGTGCTGCGCCAGGCTCTGCAGAACGCGCTCTACAGCGACGGGGCCTTCGCCGGGTTCGCCCGTCTGGTGGTGGACGCCCAGGCCCCGGACCGTAAGCCCACGCTTCCGCCGCAGCTCGCCGAGGCGCTGTCCGACGAGGACGCGGCGATCACGGTCGGCGTCATCTGCAACGACGTGAAGTGGCCGCGCTCCGTCCCGGCGCACCAGCGGGCCGTCACGGCCGACCGGGCCCGTCACCCCCTCACGGCGGGTCTTCCGGCGAACATCACGCCCTGCTCGTTCTGGAAGGCTCCGGCCGAGAAGCCGACGCGCATCACCGACCGGGGTCCGTCCGACATCCTGATGATCCAGAGCCTGCGTGACCCGGCCACTCCGTACGCCGCCGGTCTGAAGATGCGAAGGGCACTCGGCGACCGGGCCCGGTTGGTGACCGTCGACCACGGCGGGCACGGGATGTACCTGGGGAACGGGAACGCCTGCGGGGACGCCGCCGTGACGCGCTTCCTGCGCACGGGGGAGCGGCCGGCCTCCGACACGTACTGCGCGAACTGACGAGCTTTCCCGCGAGGCCGTCTCCCTCGGGAGGCGGCCTCGTGCGGTGTTCTCCCGCGGCCGAAGTGGGCGGCAAGGAGACGTCAATGGGGTGTTTAGGACACCGTCGTCTCCTGAGTCGCAGACCCGTTACCGGCCGTAGCCGGTACGCGACCGCAGGGGGAACCGTGCTGAGTATCCGCTTCACCGATGCCGACGTAGGACGTGTCCGACTGGCCGCCGAGCCGGACGTCATGTGGGAGACGATCCTGAGTCTGCATCAACTGGCCAAGCCGGACGCGTACTTCGCACCGTGGAAGCGCCTGGCGCGCCGGGCTCTGGCCGATGCGGGAATGGGCCGGGACGGGCACCTGCTGACGGCTCTCGCGCCGATCAGCTCGTACTTCCCGGACTTCCTGACGCCTCCCGGGCACATCACGTCGATCGAGGGCGGAATCGACGCCGTGCTGTCGACCGGGAAGAAGCGCCTGCGGGCCGAGATCACCAGACTCGCGGAGTCCAGCCCGGGCCCACGGGCCTGGTTCGACGACATCGCCGTCGGCCGTCCCCGAGCGTTACGCCGGCTCGGTGGCGCGTTACGCCGCTATCACGACGTCGCCCTGGCTCCGTACGCGCCCGCCGCGGCGGCGGTGGCGGGCCGGGACGTGAACCGTCATGCGCGGCGGATCGCCGAGCAGGGCAGCGAGGCGCTGCTGGACGGCCTCGGGCCGCAACTGCGGTGGCGCCCGCCGGTGCTGGAGGTGGACTATCCCGTGGCGCAGAGCCTGGAGCTGGACGGGCGCGGTCTGCTCCTGGTGCCCAGCTTCTTCTGCCACAACCATCCGATCGCCCTCGCCGATCCCGGGCTGCCGCCGGTCCTGGTCCTTCCGGTCGCCCGGGGGCCCCTGTGGATTCCGCAGCCGGGGGCGGCCCCGCCGCGTGGCTTCGAGGCGGCGGGCCTCGACGAACTGATCGGGCCGACCCGCGCCGCCGCGCTGCGCTTCCTCGACACCGGCCACAGCACGACCGAGCTCGCGGCCCGTCTGTGCACGTCCGTCTCCACGGCCAGCCGCCACGCCGGGGCGCTGCGTCGTGCGGGCCTGGTGGTCACCGTGCGGCTCGGGGCGTCCGTCCTGCACACGCGTACGGCGCTGGGCACCGGGCTGGTGCACGGCATCTGAGCGGTGGGGAGGGTGTGCCTTTGCGCCGGAACGCAAAGGGTTCGTTCACATTCTTGGAATCCGTAGCGTCATGCGGGACAGGCGGCCCGGGGCCTCGGAGCGGATTTCGAGGCCCGGGGGGCGTCCTCAGGAATCTCCGGATCTGGAAAGGATCGTGAGACCAAGTGGCAGTGATCTCCTTCTCGTCGATGTCCTCCCTTCGGAAGACCGCGGTGGCGGCGGGCATGACGGCGCTGGTGGCCGTCGCGCCCCTGCTCGCCGCGACCGACGCCCAGGCGCTGGGCAACAACCGCAATGTGTCGCGTAGTTGCGGCACCAACCACGTGGGCAGCGGCTTCAACGGCAGCCAGAACTGGGCGCAGACAAAGAAGGTGTCGGGTGACTGTGCGGGCCGGCTGAGTGCGGCTCTCGTGCGGAGCGACGACTACTGGACCACCCGTGTGTACGGTTCCAAGACCAACGCCTACGCCAGCTACAACTCCCGGTACAAGGCCAAGAACGGTCTGCACTGGGGCTGCGACAACTGCAACGTGACGTACTCCTGATCCATGGGCAAGGCGACGATCGTCGTCGCGGCGGTCCTTCTGGCCACCGTCTCGGGCTGCGCGCAGGCGGGTTCCGACGGTGGCCGGGAGGCCGGCGACGACATTCCGATTCCCGGGCAGGAGTGGGCGCTGAAGGACGGCCGGGTCACCTCGGCCGAGTACGGCACGGCCATGGGACGGTTCGTCTCCTGTATCAGGGACGCGGGCTATCCCGTCAGCGAACCCGTCCTCAGCCCGGCGGACAATCTGACGCTGATCTACGAGGTCACGCCCAGTGGCGCGCCGGAGACGTACAACAACGCTGTGCAGAGCTGCAATCTGTCCCACCTGTCGATGGTCGAGCCGACGTTCGTCGAGGCGCAGCCGCAGGTCATGGAGGAGCCGCTGCGTAGGGCGGTGGGTGATTGCCTGCGGCGGCAGGGCGTCGCGGTGACGGCCGAGGAGCGGAATCTGAGGGAGTTCGCCCGTTCGGCGAAGGACGAGGCACGGGTGGTCGACTGCGTGACGGCGGAGTGGCCGCGGGTCTATCCCGCGCTGCCCGCGGAGGTACCGCTCCGGTTCTGACCCGTCCGTGCCATGGCGTCGGTCGGACCCCGTGAGGGGTGTACGGGGGTCCAGGCCGCCGTTCCGTGGCGCGTAAGGGGGCGACGGCTCACCCGAATGCGATCAGCCCGGTCGCAGGGCGACACACGGTGTCATACGTTCCGTGACATATCGCCCCGTTTGTGATCGCGCTCTGTGAACGCATGCGGCATGTGGGGCGCCCTCGCCCTGGAGGTTCGTATGTCACCGCTCCGCCCACCCCGCCGCCTCGGCCCGACGGTACTGACCGTGGCCGCGCTCCTCGCGCTCGGTCTCCCGGCAGGCGCCGCGTCCGCCGCCCCGCCGACGTGCTTCGGAGTCCCGGCGACCATCACCGGCTCGGGCACGATCCTGGGCACGGCCGGCAGCGATGTGATCGTCGGGTCCGACGGCGACGACGCCATCGACGGGCTCGGCGGCAACGACCTGATCTGCGGTCTGGGCGGGAACGACACGGCCGCCGGAGGGCTGGGCAACGACCAGGTCGACGGCGGGGTGGGCAACGACACCGTCCGTGGCGATGTCATCGCCCTGACCGGCGACGCCACCGGCGGCGGTAACGACCGGGTCTTCGGCGGCCCGGGCGACGACCGGCTCGGCGGGGACAGCTTCGCCTTCGGGGGCACGGCCACCGGCGGCGGTAACGACCAGATCTTCGGCGGACCCGGGAACGACGTCGCGGCAGGTGACAGCCGCGGGACCAGCGCGTCCGGCGGGGGGCGCGACGTGATCGACGGCGGGGAGGGCGACGACGACATGAACGGGGACTCCGCCGCCACCGTCACCGACGCCACCGGAGCCGGGGACGACGTGCTGCGGGGCGGACCCGGAGTCGACATCCTCATCGGCGACAGCAACGCGCTGGGCAGCACCTACGGCAGCGGCGGCGACGACGTCCTCGACCTGGGCGCCGACGGCGGGTTCTTCGCCATCGGCGACCACAACGCGGCGACGGGAACGTCCACCGGCTCCGGGAACGACCGGATCGTCGGAGGCAGCGCGAACGAGATCCTCCTGGGGGACAGCTCCGTCGACACCACTCCGCCCACCAGCGCCGGCAACGACACCCTGGACGGCCGGGGCGGCGACGACCGGATCCTCGGCGACAACGCCGACTTCTTCATCGAGTTCACGGTCGGCACCGTCGGCGGGCGCGATGTCCTCAGGGGCGGCGCCGACGCCGACCGGCTCCTCGCCGGCCCGAACAGCGACGTCCTGGACGGGGGCGCCGGAACTCCCGACTCCTGCGACGGCGAGGCGGGCACGGACGTGGCGACGGCTTCCTGCGAGACGACGCCGAACGTTCCCTGACGGACGGCGCCACGAGGGCGGTTCCCCGGGCGGGGAGCCGCCCTCGTCGTCCCACCCGAGCCCGTCCTTATGATCGGGCGCATGGGTGAGGCCGGGGAGCTGTACAGGTCGTGGCGGTACGGGGAGCTGGACGACGTGGAGCGCGGGGAGCGGTACGAGGACCGGGTCTGGACCTGGGAGCGCGCGCATCCGCTGCGGTTCCTCCTGGTCAGCGAGGAGTGGGACGGGGAGCAGACGGTGTGGGCGCGCTGCGCCGACATCCAGGGGCTGTTCGCGGAGGAGGAGCCGCGCCGCGAGCGGCTGACGCTGACCGGGTGCCTGCCCGAGGGCAGGCTGCGCAAGGCCGTCGACGGGGCGGCGCGGGAGCGCGACCGTCTGGGTGATCTGGCCCTGAGCGTCGACGACGAGCACGACGACAGGTCCGTGCACGAGTGGGAGCTGGCCGACGTCGTGGTGCTCGACGGCCGGCCGAACGCGGACGACGCCTCGCGGGTGGACGTGGTGATCGAGGCGGAGGTCCGTGACTGGCCGGGCTCCCGTACCGAACCCCGGTCGGACCGGGTCAGGATCTTCAACGGGTGGGGCGGCGGGTGGCTCGGCGAGTGCCGGCGCGTGGAGGGCCTCTACGGTCCGGAACGCCCGGTCGCGAGGCCGGCGGTCACCCTCGTCGGGTGCGAACCCGGGGAGTTGCTGCTGCGGCGCCTGACGACCCGACGGGAGGCCGGGGACCCCGTGGAGCTGTTCGTGCTCGACCGGACGGGGCGGGTGGTGGGGATCGAGGAGCACCTGTTCCTGCACGTCCGCGAGGCGCGCCCGTCGGTGCTCGGGGGCGCCCTCGTCGACATCCGTATCGACGGCGGGTTCTCGAAGCCGCGGCCGTACGCCGGCCGTCCGGCCTGGGACGCGTGGTACGAGGGCGCCCCGAGCACGCCCAACGAGTGGGCCGGGCTCGACACGAGGGGCAGGACGGAGTGGCTGCGGTTCGCCAAGCCGGTCGGTGGAGAGGACCGCGTGGGCGACACCTGCCACCTCGACGGCCGCTTCACCACCGACATCCCCGGCGTCCAGTTGGCCGTCGGCGAGGCGCTCGGCGGGCCCGGCGCGCACTTCGCCCAGTGCTGGGGCGCGCTGCGCGGCTGCCCGTGCGGCGGCAACCGTCTGCCGGGTCCGGTCACCCTGATCTGGCACGACGCGCACATCGCCCGGGAGGCGCTGGCGTCGGTGAGCGCCGACGCGGAGGGCGAGCTCACGTATTTCGAGAGTGTCGTGTGGCTGTTGGGGCAGTCGGGGATCACGGTCGAGCCGGCGTAGGGCGGCCGCGGGCGCCGAGGGCCGACCTGCGACGCCCGAGGGCCGGCCCCCCGGGGATCGGGGGGCCGGCCCTGCGCCGCAGATTCGAGGAGTCAGACCCTTACCGGCTCCGGCACCTGCGGCGCCACCGGCCCGCCCGAGGCCACAGGGACCTCCGCCGGCTCCGTCTCCACGTCGAACTCCTCCAGGAGCTCACGGCTGAAGCCCCAGAAGTACGTCGCAACGAAGCCCACCACGTAGCCGACCAGCAGCCCGCCCGCGTAGATCGCGATCGTCTCGCCGAGGCCCTTGTTGCCGTCGAGGAGCGGGAAGAGGGCCCAGCCCGAGGGGCCGATGGCCGTCGAGCCGACCTTGTCGCCCAGCATGTTGAAGAGGCCGATGAAGCCGCCGCCGAAGGCGCCGCCCACGCAGGCCGTGACGAACGGGCGGCCGAGCGGGAGCGAGACACCGTAGATCAGCGGTTCGCCGACGCCGAGGAAGCCGGCGGGGAGGGCGGACTTGATGGTGCGGCGGATCGAGCCGTTGCGGGGGAGCTTGAGATAGACGGCGGCCGCCGCGCCGACCTGGCCCGCGCCCGCCATCGCGAGGATCGGGAGGAGGACGGTGAAGCCCTGCTGCTCGATCAGGGTGGTGTGGATCGGGATCAGGGCCTGGTGAAGGCCCAGCATCACCAGCGGCAGGAACAGTCCGCCGAGTACGAAGCCGGCGCCGGCGCCCGCGTGGGCGAGGAGCCAGTTGGCGAAGTCCCCGATCGCGGTGGAGACCTCACCGGCCACGAACATCAGGCCGAAGATCGTGACCAGGCCGGAGACAAGGACCGTGAGCGTCGGGGTGACCAGGACGTCGAGCGCCTCCGGCACCCAGCGGCGGCACCACTTCTCGACGTACACCGCGAGTACGGCCGCGCCGAGCGCGCCGAGGACACCGCCCTGGCCGGGCGACAGCGTCTGGCCGAAGGCGTCGATCTTGGCGACACCGGGGAAGACGATGATCGCCGCGACGGCGCCGCCCAGGATCGGCGTACCGCCGAACTCCTTCGCGGTGTTGAAGCCGACGAAGACCGCGATCAGCGCCATGAAGCCGCTCGCCATCGCCGCGAGGGCGGGGGTGACGGACGGCAGCCAGCCGAGGTTGATGAGCAGGCCGTTGAGGCCGGCGATGATGCCGCAGCCGATGAGGGCGGGGATCAGCGGGACGAAGATGTTCGCGATCCGGCGGAGGAACAGCTTGAAGGGGGTCTGGTTCTTCGCCTTCCGCGCCGCCTTGATCGCCGCGCCCTGCGCCGCGAGCTCGTCGGCGGTGCGCGTCGGTGCCGACGCGGCGACGAGCGCCTCGAACTCCGGCGTCACCCTCGCCACCGTGCCCGGGCCGAGCACGATCTGGTACGTGTCGTCCTCCACCACGCCCATCACGGACGGCAGGGCCTTCAGGGCCTCGTCCTGGACGAGCGAGCGGTCCCGCAGACCCAGCCGGAGCCGGGTCATGCAGTGAGCCACCGAGTCGATGTTCTCTGCGCCGCCGACGAGCGGGAGGATCGCGGCGGCGATGGCGCGGTTCTTGTCGTCTGTGCTCATGGTGCGGTGGTGCCTTGCTGTGCGGGGGCGGGGAGGTTCAGGACTGCGCGTGCAGGGCGGCGCGCAGATGGCCCTGTGATTCGGTGAGGCGCTGGTCGGCGCTCTTGGCGTCGATGTCGGCGAGGATCATCAGGATCGCGGTCTTCACCTCGCCGTCGGCGGCGGCGAGGGAGGCCTCGATCTGCTCGTCCGGAGCTCCGGTGGCGAGCGCGACGATCCGCCGCGACCTGGCCTGGAGCTTCTCGTTGGAGGCGCGGACGTCGACCATCAGGTTTCCGTACGTCTTGCCGAGCCGGATCATGGTGATCGTCGAGATCATGTTGAGGACGAGCTTCTGGGCCGTGCCCGCCTTCAACCGGGTGGATCCGGTGAGGAGTTCGGGGCCGGTGACCACCTCGATGCCGTGTTCGGCGGCGGCGGCCAGCCCGCTGTCCGCGTTGCAGGAGAGGCCGATCGTCAACGCGCCCTTGGTGCGGGCGTGTTCGACGGCGCCGATGGCGTACGGGGTGCGGCCGGAGGCGGAGATGCCGACCACCGTGTCGTTGGCGGTGAGGTTCAGCGCGTCGAGGTCGGCGGCGGCGAGTTCGCGGGAGTCCTCCGCGCCTTCCACGGCCTTCACCATGGCGGAGGGGCCGCCCGCGATCAGGCCGACGACCTCGGTGGGGTCGGTGTTGAAGGTGGGCGGGCACTCGCTGGCGTCGAGGACGCCGAGCCGGCCGGCCGTGCCGGCGCCGGCGTAGATCAGCCGCCCGCCGCGCGCCATACGGGCGGCGGTGGCGTCGATGGCGGCGGCGATCGCCGGCAGCCGCTCGGCGACGGCGGCCGGGACGGTCCGGTCCTCGGCGTTCATGGTGCGGGCGATGTCGAGGGTCGGGAGCTGGTCGATCTCCGCGAGCTCGGGCCGGAACGCCTCGGTGGTGAGTGTGGCCAGTTGCGCCTGAAGCTCGGAGTACGTAGAGGGCACGTGCGGCTCTTTCGGTGCGTCGTCGTTGACGTTCAGCGGGTGCGGGGGGAGTGGCGGTGGGCGAGGGCTTCGTACGAGGCCGCGAGGGCAGGGGCCGCCGTCTCGTACGTACGTTGGGTGACACAGGTGAACAGGCAGTCCACGACCAGGAGTTGGCTGGTACGGGACGACATGGCCGCAGGCCGCAGCTCGCTCTCGCGGGCGGTGGAGGTGGTGAGGATGTGGTCGGCGTACTGCGTCACGGGCCCGTCCGGGCGGCCGGTGATCGCGACGGTGGTGGCGCCGTGGTCGAAGGCGACGCGGAGGGGTTCTATGACGTCGCCGGTCGAGCCGGAGTGGGTGATGGCGATGGCGACGTCGCCGGAGCGGAGCTGTACGGCGTTGGTGACGGCGAGGTGCGGGTCGCTGTGCGCGTGCGCGAGGAGGCCGATGCGGAGCAGCTTCTGGCCGAGGTCCTGGGCGACGAGGCCGGAGGCGCCGACGCCGTAGATGTCGATGCGGCGGGCGGTGGCGAGGGCGGCGACGGCGGCACCGAGCTGGACGGTGTCGAGTCCGGCGGCGGTGTCGGCGAGGGTCTGCTGCTCGTCGTAGGCGAGCTTGGCGACCACGTCGGCGATCGGGTCGTCGACGGCGATGTCGGCGGTGACGGAGGGCGCACGGCCGGACTGCTGCTGGGCGGCGAGGCCGGCGAGGGCGAGGCGGAGGTCCCGGTACCCGGGGTAGCCGAGGAGGCGGGCGGTGCGGACCACGGTCGCCTCGCTGGTGCCGGTGAGCTCGGCCAGGCCGGTGACCGTGAGGGCGGCGCAGCCGGCCGGGTCGCCGGCGACGGCTTCGGCGACCCGCTGCATGGAGCGGGTCATGGACGGCGCGAGGGTGCGCACCTTGGCCGCGAGGGCGGCGGGCGCGGGCGGGGCGTCCTGGGTCGGTCCGGGGGTGGGCCCGCCGGACTGGCCGACCACCCGGCCGCCGCTGAAACTTTCCTTCACGTCATTGGTCACACCTGAAAGATATTTTCGGGCGCTGGGGGCGTCAAGACCCCTTCGGTCCCGGATGGTCCCGGATGCGGAGGGGACCTTCGTCCCCGAGGCTTGTCGGGTGACAATGTGTGCATGGACGACATCGACCCTCTGGAGCAGGCGCTGCATGCCGCCCGCGCCCTGGTCCTCGCCGATCTCGCCGCGCGCGACGTGGCCGCGGCCGAGGTCGTGTCGATGGTCGAGGACGCCGTCACCCACCGCCGGTGGTGGGTGGAGCAGTGGCCCGAGGGCATCACGTACGTCGCCGGGCTCGTCGCCCAGGACGTGCAGGACGCGCTCCTGGAGCGCCACGGCCGCTGGCCCATCTGCCCCGTGTGCTCCTCCGGCGACCCGCACGCCCTGGACGTCGAACCCGAGCTCGGCCCGGACCCGCACTGGGTCTGTGGCAAGGCGGGCGTGGTCGTCGCCCGGGTCGGAGGTCTGACGTGACGGCGGTCCTCAGGTGACTCTCTTCATCGACCCGCCGACCTGGCCGGGCCACGGCCGTATGTGGTCGCACCTCGTGAGCGACGTCTCGCACGAGGAGCTCCACGCCTTCGCCGCGAGGATCGGCGCCCCGCCGCGCGCCTTCGAGCGCGACCACTACGACATCCCGTCGGACCGCTACGCGGACGCGGTGGCGGCCGGCGCGGTCGAGGTCGGCTCGAAGGAACTCGTACGGCGGATCACGGAGGCGGGACTGCGGCGGCCGAAGTTCCCGCGGCGGGAGACGGAGTCCGACCCGCTGTAGCGGGCGGGGCCTCGTGGGCTCACCCGCGTGGCCCCGGTGGGCTCAGCCGGCCGATACGGCCTTCTCCCGCTCCGGGGTGGAGGAGGCCACCACGCGCGAGCGGGACTTGTGCAGCCGTAGCGAGAGCGCGACCGTCGCCAGTGCCACCACCGTCATGGCCGCTCCGGCCCACGCGGTCGCCGCGAAGCCGAAGTCCGCGTCGATGACCGTGCCGCCGAACCAGGGGCCCGCGGTGTTGCCGAGGTTGAAGGCGGCGGTGGTGGTGGCGCCCGCGAGGGTCGGGGCGGCGCCGGCCACGTTGAACATGCGGGCGTTGAGGGCGGGCGCGGTGTAGAAGGCCGAGACGCCGAGGAGGAAGGACAGGGCGATCACGGCGACCGGGCTGGAGGCGAAGAGGGCCAGGGCGACCAGGAAGACCGTCGAGGCGGTGATGCCCGTGAGCAGGACCCCGAAGAGGTGGGCGTCGGCGACCCGGCCGCCGATCGTCGTACCGATCAGCGCGCCGATGCCGAAGAGGCCGAGGATCGCGGAGACCCAGCGGGTGTCGATCCCGGCGACGTCCGTGATGACCGGGGCCAGGTACGAGAACGCGCAGAAGACACCGCCCGCGGCGAGCGCCGTGATCACGACCGAGAGCAGGACCTGGCGGTCGCGGTAGATCACCAGCTCACTCTTGAGGCGGGGCTTGGTCTCGGGGAGCGGGATGTGCGGGATGCGGGTCACCACGCCCACGAGCGCGATCGCCGAGGCCACGCCGACCGCCCAGAACGCGGCGCGCCAGCCGAGGTGTTCGCCGAGGAAGGCGCCGGCGGGGACGCCGAGGACGTTGGCGATCGAGAGGCCGCCGATCATGACCGCCATGGCACGGGCCCGCGAGCTCACGGGGACCATCGCGATGGCGACGGCGGCGCCGACCGCCCAGAAGCCGGCGCAGGCGAGCGCGCTCACGATCCGGGAGGCGAAGAGGACGGCGTAGTTGGGTGCGAGGGCGCCGGCGACCTGGCCGAGGCCGAAGACGGTGATCAGGGTGACCAGGGTCGTCTTGCGGGGGAGCCGGAGGGTCGCGACGGCGAGCAGCGGGGCGCCGACGACCATGCCGATGGCGAAGGCGGAGATGAGGAGGCCGGCGCGGGGGATCGAGACGTTCATGTCGTCGGCGATGGGTGGGAGGAGGCCGGACAGCATGAATTCGCTCGTGCCGAGCGCGAAGACGGAGAGGCCGAGGATGTAGACGGCCAGGGGCATACGGGTGGCTGCGGGGGCGGACGGGGGTGCGGTGCGCTCGGCGGAGGTTGACGGCATGACATGCGTCAACCTGCGGTTTGTGCCTGACATTCCCCCGGGACAGGTCGTCTCGCGATACGGACACCGGTCCCGCCGCACCTGCGGCGGGACCGGTGCCGGGTGCCGTCAGACCACGTGGCTGCCCGCGTCCCCGACGTAGGGCAGGGAGGCCGACTGCCTGCCGCCCAGGGGAGCACGCCAGCTGCCCGTGCCCTGGTAGAAGTCCCGGGACGTCGGGCCGACGGCGACGAGGTCGGCGCGGCCGTCCCGGTTGGCGTCGCCGACGCCGACGAGGTGCGTGTACCCGCCCCAGCCGGCGCCGATCCTGATGCGGGTGTCGAAGGTCCCGTCGCCCTTGCCGAGGTACGCCCAGAGGACACCCGCGCCGTCGCGGGCGACGAGGTCGCCGGCGGCGCCTCCGGCGATGTCGCCGGTGGCGGTGATCTGGTTGTAGCCCTGCCAGCCTGTGCCGATCTTCACCCGGGTCGCGTACGGGGTGCGCCAGCTGCCGGTGCCCTTGTGGAGCCACATGGCGCCCGAGGCGTCGGTGGCGACGAGGTCGGGCTTTCCGTCGCCGTTGAGGTCGCTTCCGGCGGCGATCTTGGTGTAGCCGCCCCAGCCCGAGCCGATCTTGTAGCGGCCGGCGAAGGTGCCGTCGCCGTTGCCGAGGTGGTGCCACAGGACGCCGGCGGTGTCGCGGGCGACGATGTCGCCGTGGGCGGCGCCGGCGATGTTCCCCGCGGCCTCGATCTGGTTGTACCCACCCCAGCCGGTGCCGATCAGCTTCCGCGACTGGGCCGTCACCTGGCCGAACTCCTCGTAGAAGCTGGTGTCGCTCCGCCACAGCCTGCCGGAGCCGTCGCGGGAGAGCAGGTCCGGGGAGCCGTTGTCGTCGTAGTCGTGCGGCGCGGCCTTGCGGGTGACCTTGAACGTGCCGGAGGCGGTCGTGGCCGGGCCGATCCCGTTGAGCGGCCGTGCGGTCAGCTGCCAGGTGTAGTCGCCGTTGTAGGCGCTCGTGAAGTCCGAGCCGATGATGCCGTCCCAGGTGAACGTCACGCTCGGGTTGTACGGGTGGGTCTCGGTGAACGTGCGGACCTTCCCGGTCCGGACGTGGCGCAGGGTGACGTCCACCTTGACGGTGCTCCGGGAGAGTCCCCAGGTGAAGGCCGCCTTCCCGCCGTTCTTGTCGAGGTCGACGACGGAGGGGATGTCGTTGGCGCCGATGACGACGTGGGTGGGCTCGCCGGTGGTTGCCACCAGGCCGACGGCCGGAGCCGCCCCGTCCGCGCCGGGGACGATCTTGTAGAGGCCCTCGCCCTGGGCGAGGGTGCCGCCGCGTACGTACAGACCGTCGGGAGCCGCCGAGGACGACGTCAGGTGGTCGAGCAGCTTCACCTTCGCCCCGGTGGCCGGGTGGTAGGCGGTCAGGGCGTACAGCGGGTTCGTGTCGCCGTTGGAGAGGCCGCCGGCCTCGCCGTACACCACCCAGCCGCCGACCAGGCCGAGTTGGAGGTCGTTCGTGTACGCGTCCTCGACCGGGACCTCCGCGACCGTGTCCGTGGCCCGGTCCAGGAGGTACACCGTCGGGCGGTCGGTCTCGTCGCCATCGGTCCAGGCGACGTGCGTCGGCGAGACGGCGATGTCGCCGTTGCCGGAGGTCGGCGTGCGGTGGTGGATCTCGTCGACGGTTCCGGTGGCGAGGTCGAGCAGGCCCCACTTCTTCCCTGTGCCGTCCATGAACGTGACCAGGGCGTCGTCCGGGGTGCCCGGGGTGACCGAGACGGCGCTCGCCCCGGCCGGGAGGCCGGTCACGGTCACGGTGCCACCCTCGGAAGGGTGCCTGTGCTGCCGCACCGTGCCGTCCGCGGACCTCGTGAACACCGCGTTCGCCGCCGATCCGACGTAGGTGGCGCCGGCGGCCGACCCGACGGGGACGTCGAGCGCCGACATGGTGCTCAGGTTCCGGAGGGTGACCTGGTAGGTCATCGGAAAGACCAGGTAGTCCGTGGTCCGCGACGATCGGATGGAGGTGTGGAACCCGTAGCCCGTACCGGTTCCGTCCTTGATCGACCGAACCGCCGTGGTGAGGCTTCCGTCGGCCCGCGTGGTGAAGTGGCCCAGCCCGGCATCGATCAGCTTGGCGTTCTTCGGGAAGGCGATAGGGGCCGCGGCGGTGTTCGCCGCATCCGCCGTCGTCGCCACGTCCGCCGTGGTGACGGCGTGCGCCGGGGCGGACAGGGTGCCCGCGCCGAGCGTGACGGCGAGAACGGTGGTGGTGGCGGCGATGAGCCGCCGCCGGGTCGAGCGGGCGTGCGCCACGTTCTGTTCTCCCTCACAAGCATCAGGCGCACCGTGCGCCACACCTGATGTGACCCATGACGGAGTGAAAGGTTGTACGAGGAGCAGGTGTCGGCCCGTCAGGCCCCGAGGGTCGCCAGCTCCCGTTCCAGGTTCCGGCGGGCCGCCGATTCCCAGGCCGCCGCGCCGTACGGGGTGCGGAACAGGCGGGGCAGGGCGAGGAGCTGGCGCAGGACCGCCGCGCGGCCCTGGCGGAACGCGTCCTCCGGGACGAAGCCGTACTCCTCGCGGACTGCCCGCACATACCCCCTGTAGGTATCCTCGCCCGTCGCCAGGATCGCCAGGTCCGCATCGCAGAGGAGCTCGCCGTTGATGTCGCCGTCCGCCGGGTCGTGGGTGATCGTCAGGCGGACCAGGCGGGCCACCTCCGCCACCTCGTGGGGCGTGAGGCCCGCCTCGGTCAGGGCCTTTTCGGCCAGGACCGCCGAGCGCTCCTCGTTCTCCGAGCGCTCCGGGCGGTAGACCGCGTCGTGGAACCAGGCGGCCAGTCGGACCAGCTCCAACTCCCCGCCCTCGCCGCCCTGATCGGCGAGCTCGTCGATGCGGTCGAGGACCGCGCGCAGGTGGTCCACCGTGTGGTACCTGCGCTGCGGCTCGGCCCACCGGGTCAGCAGATTCCGGCCGTACGGGGCGGGGTCCGGGCCCTCGTGGCCGGTGCGGGCGGCGCGCAGGGTGGCGTTCCAGCGCTGGAGCAGGGCGGGGTCCGAAGGTTCGGTCATGGCTGCATTCTGCCGCCCCGAGACCCTGGAAGCTCGCGTTCCAACTCCCCCTTCATCGCAGCCTTACATACCCCCCACGGGTATGCTACGGTGCTCCGCGAAGGTACCCCCTAGGGGTATGTGCGAGAGAAGGAGCAGGGCAATGTCAACCGTCAATCCCCGGCGCTGGTGGGCACTTGTCGTGCTCGCCGCCGCCCAGTTCATGGTCATCATGGACACGTCGATCATCGGCGTCGCGCTCCCCGAGATGCAGAAGGACCTGGGCTTCTCGCAGAGCGAGCTCCAGTGGATCTTCAACGCCTACGTCATCGTCTTCGGCGGACTCCTGCTCCTCGGCGGCCGCCTCTCCGACCTCGTCGGCGCCCGCAAGATCTTCGTCTCCGGCTGGGCGATCATGATCGTCGGCTCGGTCGTCGCCGCCGCCGCGCAGACCGCCTGGGTCGAGATCGTCGGCCGCGCCGTCCAGGGTGTCGGCGGTGCGCTCATCGCGCCCTCCGCCATGACCCTGCTGATGATGCTCTTCATGCACGACCCGAAGGAGCTCGGCAAGGCGATGGCGCTCTACGGCGCCGCGGCCCCCGCCGGCGGCACCGCGGGCGTCTTCCTCGGTGGTGTCTTCACCGAGTGGATGAGCTGGCAGTGGGTCTTCATCGTCTACATCCCGATCGGCCTCGCCACCCTCGCCGCCACCAAGCTGCTCCCGGCCGTCGAGTCCCGCCGCGGCTCCGTCGACATCCTCGGCGCCGTCGCCGTCACCGCCGGTCTCGCGCTCGCCGTCTTCGCCGTCGTCCGTGCCCCCGAGGTCGGCTGGGGCTCCACCGCCACCATCCTGGAACTGGTCGGCGCCGCCGTCCTGCTCATCCTCTTCTTCGTGATCCAGAAGTCGGTCCGCGAGCCGCTCATGCCGCTCAGCGTGTGGCGCGTCCCGCGCCTCGGTTCGGCCAACCTGGCGATGACGCTGCTCGGCGCCGCGTGGATCCCGATGTGGTACTTCCTCAACCTCTACCTGCAGCAGGTCCTCGGGTACGGCGCCTTCGCCTCCGGTGCCGCCCTGCTCCCGATGACCGTCCTGCTGATGATCTTCATGACGGCCATCACCGCCCGCCTCATGGGCAGGTTCGGTGCCAAGCCGCTGATCGCCGGCGGCCTGCTCGTCCTCGCGGCCGGGCTCGTGTGGCTGGCGGCCGTCCCGCCGACCGGCAGCTTCCTCGTCGACGTCCTGCCCGCCTCGCTGGTCGCCGCGCTCGGCATGTCCCTCGCCTACATCCCCGCGATGATCGCCGCGATGGCCGGCGCCCCGCAGGAGCAGGCCGGTCTCGCCTCCGGCATCGTCAACACCACCTACAACGTGGGCTCCGCCCTCGGTCTGGCCGCGCTGACCGCCGTCGCCATGTCCCAGGGCGCCGACAGGATCGGCGACCTGCCCGCCCTCACGGACGGCTTCTCGGCCGCCTTCGTCGGCGCCGCGATCATCGCCGCCGTCGGTGGTGTGATCACGCTCCTCGTCATGAAGAGCGACACGTCCCTCGCCGCCGAGTCCACCCCCGCCCCGCAGGGGGAAAAGGTCTCCGCGTGAGGCGCGACCGCGCCGACCGAGGGGCCGCCCGATGTCCGTCCACAGGACATCGGGCGGCCCCTTTTCCGTATCCGATTCAGGGAGCAGTCATGGACATCCGTACCCGCGCCGTGCACGTCGTCGACGAGCCGCCCGAGGAGGGCGGTCGGCCGCTCTCCGTACCGCTCGTGCAGTCCTCGGCCTTCGCCTTCGACTCGGCCGACGCGCTCGCCGAGGCCATGGCGGGCCCCGACGGCCGGTACGTCTACAGCAGGCGGGGCAATCCCACGGTACGAGCCCTGGAGCGGACCCTGGCCGGGCTCGAAGGCGGTGCGTCCGCCCTCGCCTTCGCCTCCGGCATGGGAGCCATCAGCGGTGTCCTGCTCGCCCTGCTGCGGCCCGGCGACCGGGTGGTGGCGCAACGGTGCCTGTACGGAGGGACGTACGCGGTCCTGTCGGATCTCGCGGAGCGGTACGGGATCGAGGTCACGTACATCTCCGGTGACGACGTCGCCGAGTTCGAGGAGGCGGCCGCACGCGGGACCCGGCTGCTCGTCCTGGAGACCATCGCCAATCCGACCGGACACGTCCCGCAGCTGCCCGGCCTGCTGGCGGCGGCCCGACGTCTCGGGGTGGCCACCGTCGTCGACAACTCGCTCGCCTCGCCGGTTCTCTGCCGCCCCCTGGAGCTCGGCGCGGACATCGTCGTCCACTCCACCACCAAGTACCTCTCCGGGCACTCGGACGTCCTCGGTGGCGCGGCGGTCTTCGCGGACGACGGGCTGCGACGCGCGGTGTGGCCGCGAACGGTCGAACTGGGCGCCTGTGCCGATCCGTTCGCCGCCTGGCTGACGCTGCGCGGGCTGCAGACGCTGCCGCTGCGGATGCGGGAGCACTGCGCGAACGCCGCCGTTCTCGCCGAGCGGCTCGCGGTCCGCCCGGACGTGACCGCCGTCCATCATCCGTGGCTCGTGGGCCACCCCTCGTACGGCACGGCCCGCAAGGTGCTCTCCGGGGGCGGCGGGCTGCTCTCCTTCGAGCTGGCGGGCGGCCGGGAGGCGGGCCGGGCGTTCATCGAGCGGGTACGGATCGCCCGGCTCGCGCTCTCCCTCGGCGGTGTCGAGACGCTCGTGACCCATCCCGCGTCCACCTCCCACCGGGAGCTCGACGCCGAGGCGCTGAAGGCGGCCGGCATAGGCGCCGGCCTGGTGCGGGTGTCCGTAGGCATCGAGGACGTCGAGGACCTGTGGGGGGACTTCGAGCAGGCGCTCGGCGGCGGTGAAGGGCCGGGCGGCTGGGGGCACATGAGCCTTCTTTTGGGTTGACAAAATAAATGAGCCATTCGTAGATTGGGTGATGTCAGAGAACGCCAGGGAACGACCATCCTTTAGGTCAAGGGGGGCGCGGGATGCGCTACTTCGAGGACTTCCGGCCGGGCGACGTCCATGAACTGGGCACCGTCACCGTCACCACGGAGGAGGTGCTGGAGTTCGGCAGGCGCTTCGATCCACAGCCCTTCCACACGGACCCCGAGCTCGCCACGCGCTCGCAGTTCGGCGGACTCATCGCGAGCGGCTTCCACACCCAGGCCATGTTCATGCGGCGCTACGTGGACGGACTGCTCGCCTACAGCGCCTGCACGGGCTCGCCCGGAATCGACGAGGTCCGCTACCTGCGTCCCGTACGACCCGGGGACGTCCTGACCGCCCGTGTGGAGATCCTTGGCTCCACCCCGTCGCCGTTCAATCCCGCCACCGGCACCGTCAAACCGCGGTGCACGCTCGTGGCCGCCGACGGGACGGCCGTGTTCAGCATGATCCTGCACAGCATCTTCCGGCGCCGTCCCGCCGGTTCCGAGGCCGCGCATCTGTCGTCGATGCCCGCGGCCGAGGACCCCGTTGCCTGTGCGCGCGTCAGCGCCTGAACACGGCCGTCCGAATCTCTCCATCACATGAAGGGGGACCTCCTGTGGAGGCCGTATCCCGCACCGCCCAGTGGACCGCCGCAGCGCGCGCCCTGGAGACCGAGCGCGAGGACCGGCTGTTCGCCGATCCCTACGCGCGCACCGTCGCCGACGAGATCGGCTTCGAACTGCTCGAGCGCTACGCCGGGGCCGGCACCGTGCCGTTCCTCGCCATCCGCACCACCTACCTGGACCGGGCCATCGTGCGCGCCGTCGAGGAGCGGGGCATCCGCCAGGTCGTCTTCCTCGCCGCCGGCATGGACACCCGCTTCTTCCGCCTGCCCTGGCCCGACGGCGTCACCGTCTACGAGCTCGACCGCCCGGCCCTCCTGGAGGCCAAGGCGAAGATGCTCGCCGACGAGCCCCTCCCGGCCGGCCGTACCCGGATCACCGTCCCGGTCGACCTGACCCAGGACTGGACCGGCCCCCTGAAGGAAGCCGGCTGGAAGAGCGACGAGCCCGTCCTGTGGGTGGTCGAGGGCCTGCTGTTCTTCCTCCCCGAAGAGGCCGTACGGACCCTCATCTCGACGCTCTCCGCCCACGCGGCGCCCGGCTCCGTGCTGCTCGGCGACGTCATCTCCCGGGCCGCCCTGGAGAACCCGCTGTCGCGTCCGTTCCTCGGCGCCCTGAGGGAGGACGGCAATCCGTGGCTCTTCGGCACCGAGGAGCCCGAGGCGCTGCTCGCCGCCTGCGGCTGGGACGTACGCGAGGTCAAGCAGCCCGGTGAGGACGGCGCCGACTTCCACCGCTGGCCGTACCCGGTTCCGGCGCGCAACGTGCCGGGCGTGCCGCGGTCCTTCCTGTTCAGCTGCGACCTGCCGGGAGCCTCCGGAACCGGCTCGGGGTTCGCCGCGTGACCGCCGCGATCCGCCCGGCGGCGTGTTCTTCGGACCGCCGCGGCGCCCGATCCACGACCGGCCGCCCCCCGACCCGAGAGGAGACTCCCGTATGAGCGCCCACGACTTCCACCAGAAGGTCATCACCGACGCCGGCGCCGCCGTCCGCGGCCTGACCGTGGCCCTCGGTGAACGGCTCGGTCTCTACAAGGCCCTGGCCGAGTCCGGTCCGCTCACCTCCGGGCAGCTCGCCGAGAGGACCGGCACCGACCCCCGCTACATCGAGGAGTGGCTGCACGCGCAGCTCTCCGCCGGCTACGTCGAACGCCACCCGAGCGCCGCCACGTACACGCTCCCCGCCGACCACGTCGAGGTCCTCGCCGACCCGAAGGCCGTCACCTTCGCCGCCGGGTTCTTCACCGCCCTCAAGGCGCTGTACGCCACCGAGGACCTGCTCGTCGAGGCGTACCGCACCGGCGACGGCGTCGGCTGGGCCGAGCACGACGCGGCGCTCGACACCGGCATGGGCTCCTTCTTCCAGCCCACGTACGAGCACAAGCTCGTACCGGACTGGCTGCCGGCCCTGCACCAGGTCACGGACAAGCTCGCCGCGGGCGGCACCGTCGCCGACGTCGGCTGCGGTGTCGGCCACACCACCCTGCTGATCGCCAAGGCGTTCCCCCTGGCCACCGTCCACGGCTTCGACTACTCCGAAGAGGCCATCTCCATCGCCCGGCAGCTCGCCGAGGAGGCAGGCCTGTCCGACCGGGTCGTCTTCGAGGTCGCCTCCGCCGACGACTACCCGGGCTCCGGCTACGACCTGGTCTGCTTCTTCAACGCTCTGCACGACATGGGCGACCCGGTCGCCGCCGCCCAGCACGTTCACAAGTCCCTGGACGCGGACGGCACCTGGATGCTCGTCGAGTCGAACGTCTCGCCCGCCGACATCGACACCAACACCCCCGCCGCGCGCATGTTCATGGCCCTGTCCGCCGTGATGTGCCTGCCCGTCGCGGTCGCCCAGCGCGGCCCGCACGCGCTCGGCAACCACTCCGGCGAGAAGGCCTTCCGCGCCATCGCCGAGGAGGCCGGCTTCACCCGCTGGCGCCGCGCCACCGAGACCCCGGTCAACGCGGTCTACGAAGTCCGGCCCTGACCAGCTTCCCCGTCCTTAGGAGCTCTCCATGGGCGTCAGCGCCCCCCTGCCCGTCACCGACCGGTTCATGGAAGTCCTTGAGCGGCTCAGCTCCCGCTCCATCGAGGAGTACTACAACCCCTACCAGCAGTTCGACTGGCCCGACCAGCTGGAGGAGAAGCAGCTGTGGATGACGCCGGAGCTGCTCACCGTCCACGGCACCCCGTACTACGAGGAGCTCGGTGAGGAGACGATCCAGAAGCTGTCGAAGTGGGAGTCGATCAACTTCTACAGCCTCAACGTGCACGGCATCCGCGAGCTCCTCATCGAGGTCGTGGGCCGTATCCACATGCCGGGCTTCGAGGTCCCCTCGGACTTCTTCCACCACTTCATCGGCGAAGAGAACGAACACATGTGGTTCTTCGCCGAGTTCTGCCGCCGCTACGGCAACAAGATCTACGGCTCCACCGCGATGCGCGCCGACTCCGCCTGGGAGCCGGAGGTGGAGCACTTCCTGGTCTTCGCCCGCATCCTGTTCTTCGAGGAGCTCGTCGACCACTACAACATGCGGATGGCGCAGGACGACTCCCTGTGCCGCACCATCCGCGAGGTCAACCGCATCCACCACCAGGACGAGTCCCGCCACATCGCCTTCGGCCGCGAACTCGTCTCGCTGCTCTTCTCCCGGATGCGCGAGGCGGTGCCCGCCGCACGGGTCGCGGAGGTCGAGGCGTATCTGAAGCGGTACGTCGTCTACAGCATCAACTCCCTCTACAACCCGCACGTCTACCGCGACGCCGGCGTCGCCGACCCGCTGGCCCTGCGCAACGCGCTGGTCGCCGACGAGCGCCGCCGGCCGTACGAGCGCAAGGCGATCCGCAAGCCGCTCGCCTTCTTCCTGAAGACCGGGATCTTCTCCGACGACACCCTGCCCGTCGTCTGACGGCCGCCGGACCGTCGCACCCGAGAGGTGAATCCACCATGACCGTGACGACCCCCGCGAGCGTCGGGGCCCCCGGGGAGGCCAGGGGACTGCCGTCCCTCGGCCCCGAGGCGACCGCGCTGCTGCGGCTGCTCGACGACACCTTCGAGAGCTGGGGAGTGACCGCGGGCGCCCGCCCGATGACCATGCCCCCGCTCCTGCCGGCCGCCGACCTGGCCCGGCTCGACTACTACGACAACTTCCCCCACCAGGCCGTCGTCGCCGCCCCGCTCGACCTGGAGCGCCGCGAGACCTCGACCTTCTGTTCCGACACCGGCTGCTTTCCGTGCGACGCGCTCGAACCCGCCGCGCTCGGACTGCCCTCGGCGTCCTGCTATGCCGTCTACCTCGACCACCAGGGCCGACAGGTCGCCGACGACACCCTGGTGACCGTCTGCTCCTGGTGCTTCCGCAAGGAGACCCACTACGAGGGGATGCGACGCCAACTCGGCTTCCGCATGCGGGAGATCGTCGCCATCGGCGGGCGCGAGCACGCCGAGACGCATCTCGTCGACTTCACCGACCGCATCCACTCCTTCGCCGCGGCGCTCGACCTGCCGCTGCGCCGGGAGGCCGCCTGCGACCCGTTCTTCGACAAGGGCGGATCCAAGGCGGTGCTCCAGCGGCTCACTCCGGTGAAGCACGAGTTCCTGTACGAGGACCTGGCGATCGCCTCGGTCAACACGCACCGCAACTTCTTCGGCGAGCGCTGCGCCATCACGCTGGCGTCGACCGGCGGGCCGGCGTTCACCAGCTGCGTCGCCTTCGGCCTGGAGCGCTGGCTGTCGGCGCTGACCCGGCGCCACGGCAGCTGGGACGCGGCCACCCGGGCGGTCCTCGACGCGAACGCCCGGATGCGGGCCGACGCGAGTGACGTCAGCGTGGCGGCCGGGCCGGTGATCTGACGTGCCGGCCCGACCTGCCGCCCCGCCGGCGGGCGGCCTGGGCTGGGCGAACCTCGGCATGGACATCGTGTCCGTCAACCGTGTCCGCCGGCTTCTCACCGAGTACGGCGAGACGTTCTTCGAGCGGATGCTCACCCCCGGCGAACTCGCAGACTGCCGCACCTCCACCGGGCTCGACGTCCTGAGCCTGTGCGGACGGATCGCGGCCAAGGAAGCGGCATTCAAGACCCTCCGGGTCAGGGGCAGGTTCCTGCCCTGGCCGGACATCGTCGTACGGCGCTCCGAAGGCGGCTGGCCGCTGGTGGAGCTGCACCGCAGCGCGGCCGAGATGGCCGCCGAGTCCGGCATCACCGAGATCACCGTGTCCATCAGCCACGACGTGGACTACGCGGTGGCGGTCGCCGCTCCGATCATCGTCGCGCCCCCCACCCCTTCCGTACCCCGCAGCTAAAAGGAGAGCAACCATGGCCGACGGCCTGCAGCAGGTGAAGAACTGGATCCTCGAGCGTCACCCCGAGCGCGAGGACATCGCCCCCGACCTCGACCTGATCGAGAACCGTCTCATCGACTCGCTGTCCTTCGTCGAGTTCGTCTTCCTGCTGGAGCAGGAGAGCGGCCGGTCCATCCGGATGGAGACCCTGCAGGTCGACGAGATCCGGACCCTCGCCGCCATCGGGACCCACTTCTTCGCGGACACGCGCCAGGAGGTGGGCCAGGCATGAGCAGCCGGCGCCTGTTCACCTCCGAGTCGGTGACCGAGGGACATCCCGACAAGATCGCCGACCGGATCAGCGACACCATCCTCGACGCACTGCTCGCCGACGACCCCGGCGCGCGGGTCGCGGTGGAGACGCTGCTGACCACCGGGCTCGTGCACATCGCGGGCGAGGTGACCACCACCGCGTACGCGCCGATCGCGAAGCTGGTGCGCGAGGCGATCCTCGACATCGGCTACGACTCCTCCACCAAGGGTTTCGACGGTGCCTCCTGCGGTGTGTCGGTCTCCATCGGCGCCCAGTCGCCGGACATCGCCCAGGGCGTGGACACCGCGTACGAGAGCCGGGTCGAGGGTGGCTCGGGCGCGCTCGACGCGCAGGGCGCCGGCGACCAGGGCCTGATGTTCGGCTACGCCTGCGACGACACGGCCGAGCTGATGCCGCTGCCGATCGCGTTGGCGCACCGGCTGGCGCGCCGGCTGACGGAGGTCCGCAAGAACGGGACCGTCCCGTATCTGCGGCCCGACGGGAAGACGCAGGTCACCATCGAGTACGACGGCGACCGGCCCGTACGTCTGGACACGGTGGTGGTGTCGTCGCAGCACGCGGCCGACATCAGCGTCGAGGGGCTGCTGACCCCGGACATCCGGGAGTTCGTCGTGGAGGCGGAGCTGAAGGCGCTCGCCGAGGAGGGCGTCAACCTGGAGTCCGACGGCTACCGGCTGCTCGTGAACCCGACCGGACGGTTCGAGGTCGGCGGCCCGATGGGCGACGCGGGCCTGACCGGCCGGAAGATCATCATCGACACGTACGGCGGCATGGCCCGCCACGGCGGCGGCGCGTTCTCCGGCAAGGACCCGTCCAAGGTGGACCGGAGCGCCGCCTACGCGATGCGCTGGGTCGCGAAGAACGTCGTCGCGGCGGGTCTGGCGCGACGCTGCGAGGTGCAGGTCGCGTACGCGATCGGCAAGGCGGAGCCGGTGGGCCTGTTCGTGGAGACCTTCGGCACGGGCACGCTGCCGGACGAGGCGATCCAGGACGCGGTCCGCACGGTCTTCGACCTGCGGCCTGCCGCGATCATCCGCGACCTGGACCTGAAGCGCCCCATCTACGCCCAGACCTCGGCGTACGGCCACTTCGGCCGCGAACTCCCGGACTTCACCTGGGAGTGCACGGACAGGGTGGACGCGCTGAAGAAGGCTGCGGGGGTGTAGGGGTGCGTATCGCTGTCACGGGATCCATCGCGACCGACCATCTGATGACCTTCCCCGGCTGGTTCAGCGAGCAGCTGCTCGCCGACCGGCTCGACCGGGTCTCCCTGTCGTTCCTCGCCGACAACCTGGAGGTCAGGCGCGGCGGAGTGGCAGCGAACATCGCCTTCGGGCTCGGGGTCCTCGGACTGCGCCCGGTCCTCGTGGGCGCGGTCGGCGCCGACTTCGAGCCGTACCGGATCTGGCTGAAGGACCACGGTGTGGACACCGACTCGGTGCGCGTCAGCGCGTCGCTCCACACCGCCCGGTTCGTCTGTACCACCGACCGGGCGCAGAACCAGATCGCCACCTTCTACGCCGGAGCGATGGCCGAGGCCCGCGAGATCGACCTGCGGGAGGTCGTCGCCCGGACGGGGCGTCTGGAACTGGTCCTGGTCTCCCCGGACGATCCCGAGGCCATGCTCCGGCACACCCGCACCTGCCGCGAGCTCGGGATTCCGTTCGCCGCCGACCCGTCGCAGCAGCTGGCGCGGCTCGGCCGGGACGAGGTGCGGGAGCTGGTGGACGGCGCGCGGTGGCTGTTCTCCAACGAGTACGAGACGGCCCTTCTCGGCGAGAAGTCGGGCTGGTCGGAGGCAGAGATCCTGCGCCGGGTCGGCGTCTGGGTCACCACCCACGGCGAGGCCGGTGTCCGTATCCGCGGCGAGGACCGGGACACCCTGGCCGTGCCGGCCGTGCCGGTGCCCGGGGTCGTCGACCCGACCGGTGTCGGGGACGCCTTCCGCGCCGGGTTCCTCGCCGGTACGGCGTGGGGCGTGCCGGAGCGGTGCGCGGCGCAGCTGGGCTGCGCGGTCGCCGCCACCGTCCTCGACTACGTGGGCACGCAGGAGTACCGGCTGCACCGCGACCCGCTCGTGGACCGGATCAGGACGACGTACGGCATGGGCTGCACGGCCGAACTGCTCGTTCATCTCAGGGGGTTGTCATGAGGAGGTCGCTGCGGGACGAGTTCGCGACCCGGGTCGTCGTCGCCGACGGGGCGATGGGCACGATGCTCCAGGCCGCCGACCCGACGATGGACGACTTCCAGAACCTGGAGGGCTGCAACGAGATCCTGAACGTCACGCGGCCCGACATCGTCGCCTCCGTCCACGACGCCTACTTCTCCGTCGGCGTGGACTGCGTCGAGACCAACACCTTCGGCGCGAACCTCGCCGCCCTCGCCGAGTACGGCATCGAGAACCGGGTCTACGAGCTGTCCGAGGCCGGCGCCCGGATCGCCCGTACCACCGCCGACGCCCACACGGCCCGCGACGGCCGGCCCCGCTGGGTCCTCGGTTCCATGGGCCCCGGCACGAAGCTGCCGACCCTCGGCCACATCACGTACGAGCCGCTGCGCGAGGCGTACCGGCAGAATGCCGAGGGGCTGCTGCGGGGCGGCGCCGACGCCCTGCTGATCGAGACCTCGCAGGACCTGCTCCAGACGAAGGCTGCCGTCGTCGGCGCCCGCCGGGCCCTGGAGTGGTGCGGGCTCGACCTGCCGCTGATCGTGCAGGTCACCGTGGAGACGACGGGCACGATGCTCCTCGGCTCGGAGATCGGGGCGGCGCTCACCGCCCTGGAGCCGCTCGGCATCGACATGATCGGGCTGAACTGCGCCACCGGCCCGGCGGAGATGGCCGAGCACCTGCGGTATCTGTCGCGGCACACGGGGATCCCGGTGTCGGTGATGCCCAACGCAGGACTGCCGGTGCTGACCTCGGACGGGGCCCACTATCCGCTGTCGCCCGCCGAACTGGCCGACGCCCAGGAGCGTTTCGTACGGGAGTACGGCCCCGCGCTCGTCGGCGGCTGCTGCGGGACGACCCCGGAGCATCTGCGCGAGATCGTGGAGCGGGTGCGAGGCGCGGCCGTGCCGGCCCGTACCCCGGTCCCGGAACCGGGCGCCTCCTCGCTCTACAGCCATGTGCCCTTCCGCCAGGACACGTCGTATCTGGCGATCGGGGAGCGGACCAACGCCAACGGATCCAAGAAGTTCCGCGAGGCCATGCTGGACGGCCGCTGGGACGACTGTGTGGAGATGGCGCGCGACCAGATCCGCGAGGGCGCGCACATGCTCGATCTGTGTGTGGACTACGTCGGCCGGGACGGGACGGCCGACATGGCCGAGCTGGCGGGGCGTTTCGCCACCGCGTCCACGCTGCCGATCGTGCTCGACTCGACCGAGCTGGGCGTGCTGCGTGCCGGGCTCGAGAAACTCGGCGGCCGGGCCGTGATCAACTCGGTCAACTACGAGGACGGTGACGGGCCCGAGTCCCGGTTCGCGCAGGTCACGGCGCTCGCGAAGGAGCACGGGGCCGCGCTGATGGCCCTGACGATCGACGAGGAGGGCCAGGCCCGCACGGTCGAGGCGAAGGTCGCGATCGCGGAGCGGATCATCGCCGATCTGACGGAGAAGTGGGGCATCAGGGAGTCGGACATCCTGATCGACTGTCTGACGTTCACGATCTGCACCGGGCAGGAGGAGTCCCGGCGCGACGGCATCCACACCATCGAGGCGATCAGGGAGCTCAAGCGCCGCCACCCGGACGTCCAGACCACGCTCGGCCTGTCCAACATCTCCTTCGGGCTGAACCCGGCCGCCCGGATCGTGCTGAACTCGGTCTTCCTCGACGAGTGCCTGAAGGCGGGACTCGACTCGGCGATCGTGCACGCGTCGAAGATCCTCCCGATCGCACGCCTGGAGCCGGAGCAGGTCGAGGTCGCGCTCGATCTGATCCACGACCGGCGGCGGGAGGGCTACGACCCGCTGCAGCGCCTCCTTGAGCTCTTCGAGGGCGCGACGGCGAAGTCCCTGAAGGCCGGGAAGGCCGAGGAGCTGCTCGCGCTGCCCCTGGAGGAGCGCCTGAAGCGGCGGATCGTCGACGGCGAGAAGAACGGCCTGGAGGCCGACCTCGCGGAGGCCCTGGAGGGGCGGCCGGCCCTCGACATCGTCAACGACATCCTGCTGGACGGGATGAAGGTCGTCGGCGAGCTCTTCGGCTCGGGTCGGATGCAGCTGCCGTTCGTGCTCCAGTCCGCCGAGGTCATGAAGACGGCCGTCGCCTACCTCGAACCGCACATGGAGAAGTCGGACGCCGAGGGCAAGGGGACGATCGTGCTGGCCACCGTGCGCGGAGACGTCCACGACATCGGCAAGAACCTCGTCGACATCATCCTGTCCAACAACGGCTACAACGTCGTCAACCTCGGCATCAAGCAGCCGGTCTCCGCGATCCTGGACGCCGCCGAGGAGCACCGCGCCGACGTCATCGGCATGTCCGGCCTGCTGGTCAAGTCGACCGTGATCATGAAGGAGAACCTGGAGGAGCTGAACGGCCGTGGACTCGCGGCGAAGTTCCCCGTGATCCTGGGTGGCGCCGCGCTGACCAGGGCGTACGTCGAGCAGGACCTGCACGAGCTGTACGCGGGCGAGGTGCGCTACGCCCGGGACGCCTTCGAGGGCCTGCGGCTGATGGACGCGCTGATGGCGGTCAAGCGGGGCGTCCCCGGCGCCGTGCTCCCGGAGCTGAAGCAGCGGCGTGTGCCCAGGCGGGACACGCCCGTCCTGGAGGTACGGGAGCCCGAGCCGGCGGGCCGCTCGGACGTGGCCACGGACCACCCCGTACCGGAGCCGCCGTTCCTCGGCACGCGGGTCGTCAAGGGCATCCAGCTCGCCGAGTACGCGTCCTGGCTCGACGAAGGTGCCCTGTTCAAAGGGCAGTGGGGGCTCAAGGACGACGGGACGATCGAGTCGGAGGGCCGGCCGCGGCTGCGCGGCTGGTTGGACCGGCTCCAGACCGACCAGCTCCTCGAAGCGGCCGTGGTCCACGGCTACTTCCCCTGTGTGTCCAAGGGCGACGACCTGATAGTCCTGGACGAGGACGGAGGCGAGCGGACCCGCTTCTCCTTCCCCCGCCAACAGCGGGGCCGCCGCCTCTGCCTGGCCGACTTCTTCCGCGCCGAAGACGCGGGCGAGGTGGACGTCCTCGCGCTCCAGGTCGTCACGGTCGGCTCCCGGATCGGCGGGGAGACGGCGAAGCTGTTCGCCGCGGACCGCTACCGCGACTATCTCGAACTGCACGGTCTGTCCGTGCAGTTGGCGGAGGCGCTGGCCGAGTACTGGCACGCGCGGGTGCGCGCGGAATGGGGCATCGGGGGAACGGACCCGGCGGGCATCGAAGGAATGCTGCGCACCGAGTACCAGGGCTGTCGCTACTCGCTCGGCTACCCGGCCTGCCCCGACCTGGAGGACCGGGCGAAGATCGCCGACCTGCTCCGGCCCGAGCGGATCGGGGTCGAGCTGTCGGAGGAGTACCAGCTGCACCCCGAGCAGTCGACGGACGCGATCGTCGTCCACCACCCGGAGGCGAGCTACTTCAACGCGGGGGGCCGGCGTTGACCGCGCATCGCACTCTTTCCCACCACACGCGAGGAGCGTTGACCATGCCTGACAACGACTACAAGGTCGCGGACATCTCCTTGGCCGAGTTCGGCCGCAAGGAGATCACGCTGGCCGAGCACGAGATGCCCGGCCTGATGGCGATCCGCCGGGAGTACGCGGAGGCCCGGCCCCTGGCCGGCGCCCGGATCACCGGCTCCCTGCACATGACCGTGCAGACGGCCGTCCTCATCGAGACGCTCGTCGCGCTCGGCGCCGAGGTGCGCTGGGTGTCGTGCAACATCTACTCGACCCAGGACCACGCGGCCGCCGCGATCGCCGCCGCCGGGATCCCGGTCTTCGCCTGGAAGGGCGAGACCCTGGAGGAGTACTGGTGGTGCACGGAACAGGCCCTGACCTGGCCCGGCGCGATCGGTCCCAACATGATCCTGGACGACGGCGGTGACGCCACGCTCCTCGTCCACAAGGGTGTGGAGTACCAGAAGGCGGGCGAGGTCCCGGACCCGTCGACGGCGGACAACGACGAACTGCGCGTCGTCCTCGAGCTGTTGCGGCGCACGTCGATCGACTGGACGGCGCTCGCCGCCGGGATCCGCGGGGTCACCGAGGAGACCACGACCGGTGTCCACCGCCTGTACGAGATGCACCGCGAGGGTGCGCTGCTCTTCCCGGCGATCAACGTGAACGACGCCGTGACGAAGTCGAAGTTCGACAACAAGTACGGCTGCCGGCACTCCCTGGTCGACGGCATCAACCGGGCGACGGACGTGCTGATCGGCGGCAAGACGGCCGTGGTCTGCGGCTACGGCGATGTGGGCAAGGGCTCGGCGGAGTCGCTGCGCGGGCAGGGCGCGCGGGTGATCGTCACGGAGATCGACCCGATCTGCGCGCTCCAGGCGGCGATGGACGGCTACCAGGTCGCGACCCTGGACGACGTGGTCGAGACGGCGGACATCTTCATCACGACGACCGGCAACAAGGACATCATCATGGCGTCGGACATCGCCAGGATGAAGCACCAGGCGATCGTGGGGAACATCGGCCACTTCGACAACGAGATCGACATGGCGGGGCTCGCCCGGATCCCCGGCATCGTGAAGGACGAGGTCAAGCCGCAGGTCCACACCTGGACCTTCCCCGACGGCAAGGTCGTGATCGTGCTGTCGGAGGGCCGGCTCCTCAACCTGGGCAACGCGACCGGGCACCCGTCGTTCGTGATGTCGAACTCCTTCGCGGACCAGACCCTGGCCCAGATCGAGCTCTTCACCAAGCCGGAGGAGTACCCGACCGACGTCTACGTGCTCCCGAAGCACCTGGACGAGAAGGTCGCGCGGCTCCACCTCGACGCGCTGGGCGTGCGGCTGACCGAGCTGCGCCCGGAGCAGGCGTCGTACATCGGGGTCCCGGTGGAGGGACCGTACAAGCCGGACCACTACCGCTACTGATGTGTACGACTGACGTGCGCGACCCCGATGTACGTGATCCGTGGCTCCCGGACCGGCTGCTGCGGACGGAACGGGACGCGCTGATGCCGTTGCTGCGACGCATTCCGGAGGCGGCGTTCGACCTGCGCACCGCCTGCCCGGGCTGGACGGCCCGGCAGGTCCTCGCGCACTGCGCGGCGGCCCTCGTCAGGATCGTCGAGGACCGCCTCGAAGAAGGCGTCTTCCTGCCGGAGGCCAACGCGGCCGACGTCGCCGAGCGGGAGTCCTGGCCGCTCGGCCGGATCCTCGACGAACTGGAGCGCGGTTTCACGGAGGCCGGCCCGGTGATCGCGGAGACCGACGGCACGCTGGACGCGGTGGCGCTGGGGGAGTGGGTCCACGCCGGAGACGTACGGGAGGCCTTCGGCGCCCCCGGCGCGTACGGCGGCGCCGGGCTGGAGCTCGCGCTCCCCCTCCTGTCGGTCACCAGCCGCAGACGGGAGACCCCGGCGCTCGTCGGGGTCCTGCCGGGCCGCCCCGAGCCCGTCACCCTCGGCAACAGGATCGCCGGCCGTCCCCCGGCCCGCTTCCACGGCGAGGCGTCCACCTTGATCCGTATCTACGCGGGCCGCCCGCTGGTCCGCACGCGCTACGCCCTGACGGGCGCGACGGAACAGGAACTCCTCATCTACCGCTGAGCGCGTGGCTGTCGCACGCGGCGCACAGCGACTCGTCCGCGACAGGCCGGAACAGCGTTGCCTGGTCGTGTGCGCCCGTGCACTCCCGTGTCCCGGCCAGCCGCGCCGACAGCTGCGGCCCGGTGCCTGTCGGCGTGGGTACGGGTGGCCGGGGCGCTACCTCGCGGAGCAGGTAGCGCACCAGCCCACCGGGCCGGTGAACGGGTGTACCAGTCACGGGCAGGCTGCGCAGGATGTGCTCGTGCACGTCGGCGGAGGTGTGCCCGGCGACGAGCCAACGGGCGGTGAGGTGGGCCAACTCGTCCCGCATGCCCGGCGGGATGTGCCGCAGGACGGGCGAGAGGAGTGGCAGCGCGCCGACGAGAGCGCGGGCCTCGCCCAGGTGCTCGCCCGCTCGGGGCACGTCGCCGGCCGCGCCGGCCGCGCCGGCTGCCACGGATCCGCCGGTCTCGACGGTCTCAGCGGGCTCAACTGGCGCAACAGCGACGGGCGGAAGGTCGGAGGTGTCTCCCTCTGGGTGTTTCTCTGGATGACCGCCGGTTGGCGGGGCCTCCGGTTCACCGGCGGCCGGAATCCCGTGCCCCGGTGTCACCTGCGGTGACACTCGTAACGTGCTGGTCCGTACGGGCGGCATCCCCGCGAGGATTTTCGTCGCCTCGCCGACGCTCAACGGCACGCTGGAGACGAGCTGTTGGGTCTCCCAGAGCCCACCGGCGCCCTGTACGCGCCGCTCGTGGACGAAGCCCTCGTCCTTGAGCTGTCGCTTGGCGCGGGTGAAGGCGCATGACCCGATCCGGGCACGTTCAGCGGTACGGGAGAGGGATTCCCTCGCGCCCTGGGGGAGGGAGAGCTGCCAGGTCAGGAGGCGAACGGCGTCGGAGCTGAGACGGGGATGCCGGATCAGCTCGTGGGAGAACTGGGTGAAGGCGCGCGCGGGCGCGCTAAGGTTGCGGTAGATCACGGGAGGTGCTTGCTCCTGGCGGTCGAGGCCCTCGCTGATGGGTGCGAACCATCGCGGGGGCCGTTTTGCGCGAACGTACCGGACGGCATATGCCCGCGCCGACACACAGAGTGAAGAACCGCCCGAACGAGTGACGCCCTCTCGTATGTGGGCATTCGGTGCGCAATTGCTCTGCGCGGCGATCAGGACCCCGGACGTACGGGCGACGTGCTGATGATCCGCAACGCCCCATGCGGGGTCAGGCCCGCGCGCTCCTCCGGACTCGCCGTCCAGCACTGCTCGGCTGCCGCTTCCCACACGTATCCGCTGGGGCGGACCAGGGTCAGTACGCTTCCGTGGACGTCGCGGACTTGGCCCGTGAGGGCCCGGGTCGCGTCCGTCACGACATCGCCCGTCCGGTACCTCACTGTTCCCGCCGGGCTGCGCGCAGGACGGCGGTGAGCAGCTTGGCCCCACTCACTGTGACGGTGCCAAGCCCGTAGAGGTGGAGATCGGCCCCGCTCGTTGCTCGCCTGACGTCGCGGTACAGGCCGGCGGTGGGGAGGCCGGCTCCCTCCATCGCCGCCTTCAGGTCGTGGAACACCTGGGCGGCCTCGGGCTCGGAGACGGGGCGGATCGGGGGAGCGTTCGTGGTCGTACGCATGGAGGCTCTCTTTCTGATGGATCTCCTCCGGGATGTCCCAACGATGACGTGGATGCCCCTACGCTCACCAGGAGTTGGGTTCCCAGGCACAGGTGAGGAACGGGGCATATGCCAGGAGCTAAGGAACTGGACCCCGGGGACGGCATCGAGCAGTACCTCGGAAACATGGTGCGCGAGGCACGCCTGGCCCTCGGCCGTGACTGGACGCAGGCGTACGTGGCGACGAAGGCTTTCAGCAGCGGGAGCCGGATCTCCGGGATCGAGCGGGGCGAGGACCCACCGGACCGGGATCTCGCGAAGAAGCTGGAGGTCGTCCTGCGGCTTCCGCCGGGTTCTCTGGTGAACCTCGTGAAGATCCTGACCGAGCAGAATGTGCGCGACTACGCGAAGACGTACATGCGGCGGCAGCTCGAAGCGACCGCCATTCACGAGTTCTCCCTCGTCGTGCCCGGCCTGCTCCAGACCGGCGGCTACGCCCGCGCGGCGATGGAAGCGGGACTCGCGGGCGACTCGGCCCAGATCGGTGACTACGTGCGGAGGCGACTGGAACGCCAGGAGGTACTCGACCGGCCCGACCCGCCCTGGATGGTGATCGTGCTCGACGAGGCAAGCCTGCGCCGCGACATCGGTGGCAGTCAGGTGATGCGCGAGCAGATCGAGCACCTGCTCGCGATGGGCGAACGCCCCACCGTGAACATCCAGGTACTCCCGATGAAGGGAACACCCCTGGCTGGCTCCGTCGCTCTTCTCACCCTCCCCAAGGGGGAGCGCGGGGCGTACACGGAGGGGTTCAGCACGGGCAACTACACCGAGGAACCGGCAGAGGTGATGCGATTTCAGCGCGTCTATGATCTGCTCCAACAGGGTGCGTTGGGCGTCCGGGCGTCCTTCGAGCTGATGCGTGCAATCGCGAAGGAACACGATGACTGAGACCTCCCCGAACTGGCACAAGAGCACGTACAGCGGCAACGACAACGACGCCTGTGTCGAAGTGGCCGACAACCTCGCCCACGTCCGTGTCCGCGACACCAAGGACCACACCAGGGGCGAGCTGACGGCCACCCCGGCCGCCTGGGCCGCGTTCACCGCGTTCGCGAGCGCCCACACGCTCTGACCGCGCCCCGGCCCCAGCGCCCTGGCCCCGCCCTTCGGCGAGGCCGTTGTCGTGCGCGTGGTGCCCGTTCGGCCTCCTCGCCATGCGGGGGTGGGGGACAGCTGATGTGCTGGTCGGGAACCCATCCCTCCACGTACGGGAGTACCACCATGGCCGTCATCGTCGTCGTCGAATTGCCGGGCGTCACGAAGGATCAGTACGAGGAGAACCACAGCAAGATCCACGCCGCACCGTGGTGGCCGGTCGACGGCTTCGTCTCCCACGCGGGGGCGCCGGCCGACAGCGGCTGGCTCGTGGTGGATGTCTGGGAGTCGGCAGAGGCGTTCCAGGGGTTCATGGAGAAGGCAGGGCCCACCTTCCAGGAGGTCGGCATGCCCCAGGTCCAGCCGAAGATCTACGAAGCCGTGCACGTGGACATCGGCAGCTAGCCGAGCGGGCCCCGGCGGGAAAACCCGTTGCCGGGCGAGGGCCCGCGCGCCACGCTTCGGCGCATGACTTCCCACCCCGTGGCCTCCATTGCCCCCGTGGCGGACCTCTTCTCCGCCGAAGGACGACTGAAGGCGATCCCGCGCAGGGCCCCGCGCCGCGCGCAGCTGCTCACCCACCTCGCCGAGACGCTCTTCGAGCCGACCCGCTCGTACACCGAGCGCGAGGTCAACGAGGCGCTCCTGACCGTTCACGAGGACTTCCCGGCCCTGCGCCGCTACCTCGTGACCGGCGGCCTGCTCTCCCGTACGAAGGACGGCGCCAGCTACCGCCGACAGCAGCAGCCCGGCTCCCCCGGAGGCGCGACCCTGTCCGTCGCGTGACCGCCGCGGTGGTGGCCGGCCTGCTCGCCGGCTACGGAATCGCGATCCCGGTCGGCGCCGTCGGCGCCTACCTGGTGGCGGTCACGGTGCGCACGAACTGGCGTACGGGAGCGGGCGCGGCCCTCGGCGTGGCCGCGGCGGACGGGGTGTACGCCCTGATCGCGGTCCTCGGCGGCTCGGCGCTCGTGCCGCTGCTCGCTCCGGTCATGGCGCCGCTGCGCTGGGCCTCGGCGGTGGTCCTCGTGGGCCTCGCCGCCCGTTCCGCGTGGACGGCCCTCTGTGCCTACCGTGCCCGGGACCTCGCGAGCCGGGACGACCGCGACAGCCCCCTCACCCCGTCGCGCGCCTTCCTCACGTTCCTGGGCATCACGATCCTGAACCCCATGACCGTGATCTACTTCGTGGCCCTGATCCTGGCGACGGGCCCCTCGGGTCCGGCCACCCCCCTGGACCGTACGGCCTTCGTGCTCGCGGCCTTGGTCGCCTCCGCCAGCTGGCAGCTCTTCCTGGCCACGGGCGGGGCGCTGCTGGGCCGCGGCCTGACGGGGCCGAGGGGGCGGCTCGCGACGGCGCTCGTCTCGAGCGGTCTCATCGCCGGACTGGCGGTCCACCTCGTGACCTGATCGGATCATCCCGGGGCTGGGCGGCCACCGACCACCTCACCGGCCGCACCGGCTTCGGCGTGCCAGCGGCGGAACCGCACGTCACGTCCCCCAAGCTGGTGGCATGAACGGTGACGACTCGGGCGGTGGGCTTCAGGCGTCGGCGCGTGGATGGATGTCGCTGCAGTTGCCGGTGCTGGGATTCGTGGGGCTGTGCGGTGCGCTCAAGAGCGGGAACGGTACGACCGCCCCGAGGGTCGTGGAGGCGGTCGCGGGTGTGCTCGTGCTGCTCGCCCTGGCCGTCGCCTGTCTGTCGACGTATCTGGTGGCGCGGACGGCCTGGCCGCTCTTCGGTGGGCCCGGGCCGGGCGGTGACGCGGGGGAGGCGCGGCGGCTACGGACGGGGATCGGGCTCACCTTCGCCGCCGTGGCCCTGACGGCGGCCGCCGCCACGGTCGCCTGGTGGCCGGAGCCCGAGTCGGCGGATTCCGCCGCACTCGTGGAGGTCGCGACCTCGTCGGGCACCTGGTGCGGGTCGCTGCTGCCCGGTACCGAAGGCGCGGTGCGGCTGAGCGCGGAGGGGCGGTCCGTGGACGTGCCGCTCACAGGTGTTCTCGGCGTGACGCCCGTGACGGCCTGCCGCTGAGGCCGGAGGACCGCCCAGGGGTCAGCGGACCCCGCGCGTACGAGCGGCCGCCATCAGCGCGACCGCGGTGACCGCCATGCCCGTTCCGGCGGCCATCACCCCGCAGCGGGAGCGCCAGGACATGACCGACCAGCAGGACTGCGCCGACAGCAGGGAGCCCGTACTCAGCCAGGACCCGATCGAGGCGACGGAGGCGGCCGAGCCGACGGACCCGACGGAGAGGACCGAGCCGACCGAGCCGATCGACAGACAGGACCCCACCGAGCCGATCGACAGCACGGAGTCACGCGACCAGAGGGAGAGCGTCGACATGCCTCCATCGTAGGTTCGCGGCCGGGGCGTCACGACCGGACCGACCTCGCCTCTCCCCCACGGTCACGCGTGACGCCCGCCTCCGGCCGAGGGAGGGTGCCGACGGCGGCAGGACGCCGGTCACGTGGAAGGAGCCGGCGAGTCCACCCGTCGGTACGCCCGGTCCCACAGCCAGGGGTGATGTCGGGTCCGGCCCACGAGGTCGCCGCTGTGCGCCGCGGCCACGGCGCCGACGATCGGTGTGGCGAGGAAGGCGAGCAGGGTCGGCAGGTAGCCGAGGTCGGTGGCGAACGCCACGACGAGCGTCTCGGGCAGGAACAGCGCGCTCGCGACGGCTCCGGCGAGCAGCCCCCGCAGCGGAGCCCGAGCGGTGAGCCGGTCGGGCGCCAGGGCGAGCGCGCCGCCGGTCGCGGCACCGAGCAGCACACCGACCGCCATCGTCCCGCCGACCGCCACGACGCCGCGCAGGATGCCCATGAGGGCGTCCCCGCGCATCCCGGTGAAGAGCCACGCGATGGCGTACACGAGCCACAACAGCCCGAAGAAGCCCCCGGGCCCCACGGCGATGCGCACCCCGAGCCGAATGCCTCGACGGACCACCTGTGCGACGGTCACATGCCCCCCAGCCTGTCGTCACGTACCTCGGCGGGTACGCCCCACGTCAAGGTAAGGCATTCGCCGGAGGCCGAGCTCAGTCGATGTGGACGATCTGGAACGCCTCCGCCATCCGGCCCGCCGGCAGTCCGCCCGCCGTCGCGTGTTCGCTCAGCCAGTCCCGTAGCAGGCCCGCCAGGTCGTCGAAGTGGGCCGTCTGGGACGTGTGGATGCGCAGCGCCTCGACCTTGCGGTCGAAGACCGGGGTGACGTCGACGTACTGATTGGGCGTCGGGCCCGTCATCAGCCACAGCTCGTGGACGATCCACGGCTCCAGGCCCTCCTCCTTCAGGAGGGAGGCGTGCGCGAAGGGGTTGCGGGCTTCCGGGTAGATCGCGCGGAGGCAGGCGTCGCCGACCGCGCGGTGGTCGGGGTGGAGGTCGGCCACGCGCGCCCAGTTGATCTCGGGGGAGGGGATGATCGCCCGCTGCGGGCGCACCTCGCGGATGACCCGGCACAGGTCGCGGCGGAGTTCCACGCTCGGTTCCACGAAGCTGTCGGGGTAGCCGAGGAAGCGGACGTCGGCGACACCGCTCAGCTTGGCGGAGTGGACCTGTTCGGCGCGGCGCAGGTCCGCCATCGCCTGGCGCGGGAGCTGTTCGTCGTAGCCGCCGGCGCCGCCGTCCGTGACGATGCAGTACGTGACCCGGGTGCCGCGCTCGATCCACTGCATGACCGTGCCGCTGACGCAGAACTCGATGTCGTCCGGGTGTGCGGCCACCACGAGCAGGGACGCGGGGGCGGTGCGATCGGTGTGGTCGAAGTCCTCCATGGGGTCAGCCTGTTGGGGTGGCGGGGGCGCTGCAAGGCCAAGCCGTGGCGTGAACCGGACATGGCACTTACGCGCCATTCAAAAACTTGGTAGATTCAAATCATTGGTAGTGCTGGGTGACGTGATTGGAGGGTGACCGGTATGTGCAGGATCCTCGGCTCCTTCGCCGCCGGGGCGGCGGCCCACGCGGCCCGCCCCGAGCCGGCCGAGCTCTCGGCGGTCTCGGCCCGTCAGCGGCACGGCGGCCCCGACGAGCACCAGGTGCTCAGCGGGCCCGGCTGGTCGCTGGGGTGCGATCGCCTCGCCGTCACCGACCCCTGCGGCGGTCAGCAGCCCTACCGGCTGCCGCACCTGCCCGGGATCCTCGCCGTCCTCAACGGCGAGATCTACAACCACGCCTCTCTGCGCCGGCACCTCGCCGCCCGCGGACACCGCTTCCCCGACCGCTGCGACGGCACCGTGCTGCCCGCGCTGTACGCGGAGTACGGCCCCGCGTTCGCCGACCACCTCGACGGCATGTTCGCCGTCGCGGTCCTCGACCTCAGGCCCGGACGTACGCAACTCGTCCTCTCCGTCGACGACATGGGCATGAAGCCGGTCCACTGGCACCACGATCCCGCCGACGGCTCCACCCGCTTCGCCTCCGAGATCCCCGCGCTGCTCGCGTTCGAGGGCGTACGGATCGCCCCGCGCGAGGACTCCCTCGACACCGTCCTCGCCACCCGCACGTCGTTCTCCGCCCACACCGCCCTCGACGGCATCGAGGTGCTCCCGCCCGGCGCCACCGCCGTCGTACGGCCGGGATTCCGGCCGTACGTACGGCGCCGCACCCCGCACCCGGCCGCACCGGCGGGGGACACACAGGACGTGCTGCGCAGCGAGGTGCGCCGGCTCGGCCGGGCCGAGGTGCCCGTCTGCGCGATCACGAGCGGCGGCCTCGACTCCGGGCTCGTCACCGCGCTCGCCGCCGAGCACGCCCGGGAGGCCGACGCGCCGCCGCTGCACACCTTCCACCTCACCTACCGGGGCAAGTGGCCCGACTCCGAAGCCGCGTATGCCCGTTCGGTCGCCCGACGCGCCAGGACCACACACCACGAGGTCGCACTCGACCCCGACGAGCTCCCCTCGCTCCTCACCCGCACCGTCCGTCACCTCGGCCAGCCCAACGCCGACCCCATCGCGCTCTCGACCTACGCGCTGTTCCGTGCGGTACGGGAGGCCGGCTTCACCGTGGCCCTCGCCGGGGACGGCGCGGACGAACTCTTCGGCGGGTACGACCGGATGCGCGCCGCGCTGGACACCCCGGCGGGGCCGGAGGGGGCGGACTGGGCGGGGGCGTACGCGGACGCGCTGTCGGCGGCGCCGCGGCTGCTGCGCGAGCACCTCTACACGCCGTCCTACCGGGCGTTCATCGCCGACCAGGGTTCGGCCGCCGACCGGATCGAACAGGAGCTGCGCTCGGCGGAGGCGGCCGGCGCGGACCGGATGGTGGCGATGACGGGGTTCGAGACGCGCTGGCGGCTGCCCGCGTACCACCTGCGACGCGTGGACCATCTGTCGATGGCCTGGGCGGTCGAGGCGCGGATGCCGTTCTGCCAGCCGTCGGTGGTCGCGCACGCCCGCTCGCTGGCGCCGGCGGCGCTGCGGGGGAAGCGGGCGCTGTACGAGGCCGGGGCGGACCTGCTGCCGCCCACGGTCCTCACCCGGCCCAAGCAGCCCTTCACGCTGCCGATCGCGGCCATGCTGACCCCGGGCGGCCCGCTGCTCGACACGGTCCGCGAACTCCTCTCCCCGGCCCGCCTGGTCCTGGGGGGCAAGGTCCGTGCCGACCGCGTCCAGAAGCTCCTCGCCCGACAGCTCGAACGGCCCTCGCAGCACGACGCGTTGGCCCTGTGGGGGCTTGCCGTGCACGAGCTGTGGTCGGACGTGGTGCAGGGCATGAGGATCCCGGTGGGTTGTGCGGCATGAGGCCGGCAAGGGTGCTGCCGGGCCCCGGGGAGGCCTGGGCGGCGCCCCCGGCGCGCCGCGCCGGAATCCGGGCGCCGCGTCCCGTGGCGCCATGTCGCCCGTGGTGGCAGCCACCGTCGTACGGGCGGAGGACGCGCCCGGGCCCACGCTCGTCGTAGAGCTCGGCCAACTGCCCGACGGCGCACTGGCGTTGCGCGACGAACTCGGCACGCTGCGCCGGGCCCTCGCCGGGACGCCGTACGCCCGGCTGAACAAGTTCGCGCTGTACGGCTCCTCCACCCGCCCCGGCCGTGACCTCGACTACCGCTTCGTCCAGGCCCTCCCCGACGGCGGCTTCGACTTCCGCACCGGCTGCGGCCACTCCCTGCTCGCCTGTGTCGTGGCGTCCGGCCGCCGGGGGCCGGTCACCGTCCATGCCGTCACGACGGGCGACCTCGTGCGCTGCACCCCCGAAGCGGACTCCGGCGCGTACTCCCTCCGCTTCCGCCGGCCGCCCGACACCCCCGGGACACTCCCCACCGGCCGCCCCGTCGACGTCCTCGGCGGGCTGCCCGTCTCCCTCGTCCGGTACGGCAATCCGTACGCGTTCGTCGACGCCGCACACCTCGGGATCCGCACCGCCGAGGGGCTGTTCAGGGCCGATGACGCCACCCACCGGCGGCTTCTCGCGCTGCGCGCCCACGCCGCCCGGGTGCTCGGGCACGCACCGCACTCCGCCCTGCCCAAGATCGCCGCGTTCACGGCCGGGCCCGGTGGGCTCGCCGTCCGCGCCCTCACCGTCGGCGGCTGGCACCCCCGGCTCGCGCTCACCGGCGCCGCCGCGCTCGCCACCGCGGCCGCGCTCCCCGGTACCGTCGTACCGGCCCTGGACGGGCCCGTGCACAGCCCCGGCGGACCCGTGGCCGTCTCTGCCGACGACCACTCCGTCGCCGTCCACCGCAAGCGCGCGACCGTGCTCGACAGGGTCGAACTGCCATGGCGTATCCACGCAACGGCGTGAACGCGCACCCCTCCCACCACGCTCCGACGCCGATTCCTCTGCCACGCTGAATTCGACCGGCAACCGGTATCCATGGGGAGAGCGGACGAGCATGAAATTCGAGAATCTGCGTGTCGTCGTGACCGGAGCGTCCCGCTATTTCGGCCGCGCGCTCGCCGTCGGATTCGCGCATCTCGGTGCCGAGGTCTATGTCTCGGCCCGCACCGTCGAGGCCGCCGAGCGGACCCGTACCGAGGTCATGGGCTCCGCCCGCGACCGTATCCACGCGTTCGGCTGCGACCTCAGCAGGCCCGCCGAGATCCGCGAGTTCGCGGCGCGGGTCGGCGAACGCACCGACCGGGTCGACCTGCTGGTGAACAACGGCGCCCGCTGGCTCGACGGCATGGACCTGGAGGCGGCAAGCGACGACCAGATCGTGGAGACGATCGAGTCCACGGCCGGCGGTACCGTCCTGATGGTCAAGCACTTCCTGCCGTTGCTGCGCGGCTCGCTGCGGCCCGACATCGTCAACATGGTGGCCGTGCGGGACGCCGGGGGCGCCTCCGCGGTGGCGGGCGCGGCCCATGAGGCGTTCTGGGCGGCGAAGAGCGCGCAGGCGGGCTTCGCCGACATTCTCTCGCGCCGCCTCCGCCCGTCCGGTGTCCGGGTCTTCTCGCTCTTCCCGCCCGATTTCTCCACCTCCGATCCGCGCTTCGCGGAATGGGACGGATCGAATCCGGACGGAATAGCACCGGACGAGAAGCTGACAACCCAGGCCCTTTTCGAATGCATCGTCTATGCCGTCGAACAGCCCCGTGACTGCTTCATCCGCTCTTTCCATTTCGAACCTCGCTGAAGCCGAGCACCTCGCTGAGGCTCACCGCATCACAGCGTCAAGGAGGTCCCTTGAGCACCCCTGTCTGGATCACCGCGACCCCTCCGGCCACCCATGGCGAACTGCACATCGGCCATCTCGCGGGGCCGTACGTCGCCGCCGACGTCCTGTCCCGGTACCTGCGCGCCGAGGGCGAGCCCGTACGGTTCACCACCGGCACCGCCGACCACGCCAGCTCCGTCGAGGTCCGGGCGCTGCGCCACCACCGCAAGCCCGAGGAGGTCGCCGAGGGCTACCGCGCGGCGATCACCGCCGACTGGCTCCGCTCGGGCGTGGAGTTCGACCACATCGTCCGGCCGCGCCGCGACCGCGGCTACGGCCGCTGGGTGCAGGACCTCTTCAACAGCCTGCACGCGCAGGGCGTCATCGCGCCCCGCACCCGCCTCCTGCCGTACTGCGAGCCGTGCGAGCGCTGGCTGTACGGCGCGCACGTCACCGGCACCTGCCCGCACTGCGGCGCGGTCAGCGACGGTGGGATGTGCCACGAGTGCGCCCGGCCCAACGACGGCGGCGACCTGATCGCGCCCCGGTGCTCGCTCTGCGACACCGCCGCGCTGTCCCGCCGCTGCCGCCGCCTCTACATCCCCCTCGAACCCTTCCGCGAGACACTCGCCGACTACTGGGCCACCGCCGGCCTCCCGCCCCGGCTCGCCGCGCTGTGCGAGTCCCTGGTGGAGGACGGGCTGCCGGACATCGCCGTCGGCCACCCGGCCGCGTGGGGGCTCCAGGTGCCGGTCGAGGGCTTCCCCGACCATCGCGTCGACGGCTGCTTCGAGGCCGCCGCGATGCACCTGTTCGGCTACGACACCAAGGGCCCGCTGCCGAGCCGAGCCATCCACTTCTGCGGATTCGGGCACGCCTTCTGCCATGCCGTGCTGCTGCCGGTGATGCTCCTGGCCCAGGGCATCAAGCTGCCGCAGGACTTCTGCGTCAACGAGTCGTACGTGATCGAGGAGGGCGTCCAGGAGGGCAACGTCTGGGCGCTCGACCTGCTCACCGAGTTCGGCTCCGACACCCTGCGCCGCCATGTCCTGCAGGCCCGCCCGCTGGGTCGCCGCACGGTCTTCCACCGTGACCGGCTCGCCGCGGCCCGCCGAGAGCTGGACGAGAACTGGAACAGCTGGCTCGCGCGGCTCTTCACCTCCGTACGCGAGGAGTGCGCGGGGCTCGCCCCGGAGGCGCTGCCCGGCGGCACCGGCTGGGAGATCCTGGACCGCCGGCTGTACCGGGCCGTCGAGGACCTGCGCGAGGCGTACGGCCCCGATGCCTTCGACCCTCGGCGGGCGGTGGCCGTCCTCGACGAGGTGGTCCGCTCGGTGGCCGACTTCGGCCACGTCAACGCGCACGAGCGCTGCCGGCCCACCACGGCATGCCGTCATCTGCCCGCTCTCGCCACCCAGTTGGCCGTCGCCTCGGCGCTGTCCGCCTGGGCCCGGCCGGTGATGCCGGAGGGCGCCGACCGGCTGGCTGCCGCGCTGAAGGTCGAGCCCGGCCGGGCGATCGACGTCTCGGCCCTGACCGGGCCCCTGCCGGGCACCCGGCTCGCCCCGCCGTCCGGCCCCGTCTTCGGATTCTGATCCAGCCCCCGACCCCCTCCGAACAGCCCCCATCCCCACCCGATCCACCCCCACCGCCGCGTGGTCGTGCGCGACGCAACGCAGGGACACGTGGCCCGCCCTCACAGGAGCCCCACGTGTCTCTGCGCGTCGCCATGCTCAGCGTCCACACCTCCCCGCTCCACCAGCCAGGAACCGGGGACGCCGGTGGGATGAACGTCTACATGGTCGAACTCTCCCGGGCCCTCGCCGAACAGGGCGCCGAGGTCGATCTGTTCACCCGCTGCCGGGGCGAGGACCACCCCCCGCTCGTCGATCTCGCGCCGGGCGTTCGGGTCCGTCATCTGCACGCGGGTCCGTGCCGGGCGCTCCCCAAAGAAGCTCTGCCGGGTCTTGTCGTGCCGTTCTCCCTGGCCCTGCTCAAGGCGGACCGGCGCTACGACCTGATCCACTCCCACTACTGGCTCTCCGGGCAGGCCGGCCGGATCGCCTCCGCGGGCTGGCGGATACCGCTGGTCCACACCGCGCACACGCTGGCCCGGGTGAAGAACGCGGCCCTCGCGGAGGGCGAGACCCCCGAGCCCGAGCTCCGGATCCGCGGCGAGCACCAGGTGATCGACTCCGCCGACCGGCTGATCGCCAACACGGTCGACGAGGCCGAGGCGCTGGGCGCGCTGTACGGGGCTTCGGTGCCGCGCACCGAGGTGGTGCGGCCGGGGGTCGATCTGCGGACGTTCCGGCCGGGTGCGGGGCGCGCGTCCGCCAGGGCCCGGCTCGGGCTGCCGGCCGATGCCTTCATCCCCCTGTACGCGGGCCGCATCCAGCCCCTCAAGGGTCCCGATGTGCTCGTACGGGCGGTGGCGGAGCTGCTGCTGATGGCGCCCGATCTGCGTCGCCGGCTGCTCGTCCCGGTCGTCGGAGGTCATTCCGGGGCGAGCAGGGAGGGCTCGGCGTGGCAGCTGGCGCGCGAGCTGGGGGTCACCGATGTGCTGCGGCCGTGTCCTCCCGTACCGCAGTCACACCTTGCGGACTGGTACCGGGCGGCGGATGTTCTCGTGGTGCCGTCGCGCAGCGAGTCCTTCGGTCTGGTGGCCCTGGAGGCGCAGGCCTGTGGGACGCCGGTCCTCGCGGCCGCGGTGGGCGGGCTGCCGACGGCGGTGTGGGACGGGGTGACTGGGCTGCTCGTCCGGGGACACGACCCGGTGGAGTACGCCCGCCGGCTGCTGTGGCTTGCGACGCATCCGAAGGCGCGGGAGTCGATGGGGGAGGCGGCGGTCTGTCATGCCCGGGGGATGAGCTGGCGTGGATCCGCCGCCCGGACGATCGGGGTGTACGAGACCGCGATGAGTGGGGCAGGAGCGGCGGCACGCCCCTGCCCCGGCGGCCTCCCTCTCCTGGAGGAACGAGAAGGCCGCAGGACCAGCCTAGCATCTCTTTTGGTCTGACCAAAGATATGTAGCGCTCCGGATCTCTCAATTCCGTTGCCCTGTCACCGGATTGGCGGAATGACGCATCCACGCCATGGCAGATCCACGCATGGAGAATCTCTGGATCCGTATCCCGGGGCGGGCCAATATGGAGATGTCTTCAGGGAGCGCCCGGCGGCACGGGCCCCCGAAGTCGGAATTCCCATTCCAACTCCTGGAGGAATCATGTCTGCTGTGCGTATCCCGGCCGTCCGCAAGACCGTCCGCCAGTTCGTCGTCGCGATGGTGGCGTGTGCGGCCGTCGCGGGTGGCGCCGCGCTGGCCGCCGCCCCCGGCACCACCTCGGCCCCGACCTCGCAGCAGGCCGGCGCGGAGAACGACTGGCCGAAGGCGCCGAGCCCGTCCCCGGTCGCGCCCACCAACTGACGTGACATCACGCTGAATTCAGCTGGGGAGTCAGCGGTAATCAGCTGGAATAGGGAAAGCCCCGCGGTCGCCGTAACGGGCGCCGCGGGGCTTCTCCGTTCCCCGTCCACTCCGGGAGCGGAGTTTGGATTCAGTCCAGCCAGCCGAGGCGTACCGCGCGCACACCGGCCTCGAATCTGCTCGACGCCCCCAATTCCTGCATGAGTTCGGAGAGCATCCGGCTCACCGTGCGCAGTGACACCCCGAGGTTCCGGGCGATCTTCTCGTCCTTCATTCCCGAGGCGAGCATGTGGAGCGCCGCCCGCTGCTGCTCCGAGAGTCCGTCGCCACCCCGCTCCGGCGCCGCGTCGTCGCCGTACGGGGTCGCGGTGTGCCAGCAATGTTCGTACAGGCCCAGATAGGACCTGACCAGCACCGAGCCGCGCGCCAGGATCGCGCCCTCGCGGGGCTCCTCGGGCCGGATCGGCACCAGGGCGAACTGCTGGTCGGCGATGATCATGTTCATGGGGATGACGGGCGCCAGGCGGATCTCCACGCCCAGCGCCACGCGCCGGCTCAGCAGCTCCGCGAGCTCGGGCCGCACCGCGTCCTGGCTGCGGTAGATGGCGCGGACACGCACGCCGTTGCCGATCTGGCGCCGGTCCCGGTCCAGCATCCGCTCGGGGATCTGCCGGTTGGGTCCGCCGGGGTGCATGGCGGCCGAACTCTCCTGCATCACATCGGTGATGTCCTCAAGGGCCTGCTGGATCCGGCGGTAGTCGGTGATGGCCTCGACGGCGATCTCGGAGCGGGCCAGCGCCCCGGCGCGGAGGAAGGTTTCCGCCAGCGTCTCCAGGGTGGAGTAGGCCCTGTCGGCCTCGGCCAGATGGTCCCGCAGCCGCTCGCGCTCCCGCTCGAGCAGGCGGAGCAGGGCGATCTCGGGATCGACGGTGGCCACCGTGTCCGTGTCCGGTTTCCAGCTGGTGTCCCGGATGTCGGCGATCGTGGCATGGGTCTCGGTCGTCGGCACGATCAAGCCGAGGGAGGTCAGTTCGACGCGACATCGCTCGTACTCCTCCGGCGCCAACCGCAGCGCCGAGCAGGCCTCTCGGAAGCTCGACACCCCGCGCCTGCGCAGCTCCTGATAGAGAGTCAAAAGCGCCTCGGCGGCCAGTCCTTCCCTGCCGTCGTCCGTCGTGGCCATGGCGCTGTGACCCCCCTCGTCGATCCCCGTCTCCCCACACCACCCTGTCACAGGGGGCGGCGGATGTCCCCGTACGATCTTGGCCACGTCACCTCGGACCGGCCCGTGTCACAGCTCCCGGTCGCGTACCTCGCCGTCCAGGAGGCCGAGCCTGGCGGCCTTCACCCCGGCCTCGAACCGGCTCGCCGCGCCCAGCTCCTGCATAACCTCGGAGAGCAGCCGGCTGACCGTACGCAGGGACACCCCGAGGTTCTTCGCGATCTGCTCGTCCTTGATGCCGGAGGCCAGCATCCGCAGCGCGGCCCGCTGCTGTTCGGACAGCCCGTCGCCGCCGTGCTCGGGCTTCTCCTCGTCGCCGTACCGGGTGGCGGCGTGCCAGCAGTACTCGTACAGCGCGAGATAGGAACGGACCAGGCCCGGCCCGCGCGCGAGGATCGCCGCGGACCCCGGGTCGTGCGCGTCGGTGGGCAGCAGTGCGAAGTTCTCGTCGGCGAGCACCATGTTCATCGGTACGACGGGGGAGAAGCGGACTTCCACCCCGAGGGCGGCCCGTTCCTCCAGATGCTGGGCCATGTCCGGTACGGAGCCGATGCGTCGGCTGTACACGGCGCGGACGCGCACCCCGCGCGCGGTCCAGCGCCGGTCGCGCTCCAGCTCGGCGGCCATGTCCTCACGCCGTACCGAACCGGTGTGCAGGGAGTGCACCGAGGTCTGCACGGACGCGCCGAGGCGTGCCAGCTCCTGCCCGATGCGGTGCGGGTCGGAGACGATCTCGACCTCGACCTCGGAGCGGGGGGCGGAACCGGCCCGGAGGAAGGGGCCCGCCAGGGTCTCCAGGGTGATCTGGGCCCGGCTGGTCTCGGCGAGCCGGCGCTCGAGCCGGTCGCGCTCGCACTGCAGAAGGCGGACCAGGGCCACGTCGGGGTCGATCACCGAGCGCGTCGTGTCGGCTTCGATCAGACCGAGCGTGGCGAGGTCGCCACGGCATCGTTCCCGCTCCCCGGCGGAGAGGGCGAGGCCGTCCGCGACCTCGTCGAAGGAGCAGGAGGGGTGGGCACGGAGCTCCAGGTAGACCGCGAGAGCCTGTTCGCTTCCCGTACGCGTCCCGGTGGCGTTTTTGGACACAGTGCAGCAGACTCCCCTCGGATCCGTGCGGATCCCGTTGAATCGCCCCGCTAGACCCTGCCACAGATTCGAACGCAACGCACGGTGTTCAAGCGGTCTCAGGGTGCGGTGCGGTACGTGTCCGTCAGGGCCGTCCGGTACCGGCGTCCGGTTCCTGTGGGCGGTCTCAGGAGGCGGCGGACTGTGCGCAGTCGGGGCACAGACCCTTGAAGACGATCTCGGCGTCGGTGGTTCGCCAGTCGGGCAGGCTGCCGCGGGGCGGGGTGGGCGCCTTGGCGTCGACGTTCTCCACGCGGCCGCAGTGCACGCACAGCGCGTGCTGGTGCCGCGGTCCGGAGATCTCGAAGACGGCCGGCATCCCGGGGCGGTCGAACTTGCTGACCAGGCCCGTCTCCTGGAAGTGCCGAAGCATTTCGTACACCGCCTGGCTGGTGAGCGTGCCGAGACGCTCGCGGGCGGTGGCGGTGATGGCCTCCACGTCGAGGTGGCCGGCCGACGCGAGCACCGTGAGCACCTCCAGGCGGGGGCCCGTGACCCGCAGCCCGACATCGCGCAGGCGCTGGATCACCGCCTCGCGGCCTGTCGGCTCATCCACGACTGCCATCTTCTCCGCCTGGTCGGTTCAAACTTTTGCAGGCATCGTACCTCTTGGTTTTCCTTGATGTCAGTCGTCCGCACGACAGACGAGCAGCACGCTCTCGGTGCGTTCGTCGATCCGATGCCGCCGCCGGCCCTCGATGTGCAGGCCCGCGGAGCGCAGTTCCGCCGCGAGGCGCTCCGGGTCGACGATCCACTTGTCGGTGGTCAGTACGGCGCGCTCGGTGGAGAGTTTGCCGGTCCGGGCGGCGTAGTACGTGATCCGTTCGCTCATCTCGGCCAGGTCGAAGACCTGCCGGGCGACCACCCATTCGTCGATCCCGTCGAACCGCGGTACCTGGAAGGCCCAGGTCCGCCGCGGTTCGGCGACGAGTCCGGGGAGCAGGTGGGAGGTGTAGTCCAGGGCGAGGGCGCCGCCGGTGTCCAGGTGCGAGGCGATCTCGCGCAGCAGACCGGGGCGGGCCCTCGGGGGGACGGCGGACACCATGGCGCCGGCGAGCAGGGCGAGACGGTAGCTGCCGTGCAGACGGAGTTCGGTGAGATCGGCGCGGGTGGTCACGATCAGATCGGCGACCTGCGGGCCGATGCGACGGGCCCAGGCCTGGAGCCGCTCCAGGGCGTCGGCTTCCCGGTCGACGGCCTCGACTGCGAAGCCGTGCCGGGCGAACGGGACGGAGAGCCGCCCCGCGCCGGAGCCGAGGTCGAGCACGGGGCCGGGGCCCTGGGTGGCGCGGGCGAGGCCGAGGTAGCGGACGATGTCCGCGCTGTGCGGGCCGAGGAGGGCGTCGTACAGCCAGACGGAGTCGGCGTCACCGGGGGCGACGGACTCCAGTCCCGGGAGGGTGTCGGTGGTGAGGCCGTATCGGGACGGCAGGACCGGCGCGAGCGCGGCGCCGCTCTGTTTCTGCATCGCTCCTCCAGGGGCTCGCTCGGTCCATGCCGTCCGGACGAGGAACCCGTGCCGCCGGGCCCGCGCCGCTGTGACCATCCTGAAGCGGGGTCGGGCCCGGGGGCCAGCGGATCGGGCGGCGTGAACACGCGATGGCGTTGATCTGCCAGGGGTGTCCGCGGGAGGGGGCTGGAGTGTGCGTCAGACCCCGCGGGCCAGGCGCGTGGGGGTCAGCGGGGTGAAGCCGCGCGTCTCGTAGAAGGGGAGCGACGGGTCGCTCTCCGTCGGGAGGCTCACGCGCTGTTCGCCGGCGCCGAACCCCTTCATGCGGTCCGTCGTCGCCGCGAGGAGCGCCGAGCCGATGCCCCGTCGGCGCGAACCCTCCGCGACGGCCAGCGCGTACAGTTCGCCCTCGCCCGGGACCGGGACCCCGCCGGCGGCCGCGCCGACGACCGTGCCGTCCGTGTCGGTGGCCACCAGCCAGCCGAGCCAGCCGGGCGCGCCACCGGGAATTTCAATTTCCGCTCGGATACGGGGGAGTGCGCATTGCGTGGAGATCAGTCGACGCACCGGGATTTCACCGAGGATTCCGTCGTAACTACCCCGAATGGCGGCCGCCAGCAGTCTGGATATCGTCGTCGCGTCGGCGGCAGCCGCCGTCCGCACGTCAGCCAGCTGCATTGGTCCGTACCCTTCGACGTGCCGAGCCCGAGCGTCAACATACCCACAATAGCCGGGAATTCAGTCCGATGTGACCGATGTGAAATCTACGAATTCACTTAGTAAATAGGGACTGAACCGAGTCAATTAGTTGGGGAAGGAACAACAGGCGATGATCAGCGGCGCGACCGCGAGACCTCCGGCGGCGACCGTCGACAACCCTCGCAGTACGGGATGTCCCGCGCTGTGCGGAGCGAGGATGCGGCGCATCCGCAGCGCCGCCGACGGCCCGCCCGCCGCGAACGCCTCGCGGGGTGCCTGGCCCGAGGCGAGGGCGTACAGCGCGGTGGCCAGTGCGTCACGCGTGCAGCGCCGCAACGCCCGGTCGTCCGCCGTCATTTCGAGCAGCAGCGGTACGGCGGTCCCGCCGTGCCGCGCGAGGGGGAGTCGCGGGAACACCGCCGCGAACGCTTCGGCCGCCGCGACGAGAAGATGGTGGCGGCCGGTGATGTGAGCCCGCTCGTGCGCGAGCGCCGCCGCCAACTGGGCCTCGGTGAGCGTGTCCACGGCTCCCGAAGAGACGACGACACGGCGTGAGCTGCCGGGCAGGCAGTAGACGGCCGGTCGCGCGTGGTCGAGCACGGTGGCCCGGATCGCCGGGTCGTACCGCCCGACCAGGCGCAGCACTCTCGCGTGCCGCAGCCGGGCCCGCCGGGCCCGCAGCAGCTCCCGTACGTATCCGGCGACCGGCAGCGCGAGCACGACGAGGCCCAGGGTCAGGGCGAGTCGTTCGCGGCCGGTGAGGGTCAGAAGCCGCTCGGGGGCGGGGATCTCGAGCCCGAGATAGACGTCGCTCAGCCGGTGGCTGCTGTCCGCCGGCAGGGTCAGGTGGGCGGCGAGGAGCGCGGTCGAGACGGCGAACACCGCGCCGCTCACCGCCCAGACCGCCAGGGCGAGTCGGGGCACCTGCTGGGCCCAGCGGGCGCGTGCCAGGAGCCAGGGGATGAGCAGCCCGGAGGAGAGGGCGAGGCCGAGCGGTGGCAGGAGGTGGTGGTTCACCCGAGCTCCCCGCCCTGGGCGCGTCGGGCGGAGCGGAGCGCCGCGTCGAGGGCCGCCATGTCCTCGTCGGAGATGGTCTCCACGAAGCGCAGCAGCGCGGCCGGCCGGTCGGCGCTGTCTCCGAGGGCGTCCTGCATCAGGGCCGCGGTGTACTCCTCGCGGCCGCGGACCGGTTCGTACAGCCAGGCCCTGCCCGCCTTCTCGCGGCGGAGCCAGCCCTTGCGGTGGAGGATGTCCGCCACCGTCATCACCGTCGTGTAGGCGACCCGGCGCCCCAGATTGATGTCGTCGACGATCTCGCGGACCGTGGCGGGCCGTTGCCAGGCCCACAGTCGGTCCATGATCTCGGCCTCCAGCTCTCCCAGCCGGCGCACGCGCATCCCCTCCCCCTCAGGTCCTGCCCGGTCGATCATGCCGGGCTCCGGCCTGATCAACCGGGCAGGGCCACGGGCGGCCCATCGTACGGGCCGTCCATCCTGCGAAGATATACCCCCCAGGGGTACGATGGCGGGATGTCGACCCTCATGAAGAACCGCCCCTGCGCGAAGGTCTGCGGCCCCGGTCCGCCCGGTTCGGTGGAGCTGACGCTCCTCCGGCAGGTGCTCGGGCTCTGTCTTCGCCTGAGCATCACGCTGTCCGCCGACTGCCCTTCAAACAAGGGCGGTTGATCCCCTCACGGAGGCGTACGTCTCCGGGGCCTACGTCCTGATCAGCCGGGCGATCGCCTTGGAGGCCTCGCCCACCTTCACCTTCGCCTGGTCCCCGCCCTGGGCGATCGCCTCGGTGACACAGCAGCTGAGGTGCTCGTCCAGGAGGGCCACGGCGCAGGACTGGAGGGCCGCGTTGATGGCGGAGACCTGGGTCAGCACGTCGATGCAGTAGACGTCCTCGTCCACCATCCGCTGCACGCCCCGGACCTGGCCCTCGATGCGCCGCAGGCGCCTGATGATGTCTTCCTTGTGCTGTCCGTAACCGGCCACGGAGGTCTCCTCGGGTGTCCGCAGGGATGTCGGCGGTGAGTCAGCGGTCGGCTGCCTGGAAGCCGCGCAGGCGCAGGCTGTTGCCGACCACGAAGACCGAGGAGAAGGCCATCGCGGCCCCCGCGATCATCGGGTTGAGCAGACCCGCCGCGGCGAGCGGCAGGGCGGCCACGTTGTAGGCGAAGGCCCAGAACAGGTTCGAGCGGATCGTGCCGAGCGTCTTGCGGGAGAGCCGGATCGCGTCGGCCGCGGCGCGCAGGTCCCCGCGTACGAGCGTCAGGTCGCCGGCCTCGATGGCGGCGTCCGTGCCGGTGCCCATCGCCAGGCCCAGGTCGGCCTGGGCGAGAGCGGCGGCGTCGTTGACGCCGTCGCCGACCATGGCGACCGAACGGCCCTCGGCCTGCAGCTTCTTGACGACATCGACCTTGTCCTGCGGCATGACCTCGGCGATGACCTCGTCGATGCCGACCTCGGCGGCGACGGACTCGGCGACGGCCTTGTTGTCACCGGTCAGCAGGATCGGGGTCAGACCGAGCGCGCGCAGCCGCCTGATGGCCTCGGGGCTGGTCTCCTTGATGGCGTCGGCGACCTCCAGGACCGCGCGCGCCTCACCGTCCCAGGCGACCGCGATGGCCGTCCTGCCCGCCTTCTCCGCCTCGTCCTTGGCGGCCCCGAGGCCGCCGGGGAGCTCCATCGCCCACTCCTCGAGCAGCTTCTCGCGGCCGACGAGGACGGCGTGGCCCTCGACCACGCCCTGCACGCCGAGACCGGGGATGTTGGCGAAGTCCTCGGGGGTGGGGAGGGTACCGACCTTGGCGGCGGCGCCGGTGGCGACGGCCTGGGCGATGGGGTGCTCGGAGGAGTGCTCCAAGGCGCCCGCGAGCCGCAGGACGTCGGTCTCGTCGACGCCGTCGGCGGTGTGGACCTTGATGAGGGTCATCCGGCCGGTGGTGACGGTGCCCGTCTTGTCCAGGACGATGGTGTCGACCTTGCGGGTGGTCTCCAGGACCTCGGGGCCCTTGATGAGGATGCCGAGCTGCGCGCCGCGGCCGGTGCCGACCATGAGCGCGGTCGGGGTCGCCAGGCCCAGGGCGCAGGGGCAGGCGATGATCAGTACGGCGACGGCGGCGGTGAACGCGGCGGTCAGTCCGGAGCCGGTGCCGAGCCAGAAGCCGAGGGTGCCGAGCGCGAGCGCGATGACTACGGGTACGAAGACGGCCGAGATCCTGTCGGCGAGGCGCTGGGCGGCGGCCTTGCCGTTCTGGGCGTCCTCGACCAGCTTGGCCATCCGGGCGAGCTGGGTGTCGGCGCCGACGCGGGTGGCCTCGACGACGAGCCGGCCGCCGGCGTTCAGGGTGGCGCCGGTGACGGAGTCGCCGACGGAGACCTCGACCGGCACGGACTCGCCGGTGAGCATGGAGGCGTCGACGGCGGAGGAGCCCTCGACGACGGTGCCGTCGGTGGCGATCTTCTCGCCGGGGCGGACCAGGAAGCGGTCGCCGACCTGGAGTTCGGCCGTCGGAACGGTGACCTCGCGGCCTCCGCGCAGGACGGTGACCTCCTTGGCGCCCAGCTGCATCAGCGCCTTGAGCGCCGCGCCCGCCTTGCGCTTGGAGCGGGCCTCGAAGTAGCGCCCGGCCAGGATGAAGGCGGTGACGCCTGCCGCGGCCTCCAGGTAGATGTTCCCGGCGCCGTCGGTGCGGGCGATCGTGAACTCGAAGGGGTGCGTCATGCCCGGCGTACCGGCGGTTCCGAAGAACAGCGCCCACAGGGACCAGAGGAACGCGGCGATCGTGCCGACCGAGATCAGCGTGTCCATGGTGGCCGCGCCGTGCTTGGCGTTGGTCCAGGCGGCCTTGTGGAAGGGCCAGGCGGCGTAGACGACGACCGGCGCGGCGAGGGTGAGGCTGAGCCACTGCCAGTACTCGATCTGCAGCGCCGGGACCATGGCCATCACGATCACGGGGACGGCGAGGGCGACGGCGGTGATGAGCCGCTGCTTGAGCGGCCGCAGCTCCTCGTCGGCCTTCTCCTCGTCGGTGGGCCCGTCCTCGCCGCCGGACTCCGCCTTCGGGGGAGCGGGCTCCTGGGCGGTGTAGCCGGTGGCCTCGACGGTGGCGATCAGATCGGCGACGGAGATGTCGGCGTCGGCGTCGAAGGTCACCTTCGCCTTCTCGGTGGCGTAGTTGACGGTGGCCTCGACCCCGTCCATGCGGTTGAGCTTCTTCTCGATTCGGGCCGCGCACGAGGCGCAGGTCATACCGCCGATGGCGAGCTCGACCTGGGCGGCGCCCGGAATGCTCGTTGTCACTTCCTGCAAACCTCTTTCCTGGGGCTCGGTTCGCCTCCGGACGCCCCCTTGCGCGCGTCGACGGTCGATCGTGCTCGCCCCTCGTCCCTCGGGGGCTGCGCGTGTTCTCCCGTTCGACACCCGCGGGCGTCCTTCGGCTCACTCGCCTTCGTGTGGCTGCCGCACCCTCGAAGTTTCTTGGCGGGGGCCGGGGCCCATGGACGGACGGGCCCCGGCGGCCGGGGTGGGGCTCGGGCCGGACGGTCAGGCGCGGCCGGTGAGCTCGTAGCCGGCGTCGTCGACGGCGGCGGCGATCGCGGCGTCGTCGGGCGCGCCGCCGGTGGTCACGGTCACCAGTCCGCCGGCGACGTCGACATCCACGGAGATGACGCCGGCGAGCGCGGAGACGGAGGTGGTGATCGCGGTCTTGCAGTGTCCGCAGGTCATGCCCGACACGGCGTAGACGGTGGCGGTGCTGTCGGCGACGGCGGTCGTGGCCTCGCCGGCGTCGGTCGAGCAGCTGCCGTCAGGAGTACAGCAGGAACTCATCTCTTCCTCCTTGTTGGGTCCAGATACCCTCGGGGGGTATCTGTTTCTGATTCCATGTATACCCCCCTGCCGTATTCCGTGCAAGCGTCTCCTCGACTTGACTTGATACCCCCCAGGGGTATGGTGAAGTGCATCGAACGGTTACTCACGTACGGGAGAGCTGCCATGAACACCGGAGTGAAGATCACCGCCTTCGCCGCCGCGCTCGCCGCGACCTTCGGGACCGCCTACGGGGTCGGCGCGGGCGTCGGCCCCGTGGACGAGCCGGCGAAGGCCGCGCACGGGGAGCACGTGGCCGCCGAGAAGCCGGGCGGCGCGCAGGCGGACGGCACGAAGACGGACGGCACCGGTGGGCACGCCGGTCACGAGGAGGGTGCCGCGAACGCGCCCGCCGCCGGCGGCCTCCAGGTCTCCGAGGGCGGCTACACACTGGTCATGGAGACGCCGAAGCCGGACCGGGGCAAGAGCGTGCTCAGGTTCTCCGTCAAGGACGCGGGGGGCAGGAAGGTCACCGCGTACACCACCGAGCACGGCAAGGAACTGCACTTCATCGTGGCCTCGCGGGACCTCACGGTCTACCGCCATCTGCACCCGGTGCGCGCGGCCGACGGGACCTGGTCGACACCGGTCGACCTGCCCGCCGCGGGCGGCTACAAGGCCTTCGCCGACTTCAAGCCCGCGGGGAAGAACGCCAAGGGCGTGACGCTGGGCGTGGACCTGTCCGTACCGGGTGCCTACGCGCCCCAGCCGCTGCCCGCCGCCACGCGGACCGCGACCGTCGACGGCTACGAGGTCGCGCTGGGCGGCACCCTCGCCCCGGGCAGGGCGGGTGAGCTGAGGCTCACGGTCAGCAAGAACGGCAAACCGGTCGACGACCTGGAGCCGTACCTCGGGGCGTACGGCCACCTCGTCGCCCTGCGCGACGGAGACCTCGCCTACCTGCACGTCCATCCGAACGAGGGCGGGCCCGGCCCGGACGTCTCCTTCACGGCCACGGCGCCGAGCGCGGGGGCGTACCGCCTGTTCCTGGACTTCCAGCACGGCGGAAAGGTGCGCACGGCGGCCTTCACGGTGCACGCGGTCCAGGCGACGGCAGGGGCGGATGAGGCCTCGCACGATGCGGGAGGCCACACGCACGGCTAGGCTGGTTATTGGACTAGACCTGTAGTCGTCATTCATGGAGGAATGGGCTCGATGAGCAACCGTGCAGTCCTTGAGGTGATCGCCCTCGACGCGGAGGACGCGGTCGCCGCCCAGGCCGGCGGGGCGGACCGCCTCGAACTGGTCACCGACATGGCGGCGGACGGGCTGACCCCGTCCCGCACCGCCTTCGAGGCGATCCGTGCCGCCGTGGACATTCCTCTGCGCGTGATGCTCAGACTCGCCGACGGCTTCGCGGCCGGCGACATCGAAGCGCTGGTGTCGCGCGCCTCCGACCTCCGGGAGGCGGGCGCGGACGAGTTCGTGCTCGGCTTCCTGACGGCGGAGGGCGATCCGGACCTGGTGGCGGTCGAGCGGCTGATCGCCATCATCGACGGCTGCCGCTGGACCTTTCACCGGGCCATCGACCGCGCGGCGCACCGGGACACCCTGCGTAAGCAGCTCGCGGATCTGCCTGGCCTCGACACCTACCTCACGGCGGGCGCGGCGACCGGCGTCGACGACGGCCTGCCCGTCCTCAAGGCCGAGGCCGCGCGCGCGGGCGAACCGGGCTACGAGCCCCAGCTCCTGGTCGGCGGCGGCCTCCGCCTCGACCACCTCCCGGAGCTGCGCGCGGCCGGCGTCGACGCCTTCCACATCGGCGGCGCGGCCCGCCCGAACGGCTGGACGGCCCCGGTGTCACCGTCCGCGGTCCGCCTCTGGCGCGAGGCGCTGGACGCGTAACGCACGACGTCGGGGGGCGGTGCGGGAGCCGGCCCCGCACCGCTCCCAACCCCCTCCAGGCGTTGGGGGCCCGCCCGTGCGGCGCCCTCGCGGGTCAGCGCCCGCCCGCGACCCTCAGGACCGTGCCCGACGTGTACGACGCGTCCTCGGACAGCAGCCACGCCACCGCCGCCGCGATCTCCGAGGGGCGGCCCGGGCGGCCCAGGGGGATCGTGGCGGCCGCCTTCGCCGGGCGGTCCGGGTCGCCCATCGTCGCGTGCATGTCGGTCTCGACGATGCCCGGGGCGACCGCGTTGACCCGGATGCCGTCCCGGCCGAGCTCCTTCGACAGGCCCACGGTCAGCGCGTCGGTCGCCGCCTTCGTCGCCGCGTAGTGGACGTAGTCGCCGGGGCTGCCGAGCGTGGCGGCGGCGGAGGAGACGTTCACGATCGCGCCGCCTCCGTGCGCGGCCATGTCGCGGGCGGCGCGGCGGCAACACAGCAGGTATCCCAGGAGGTTGACCTCCACCACCCGCCGCAGGTCCTCCGTCGTGGCGTCCGCGAGGCGGCCCAGCGGTCCCGTCACCCCCGCGTTGTTGACCAGGCCGGTCACCGGGCCGAGTTCGGCCTCGGCCGTGTCGAAGAGCCGCTCCACGTCCGCCTCGTCCGAGGTGTCCGCCCGCACCACGACACACCGCGCGCCCGCCGCCCGGACCGCCCGCGCCGTCTCCTCCGCGGCACCGGCATCGCGTACGTACCCGAGCACCAGGTCGTGCCCCTCGGCGGCCAGACGTACACAGGTCGCCGCGCCGATCCCACGGCTTCCGCCGGTGACGACGGTCGTACGGGACATGGTGTTCCACCCTTCTCGCGGTCGCGCCGCCCCCACCGTAATTCGATGGCCCGCCGCAAGGCCGCTGGCTACGCTCCCCGCCATGATCGACCTCGTGCGCAGACTCATCGCCGCCCAGTTCCCGCAGTGGGCGGAGCTGCCCGTCACGCAGGTGCCGTCGGCCGGTACGGACAACGACATGTTCCGGCTCGGCGACGCGATGGTGGTCCGGCTGCCGAAGACCGCCGACAACGCCGGGGGCGTGGCCAAGGAGCAGCGCTGGCTGCCGCACCTCGCCCCGCACCTTCCGCTGGCGGTGCCCGTTCCGCTGGGCAAGGGGGCGCCGGGGGAGGGCTTCGACTCGCCCTGGTCGGTGTACGGCTGGCTCGACGGTGCCAACGCCTTCGACGCGCCGATCGACGATCTCGCCCACGCCGCCGTGGAGTTGGGTCGCTTCGGCGTGGCGCTGCGGGGCGTGGACGCCACCGGCGGCCCGAAGTCCTTCCGGGGCGGCCATGTCACCGAGTGGACGGGCGACTACATCGACCGGGCCATCCGCGACCTCGGCGCCGACGGTACGGTCGACGGCGCCGCCGCGGCCGCGGCCTGGGACTCGGTCCTGCGCCTTCCGCAGTGGGACGGCGAACCCGTCTGGGTCCACGGCGACCTGCTGCCCGGCAATCTGCTGACCCGGGAGGGCCGGCTCAGCGCCGTCATCGACTTCGGCGGGGTCGGCACCGGCGACCCGGCCTGCGACATGATGGCCGCCTGGACGCTGCTCACCCCCGAGACCCGCCCGCTGTTCCGGGAGGCCGCCCGCGTCGACGACGCGACCTGGGCGCGGGGCCGGGGCTGGGCGCTGGGCTGGGGCCTGGTGACGGAGCACTACTACCGGGTCACGAACCCCGTCCTGGCCGCCGTGGCGCACCGCTCGTGGACCCAGGCGCTCCCGGAGTTCGAGTCCGGCGCGTGAGGTTCGCGCACGGGGCTGTTCTTCACGGCCCGCAGACCCCACCATGCCCCTGACTACTCGTGCGTAACACCTCGTAGGGGGAAGCGTGTTGAGTCTCCGTGTCAGGATCGTCCCGCTGCTCGCGATCATCGCGTCCCTGCTCGTCCCGGCCGCGGCCGCACGGGCCGACGGGACCGCGGCGGCAGCCCGCACACCCGTCGTCTTCGTGCACGGCTACAACGCGGACCCCGGCGTCTGGGGCGGTCTGCGCGAGGACCTCAAGGCCGACGGGTACACGGACGCCGAGCTGTACTCCTTCGGCTACGACACCCACCGGTCCGTCAACGAGGTCATCGCCGACGAGCTCGCCGCGTACGTCGACAACGTCAAGCGGCAGACCGGCGCGAGCCAGGTCGACCTCGTCTCCCACTCCTTCGGCAGCCTCGTCACCCGCTGGTACGTGAAGTTCGACGGCGCGGGCCGGTCCTCCGTGGCCCGCTGGGTGTCGCTCGCCGGCCCCAACCACGGCACCAGCACCGCGTGGGCCTGCGCGCTGTGGGACCAGGCCTGCCGCGACATGACCCCGAACTCCTACGTCCAGAAGAAGCTCGCGGAGGGCGACGAGACGCCCGGCGCCGTCCGCTACGCCACGTGGTGGTCGAACTGCGACGAGGTCGTCAACCCCGACAACAGCGTCCCGCTCACCGGCGCCACGAACAACGCCGCGGGCTGCCTCGACCACAACGCCCTCCTCGGCGACGACGGTGTCTCCCAGGGCGTCCGCGCCTTCCTCCGCTCCTGACCCGCTACGGGTTCAACTGCTCCGGCAGCGGCGAAGAATGAAGGATCGTCAGCCCCGACACGGCACGCGTCAGCGCCACGTACAGCCGCCGCAGTCCCGTTCGTTCGTCCGGTTCGCCGTCCACCACCGCCGCGGGGTCGTCCAGGACCACGTAGTCGTACTCCAGGCCCTTGGCCAGGGAGGCCGGGACCAGGGTCAGGCGGGAGTCGGCCGTCGTCTCCTCGCCCGGGGCGAGGTACACGAGCCCCGCCGCCGTCAGCGCCTCGGCGAGCGGGGCGATCCGGGCGTCGGCGGCGATCAGGCCGATCGAGCCCTCGTGCCGCAGCGACTCGGTACAGGCCGCGACCACCGCCGCGTCCAGGGCCTCCGCCTCGGTGCGCCGGACCGTCAGCGAGCCCGGGTTCTCACGGACCGACTCGACGGCGGCCAGGCCCGGGGACATGTGGGGCAGCAGCCTCGACGCGTACGCGATGACCTCGCGCGGCACACGGAAACCGGCGGTCAGCTCCTCCACCACGGCCTCCGGCTTCCCCAGGTGCCCCAGCGCCTGGGCCCAGCTCTCCGTCGCCCACGGGGTCGTGCCCTGCGCCAGGTCGCCCAGGATCGTCGCCGAGCCCGTCGTGCAGCGGCGGCCGACGGCGCGGTACTGCATCGGCGACAGGTCCTGCGCCTCGTCCAGGACCACGTGCCCGAGCGAGTGTGTGCGCTCCACCAGGTCCTTCGCCTCGTCGATCAGGACCGCGTCCGCCGCGGACCACTTCGCCGACTTCACCGAGCGCGCGGGCCTCGCCCACAGCAGCAGCTTCTGCTCGTCCGCCGACAGCAGCCCCTCCGCGTGCTCCGCCAGGAAGTCGGCGTCGCTCAGCAGCCGCAGCACCAGCTTCGCCGGGTCGACCGCAGGCCAGACCGCCTTCACGGCCGCCTTCACCGCCGCGTTCCGCGCCACCGCGTTCTGCACACGGTCGTCCGGGGCCTCGCCCGCCTGCTCCATCCGCACCAGGACCAGGTGCGCGATGCGCTGCGGGAGCGCCTCGTGGGCGGCGCCGTAGCGGATGTCCCGGTCCAGCAACTCGCGGACGATCTCCTCCAGTTCGTACGCGGGCACCCGCCAGCGGCGGGAGCCGCGCACCACCATCAGGGGCTCGGTGGGCAGCGTGACGTGCGAGCGCACCGCGCGCCGCAGCACCTCCGCCATCCGCGCATCGCCCTTGACGACCGCCGTCGCCGCCTCGTCCGTCCCCCGCACCTCGACATGCGCCACGAGGTCGTCGACGGTCGCCTGCTTGACCTCCAACTCGCCCAGCGCGGGCAGGACCTGCTCGATGTAGTGCAGGAAGGACCGGTTCGGTCCGATGACGAGCGTGCCGGTGCGCGCCAGCCGCTCCCGGTGGGCGTAGAGGAGGTACGCGACCCGGTGCAGACCCACGGCCGTCTTGCCGGTGCCCGGGCCACCCTGCACACAGACCGTGCCGGAGAGCCCGGACCGGACGATCTCGTCCTGCTCGGGCTGGATGGTGGCGACGATGTCCCGCATCGGACCGACGCGCGGGCGTTCGATCTCCGCCTGGAGCAGCCTGCTCGTCCGCTCCAGCTCGCCGGGGTCGGAGAGGTGCTCGTCCTCGTACGCGGTGAGCTCGCCGCCCGTGTAACCGAACCTGCGCCGCAGCCCGACGTCCTGCGGGTCCTTCTTCGACGCCCGGTAGAACGGCTGCGAGACCGGCGCGCGCCAGTCGATCACCATCGGGTCGCCCTGCGCGTCGTGGACGTGCCGCCGGCCGATGTAGAAGCGCTGCCCCTCCTGCGTGGTGTGCAGGTAGTCGAGCCGGCCGAAGAACAGCGGGGTGTGCGCGAGGTCGGCGAGCGACTTGATCCGGTCGTCGATCTGCGCCTGCAGGACGACGGCGTTGACCCAGTTCGCGGTGACGTCCCTGATGTCGAGCGACTCCGCGTCCTCGCGCATCGCGCGCAGCGCGGCGCGCGACCCGGCGAGATGGGCGCGCTCGCGCGCGAGGGGGTCGAGAGCGTCGTCCTGAGCGGACATGGCGGTGCCTCCGAGTGCGCAAACAGACATGACTGGGCGGCCGCCGGTTTCCGACCGGGCGGCAGCACTCCACTCCACGGAGGGAGGCGGGGAAGTCGGAGATTCTAGCTTCCGGCTCCGGTCGTGGGCGAATGGATTTCCCGGGCGCCCGACGGAGGAGGGACCCGTAGGGGACAGGATCCGACTGGAGGGGGACCCGGGTTCCACCCCCGGGCCGATGTGTTCGGAATGTCCGAAATCCATCATGGACTCATGACCACAGCGACCCTGAACCCCGGTGTCCCCCACTCCCGCCGCCTCACCTTCGCCGTGCGCGCGATACGCGCCTTCGGCGGCGCCGCGGTGAACGTCGTCCTGCTCGGCGTCCACGAGGAGGAGGCGGGGGTGCGCAACCCCCGTCCCCAGTACGCGGGAAGGGCAGGCTGAGCGCCCGAACGACTCCCCGCGGCACCGGCGTCCGGATCGACTCCGCCCGACCTCGCCCGGGGCCCTCGGCATGGGGTCTTCGGTGAGCCCGTTACGCCGGCGGCGCCTCGCCCGCCATCAGCTCGTCGGCGTCGATGATCCGGTACGCGTACCCCTGTTCGGCCAGGAACCGCTGGCGGTGCGCCGCGAAGTCCTGGTCGATGGTGTCGCGCGCGACCACCGAGTAGAAGTGCGCCTGGTGGCCGTCGGCCTTCGGCCGCAGCACCCGGCCGAGGCGCTGTGCCTCCTCCTGGCGCGAGCCGAAGGTGCCCGAGACCTGGATCGCGACCGTCGCTTCGGGCAGGTCGATCGAGAAGTTCGCGACCTTCGAGACGACCAGCACGCTGATCTCGCCCTCGCGGAACGCGTCGAAGAGCTTCTCGCGCTGCGCGTTCGACGTCTCGCCCTTGATGACCGGCGCGTTCAGATGCTCGCCGAGCTCGTCCAGCTGGTCGATGTACTGGCCGATGACGAGGGTCTGCTGCCCGGCGAACTTCTTCACCAGGGCCTCCGTCACCTTCCGCTTCGTCGCCGTCGTCGCACAGAACCGGTACTTCTCCTCCGGCTCCGCCGTCGCGTACGCGAGCCGCTCGGAGTCCGTGAGATTGACCCGGACCTCGACGCAGTCGGCGGGCGCGATGTACCCCTGCGCCTCGATCTCCTTCCACGGCGCGTCGAAACGCTTCGGGCCGATCAGCGAGAACACGTCCGACTCGCGCCCGTCCTCCCGGACGAGGGTCGCCGTGAGCCCCAGCCGCCGCCGGGCCTGGAGATCGGCGGTGAACTTGAAGACCGGCGCGGGCAGCAGGTGCACCTCGTCGTAGACGATCAGACCCCAGTCGCGGGAGTCGAAGAGCTCCAGGTGCGGGTAGATGCCCTTCCGCTTGGTCGTCAGGACCTGGTACGTGGCGATGGTGACCGGACGGATCTCCTTCTTCGTACCGGAGTACTCACCGATCTCTTCCTCGGTCAGCGAGGTCCGCTTCACCAGCTCGTGCTTCCACTGACGGGCCGAGACGGTGTTCGTCACCAGGATCAGCGTGGTGGCCTTCGCCTGCGCCATCGCACCGGCGCCGACCAGCGTCTTTCCCGCGCCACAGGGCAGTACGACGACCCCGGAGCCGCCGTGCCAGAAGCCCTCGACGGCCTGCTTCTGGTACGGGCGCAGCGCCCAGCCGTCCTCGGCGAGCTCGATGGGGTGCGCCTCGCCGTCCACGTACCCGGCGAGGTCCTCGGCCGGCCAGCCCAGCTTCAGGAGCGTCTGCTTGATCTGCCCGCGCTCGGAGGGGTGCACGGCGACGGTGTCCGGGTCGATCCGGTTGCCGACCAGCGGCTGGACCTTCTTCGAGCGAAGGATCTCCTCCAGGACGGGCCGGTCGGTGGTGGTGAGGACGAGGCCGTGGGTGGGGTGCTTGGAGAGCGTGAGCCGGCCGTAGCGGGCCATGGTCTCGGCGACGTCCACGAGGAGCGCGTGCGGCACGGGGTAGCGGGAGAACTCGACCAGCGCGTCGACGACCTGCTCGGCGTCGTGCCCGGCGGCGCGGGCGTTCCACAGGCCGAGCGGGGTCACGCGGTACGTGTGGATGTGCTCGGGCGCCCGCTCCAGTTCGGCGAAGGGCGCGATGGCACGGCGGCAGGCCTCGGCCTGCTCGTGGTCGACTTCCAGGAGCAGTGTCTTGTCGCTCTGGACGATGAGTGGTCCGTTCACGCCTGATCAGGTCCTTCCCGCCGTACCGCGCCGGGGATTCCGCAGCGGCCAAACATCCAGTGTGCCTGAGGACCGGCCAAGGGTGCCTGGGGCCGGTCCTCAGGGCGGTCAGACCTGGTCGTCCGCCAGTTCCGCGACGCCGGTGATGCGGTGCAGGGGGTACGTGCGGACTTCGTCCGCCGTGTGGTCGTAGCCCGTCACGAAGCCGCCCTCCACCCGGACCGGGGCGATGACGCGCTGGCTCGCCGCGCCCTCCGCGTTCACATAGCCGATCCAGACGGCGGAGCCGGTCATTGCGGCGGCCTGGACCGTGGCCAGGGTCTCTGCCGGGGAGGTCCGGGGGAGTTCGCCGGCGACGACCGGGGCGCCCTCGGGGCGCTCCTTGCGGACGGCCGTCGAGGCGAGGTCCCCGGCCCGGATCGCGCGGACCGCCGCGCCGAGCAGGGTCGCGTCCGGGACGGGCGGGCCGTCCGGGACGGGAACGGGCGCGGTGCGGGCGCCCGTGCGGTAGGCGTCGGCGCGGGTGATCAGGACGTCGCCCTCCGCGGACTCGGCGGCCGGGGCGTACCCCATCGACCGCAGGCCGTCGAGCAGCGCCGCCGGGTCCGTCTGCGAGGCGAGCACGGTCGGCGCGAGGCGGCGCAGCCGCAGCGACGCGGACCGCTTGTCGGCGAGGATCTCGCCGAGGAGAGCGTCGTCGTCGCAGCGCACATAGGCGGAGGCGGCGCCGATCCGCAGATGGCCGTGTCTCCGCGCCACGTCGTCGATGAGATAGGCGAGGGGCTGCGGAACCGGCGTACGGGAGTGCGCGGTCAGGAAGTCGTGCAGGTCGGAGGCGCTGCGTCCGGCGTCGAGCGCGCGGCGCACCGAGCCGGGCGTGAACCGGTAGACCGTCGCACCACCCTTCGACTCCACGTCCGCGAGCACGGAGAGCATATGGGCGAGCGGTCGCTGGAGAGGCCCGGGCGCGACGGCGGTGAGGTCGGCCTGGAGCAGGACATGGTCGACGGGTTCGGGGAGGAGCGGGGCGAGCAGGGTCGCGGCCCGGGCGGCGGCGACGGACAGCTCGACGCCGTGGACGACCACGGGCTCGGTCGCGGCCTCGGCGAGCGGCAGGTTGAGCAGCGCCCGGGCGGGCGAGGCCAGGGCTCCACGTCCGGTGATCCCGAGCATCTCGGCCTCGGAGAGCGTCCACAGGGCGAGCCGGGAGCGGAGATCGGCGGGGGAGGCGCCGGTGCCGGGCCCGTACGAGGGGCCGGTGGCGGCGCTTCGGCCGGCGGGCGCGCCCGTGCCGTACGCGGCGGAAGTGCCCGTGCCGTACGCGGTGCCGGAGCCGCTGCTCGGGCCCCGCCCCGCTTCCGTGTCCCCGGGAGAACCGGTACGGCCCGCGCCCCGCAGCGGCCGTTCCCACCGCAGTCGCGCCAGCAGGGCCTCCGGGTCCGCCGCCGAGCCCGGCGGCAGCGTCGCCTGCAGGGTGAGGACCCGTCGCCGGACCTCGGGCGCCGCGCCCCGGTCGAGGTCCGGACCCAGCGTGGACAGCGCACGCCCCTTGGCGTCCTGGCCGCCGACCAGGCCGGAAGCACGCGTCCCCAGCAGCCAGGCCGTGACGAGCCCCGCCCAGCGCTCGGCCGCGGGCAGGTCGAGCCAGTCGTCGTACGCGGGCGTCGGCGCGTACCGCTCGTCCGCCTCGCCGTCCGAGGCCAGCAGCCCCGCCCCGTAACAGAGCTCCAGCCAGAACGCCGCGACCTGCTCCGAGACGTCCAGCGTTCCGGCCGTCCGCTTGAGGTCCCGTACCGCCAGACCGCCCGAGCGCAGTACGGAGGGACCGCCTTGGTCCCAGCCCTTCAACAGCTCCTCGACCGTCGACAGCGCCGTGTACGCCTGGCCGGCCGCCGCGCTGTCCACAACCTGGGGACGGTATTCGCGCAGGACGGACAGCTCCGGTGCGTGCGGCTCCGGCGCGCGGTGGGCCCGTCCGCCCCGCAGATGCAGCGCCGCCTCGCGCGGCAGCACGACCGTGCGCGTCGAGGCCGGCAGCAGCAGACCGCGGTCGCGCAGCCATCGCACCGGCGGGGCCGGGTTCGCCGTCACCTCTCCGTACGGCGGACCCCACACCAGCCGGTCGAGCACCGCCAGCGCCTCCGGCGGCGCCGTGTCGAGCAGCGCGCCCATCCGGTCCCGGTCGGTGAACAGCTCCGTCAGCGCCGCCACCGCCGAGACCGGGTCGTGCGTCGCGGGCAGCCCGGCCGCCGCGATGATCTCCTGGATCCGGCCGGGCGACATGCCGGCCGTGCACTCGGAGACGGTCGGGCCGAGGCCGGTCGGGGACGGGTGCTGCGGCGACGGCGCGAGCAGTTCACGCGCGGTCCGCACCAGCCGCAGCCGGTCGTCGTCGCCCCAGACCAGGGCCTGTTCGCGCAGCACCTCCACCGCGCGCGGCAGCGCCGCCTCGATGCCCGGGTCGCCGTCGTCGCCGCTGAGCAGGGCGAGGAGTACGGAATACGAGGCGGGGTCCGGGGCCACGGCAAGCGCCTCGGCGGTCTGGAGAGTGAACCGGTCGAGCCGTTCGAGCGCGCGGACGACGGAGCCGCGGGTGCCGGCCCGGGTGGCGAGCTGCGTCAGATCGTTCGGTACGGGGGAGAGCAGATCCGGGCGCGCCCGCAGCAGCGCGGCAAGCCCTTCGTCGCCCCGCGCGCGCAGCGCCTCCGCAAGCGTGCGCGGCGCTGCGGCGGCGCCAGTTCCTCCGGGCACGTGCGCCTCCCGATCGAGCTCACCGATCCCCATCCGCCCCACGTTAGCCCCTGCGCGGGCGCTAACGTCGGGGCGTACCGGCTGTGGAGGGGCACTGTGGGGATCGAGAGCGACCAGTTGGTCTTCGACTATCTGAGCCGGGTCGGCGATCTGGCGCAGCAGAGGCAGCTTCCGTCGAGCACGAGGATGCGGCTCGTGTCGATGCTGCGGAGCGAGATCGACCGTCGGCGCGCCACGTACGGCCAGGAGAGTCCGACCGCGATCCGCGGCATCCTCGACGCGCTGGGCACGCCGGACGAGGTGGTGGACGGGGCGGCGGGGGTCGCGCCGGTACCGAAGCTGCCGGAGCAGCAGCGCGGGCGGTCGCGGAAGAAGAGCGAGGCGCCGCCGCGGCCCACGCCGGGCGCGGCCCCTCCCCACCTGGCGGGCACGGACGAAGTCGGGGCGGCCGACACCGAACCGGACTGGTGGAGCCTGGACGACGACACACCGGAGCCGCGGCCGGGGGACGACCTGGTGCCCGGGTTCCGGGGCGGGGTGGAGATCCCGGAGCTGCTGAAGCCGCCGGTGGAGGACGAGGAGGAGAAGCCGGGGGAGCCGGAGGCGCCGAGGCGCGGCTGGCGCCGGGTGCTGCGCCGCCCGGCCGTGGGGGCGGACACCGAAGAGGCCGTACCGGCCCGCCGCTTCCGCCTGGGCAGCCCCTTCCTGCTCCTGGCCGCGCTGCTCCTGCTCGGCGGGGCCGTCTTCGGCTCCCTGGTGCCCCTGGCCCTGGGCTGGCTCCTCGCCTACGCCTCCCGTCGCCTCTCCCGTGCCGAGATCCAGTGGGCCGTCGTCGTCCTCCCGGGCCTTGCGGCCACGGCGGGCGCGGTCTGGCTCTGGGGCCGAGTGGAGGGCCGCTGGGGCGCCCCGGTCGCACGGGGCGGCGAGGCGATGGGCGCGGCGATCTCGGAGACATGGCCGTGGAGCCTGAAGGGCGCGGCGATAGCGTCGGCCCTGTTCCTGCTGTGGCGGTCACGCCGCCACACCTGACGGCGCCGCGTGCGGGCGCTCGTGTCAGGCGCCGATCGTGTTGAGTTCGGGTGCGTCCGCTCCCCACGGCGCCCCCGGGACCACCAGCGGTGACCCCGTCACGGGGTCCGGGACGACGACCGACTTCAGGCCGAAGACGTCGCGGACCAGGTCCGCCGTCACCACGTCCGCCGGCGCGCCCTCCGCCACCACCTGGCCCGCCTTCATGGCGACCAGGTGGTCGGCGTACCGCGCCGCCTGGTTCAGGTCGTGGAGGACCACCACGACCGTCCGGCCCCGCGCCACGTTCAGGCGGCGCACCAGGTCCAGGACCTCCACCTGGTGGGCGATGTCCAGATACGTCGTCGGCTCGTCCAGCAGCAGCAGGTCCGTCTCCTGCGCGAGCGCCATCGCGATCCAGACCCGCTGCCGCTGACCGCCCGACAGCTCGTCCACCGACCGGTCGGCCAGCGCGGCGACGTCCGTGGAGGCCATGGCCTCCACGACCGCCCGCTCGTCCGCCTCCGACCACTGCTTCCACCACGCCTGGTGCGGCTGACGCCCCCGCGAGACGAGGTCGGCGACCGTGATCGCTTCCGGCGCGACGGGGGTCTGGGGCAGCAGCCCGATCGACTGCGCGATCCGCTTCGTCGGCAGCTTCGCCAGCGACTCCCCGTCCAGCAGCACCGCGCCGCCCGCCGGCTTGAGCAGCCGCCCGAGCGCCCGCAGCGTCGTCGACTTCCCGCACGCGTTCGGGCCGACGATCACGGTCACCTTGCCGTCCGGGACGGCGAGGTCCAGGTCCTTCACGACCGTACGGTCCTCGTACGCGAGCGTCAGCTCGCGCGCGGTCAGCCGACTCACGACTTTCCTCCCACGCTTCGGCTCCGGACGATGAGCCAGATCAGATACGGGGCGCCGACCGCCGCCGTCAGGACACCCACCGGCAGTTCGGTCGGCGAGAACAGCCGCTTGCCGAGCAGATCGGCGAGGACCACGATGAACGCCCCCGTCAGGGCCGAGCACAGCAGCGGGATCTGCGCCGTACGCGTCATCCGCCGGGCGATCTGCGGCGCGAGCAGCGCCACGAAGTCGACCGGCCCCGCCACCCCCGTGGCCACCGACGCGAGCACGACGCCGACGAACACGAGCCCCAGCCGGATCCGCCCGAGCGAGACCCCCAGCGCCGTCGCCGTGTCGTCGTCCAGGGAGACGGTCCGCTGCGCGCGGGCGGCCCACAGGATCGCCGGGAGCAGCACGATCAGCGTCCAGCGGATCGGCGCGGCCTCGTCCCAGCCACGCCCGTTGAGCGAACCCGTCATCCAGATCTGGGCCTGCTGGGCGACCAGGTAGTCGCCCTTGGTCATGAACAGGGTGATCAGCGAGCGCAGCGCGATCGCGAACCCGATCCCGATGAGCACGAACCGCGTCGCGTGCAGCCCACCGCGCCAGGCGAAGACGTACACGAGCGCGGCGGCCGCGATGCCGCCGACGATCGAGAGGTACGGCAGGACGGTGTACGAGGTGAGACCGAAGGTCATCGCGCCGACCGTCAGCGCGCCCGCGCCCTGGCTGATGCCGATGATGTCGGGGCTGGCGAGCGGGTTGCGGGCGACGGTCTGGATGAGGGCGCCCGCGATCCCGAACGCGGCGCCGACCATCAGCCCGACGGCGAGCCGCGGCATCCGCAGCTCCTCGACGACGAACGTGGACCGGGACTCCTGCCCGAAGACCACCTTCAGGACCTCGGCCGGTGCCACGAACTTCTCGCCGACGCAGAGGTACGCGACGCAGACCGCCGCGAGGACCGCCCCCAGGCCCAGGGCCACGAACGCCGAGCGCCGGTGGAGCAGGAACGATCCCGCTCCGGCGCGTACGACTCCGTACCCGGCAGGACGTACCGACGTCGTCGTCATGCCGGCACCGCCTTCCGGCGCACCAGCGTCACCAGGAACGGCACCCCGATGAGCGCCGTCATCACACCCGCCGGGACCTCGCCCGGCGGGAAGAGCACCCGCCCGATCACATCCGACACCAGCAGCATCACGGGCCCCACGAGCGCTGCCATCGGCAGCACCCAGCGGTGGTCGCTGCCCACGATCGCGCGGGCGATGTGCGGCACCGCGAGGCCGACGAACGCGATCGGACCGGCTGCCGCGACCCCCGCGCCGGTCAGCACGGTCGCCCCGACACCGCCCACGATCCGTACGGTCGCGACCCGCTGACCGAGCCCCTTCGCCACGTCCTCGCCCAGCGCCAGCGCGTCCAGGCCACGGGCGACGGACACCACGAGCACGGCGCCGACCAGCAGGAACGGCCAGATCTGCCCGACGACCTCGGCGTCCCGCCCGTCCAGCGAGCCGATCTGCCAGAACCTGAACTCGTCCAGCGCCGACGCCCTGGTCGTCAGGATCCCGGTCGTCACCGACAGCAGCAGCGCGTTGATCGCGGCGCCGCCGAGCGCCAGCTTCACCGGCGTCGCCCCGCCGCGCCCGCTGGAGGCGATCGCGTAGACGGCGACCGAGGCGAGGGCCGCGCCCGCGAAGGCGAACCACACGTACCCCGTCAGCGTGTGCACCCCGGCGAAGGCGATCGCGAAGACCACGCCCACCGAGGCGCCCTGGCTGATGCCGAGGATGCCGGGGTCGGCGATCGGGTTGCGGGTGATGCCCTGCAGGGCGGTACCGGCCAGGGCCAGGGCGGCGCCGACCATCAGCCCGATCAGGGTCCTGGGCACCCGCATCTGCCGTACGACCTCGGCGTCGTCGCTCGTCCCGCCGTGCAGCAGCGCGTCGAGGACCGTGGACGGGGCGATGGCCCGGGCGCCCACGGCGAGGCTCAGCAGGATCGCGACGAGGAGGGCGATGACGGCGGCGACGGTGGCGAGGACGCGTCTGGAAGGGAGTGCGGCTGTCATCGAGGCCCATCGGGAGGTGCGGGTGTGACGTCGACTTCGGCGAGCCGACTTCGGTAAGGCTTGGCTCAGTCTAAGCAGCGGCCCTATTCGAACACCCGGGCACAATGTCACCCATGACTCTCTCTCGCCCTCCGCTGACCGTCGGCTTCGACCTGGACATGACGCTGATCGACTCCCGCCCCGGCATCAAGGCCACGTACGAGGCCTTCTCCGCCCAGGTCGGCGTGGAGATCGACGCGGACCTGGCCGTCTCCCGGCTCGGGCCGCCGCTGGAGCACGAGCTGGCGCACTGGTTCCCGGAGGCGGAGATCGAGGAGCGGGTGGCCCAGTACCGCGCGCTCTACCCGACGTACGCGATCGAGCCGTCGCCGGCGATGGCCGGCGCGCGGGATGCGATTCAAGCCGTTCGTGAGGCGGGTGGCCGGACCATCGTCGTCACCGCGAAGAACGAGCCGCACGCCAAGTTGCACCTCACCCACCTCGGCATCGACCCCGACGCCGTCATCGGCGGCCTGTGGGCCGAGGGCAAGGCGGAGGCGCTGCGCGAGCACTCCGCGGGCGTGTACGTCGGCGACCACACCGGAGACGTACGCGGTGCCGCGACCGCGGGCGCCGTGTCGGTGGCCGTGGCGACCGGACCGTGCGACGAGGCGGAGCTGCGCGCGGCGGGCGCGGACGTCGTCCTGCCCGACCTGACCGAGTTCCGTGCCTGGTGGGAGGCGTACTGCGGCTAGTTGCCGCCGGTCGCGGCCGGCTTCGCCTGGCGACGCTGCGCCGCGATCGAGCGCAGCACCCCGGCGCCCGCGACCAGGAATCCGACGCCCATCAGCATGCACACCGCGTACGCGATCGGCGGGAACGGGTCGGTGCCCAGGAACAGCGGGGCCACCGTGACCAGCGTGGCCACCGCGCCGACGATGAAGACAATCGCACCGGCCCGGACGAGACCATCACCCGGCGCGGAGTCGTCCGACAGGGCGGAAGGGGTTTCACTACGCATTCGGCCAGGGTAGTTCCCAGGCCGGAGGAACAAACCGGCGACGTCTTGTCACCAGCCCGAAGCCCATTAGCCTTGGCGCCTGGGGGTCCCCTGCTCGAGTGGAGTCGAGAGCTCGAGGGAGGTCGGGCGCCCGCTGTAGTTGGTATCCAGAGCCGGATTCCCGGCGTATCCATCGAGTACGAGGACAAGGACAGACGTGCCTACCGGCAAGGTCAAATGGTTCAACAGTGAGAAGGGCTTCGGCTTTCTCTCCCGGGACGACGGCGGCGACGTGTTCGTCCACTCGTCGGTGCTCCCTGCCGGAGTCGACGCCCTCAAGCCGGGGCAGCGCGTGGAGTTCGGGGTGGTCGCGGGTCAGCGCGGCGACCAGGCGCTGTCCGTGACGGTCCTCGACCCGACGCCCTCCGTCGCCGCGGCGCAGCGCCGTAAGCCCGACGAACTGGCGTCCATCGTGCAGGACCTGACGACGCTCCTGGAGAACATCACCCCGATGCTCGAGCGGGGCCGCTACCCCGACAAGGCGCAGGGCGCCAAGATCGCCGGCCTGCTGCGGGCGGTCGCGGACCAGCTCGACGTCTGAGGCGGGCCGTCGGAGGTGGCCCGTCAGGGTTACGGGAACGCCAGTGCGTCCGGGCCGAGGGGTGGTACGAGCCCCTCGGCCGCGGCGCGCGTGAGCAGCCCGCGGACCGCCGCGTAGCCGGCCTCGCCGAGGTCGGCCGTGAACTCGTTGACGTAGAGACCGATGTGCTGATCGGCCACCTTGGGATCCATCTCCTGCGCGTGCTCGAGTACGTACGGGCGCGAGGCGGCCGGGTCGTCCCACGCCATCCGTACGGATGCGCGGGCCGCGTCGGCGAGGCGCCGCAGCATGTCCGGGCCGAGCGAGCGCCGGGCGATGATCGCGCCCAGCGGGATCGGCAGACCGGTGGTGTCCTCCCAGTGCGCGCCCATGTCGGCCAGCGCGTGGAGGCCGTAGTTCTGGTAGGTGAACCGGGCCTCGTGGATGACGAGCCCCGCGTCGACCTTCCCGTCGCGCACGGCGGGCATGATCTCGTGGAACGGCACCACGACGACGTTCCCCACGCCGCCAGGGACGACGTCGGCGGCCCAGAGCCGGAAGAGCAGATACGCGGTAGAGCGCTCGCTCGGCACGGCGACCGTCTTCCCCGTCAAATCCACGCCCGGCTCCCGCGTCAGCACCAGGGGGCCGCAGCCGCGGCCCAGCGCGCCGCCACAGGGCAGCAGCGCGTACTGGTCGAGGACCCAGGGCAGCACGGCGTACGAGACCTTGAGGACGTCGTACGCGGGGTCGTCGCCCTCGGCCCAGCCGTTGGTGAGGTCGATGTCGGCGAACGTCACGTCGAGGCGCGGGGCGCCGGGGACGCGGCCGTGGGCCCAGGCGTCGAAGACGAAGGTGTCGTTCGGGCAGGGCGAGTACGCGATCTTGAGCTTGGGCGTCATGGGGCGGGCTCCACGAAGACGGTGGTGCTGAGCAGCTGGAACGTGTGCCGCAGCGAGTCCAGGGCCTCGCCGATGCGCCAGGCGGCGCGGTCGCGGGGGCCGACGGCGTTGGAGACGGCGCGGATCTCGACCACGGGGACGCCGTACGCGGCGGCGGCCTCGGCCACGCCGAAGCCCTCCATCGCCTCGGCGGCGGCGCGCGGGTGACGCCGTGCCAGCTCGTCGGCGCGCTCGGCGGTGCCGGTCACGGTGGAGACGGTGAGCATGGGCGCGACGGTGTGGGGTCGTTCGTTCCGGGTGAGGGCGTCGGAGATCCGGCGGGTGAGGGTGGCGTCCACGGCGTGCGAGGACCGCCCGAAGCCGAGCTCCTCGACGGTCAGATAGCCGTCGGGAGTCTGCGCGCCGAGGTCGGCGGAGACGATGGCGTCGGAGACGACGACGGAGCCGAGGGGCGCGAGCGGCTGGAACCCACCGGCGATGCCGGCGGAGACGACGAGGTCGTAGGGCGCGTGCGGACCGGCGGCGGGGTCGTGTGCGGCGGAGGCGTGTGCGAGGGCCGTGGCGGTGGCGGCGGCCGTCGAGGCGGGGCCGACGCCGCCGACGAGCACGTCGACGACAGCGGGTCGCCCTTCAGGTCCCGTACCCGCGTGGCGGCGCAGCACGAAGCCGCCGGGCAGCGGGAACTCGCCCGAGCCCGGTCCGCCGAACGTGAAGCCCCGGGCGACGGAGTCCGCCTCCGCCGCCACGGCCGTCACGATCAGGATCCGGAGGAGCACCGGAGGATCAGGCGTCCTTCTTCAGCTCGAAGTGCCAGATGCCGGTCAGCTTCTTGCCGTCGTTCTCGACGATGGTGACCTGCGTCGAGTTGGTGGCCTCGCCGGTCTGGGTGGAGAAGAAGGCGCTGGCCGGGATGGTCCGGTACGTCTTCTTGTAGGGCTCCGGCTCGGCGTTCTGGCCGCCGAGGAAGATCGTCCAGCCGTTCTCGGCGATCGAGGGGTCGACGCCGAAGCGGATCTTGTCGTCCGCGGAGACCGTGATGGTCTTCTCGGCCTTCTTGTTGAGGCACTGCTGGATCTGCGACTCCTTGATGGCGTCGCCGTCGTTGTAGCAGGCGGCCTCGGAGTGGATCGACTTGGTCCCGACCGTCAGGGTCGCGAGCGGAGTCGGCTTGTCGCAGGCGGAGAGTACGAGGAGCCCGGCGGAGACGGCCCCGAGGGCGACGGCGGCCCGGCGGCGCGAGCCGGTGAAGAACGCAACGGTCATGGCCCGAAGGCTATCGGGCCCACCGGACTCCGCCACGCGGGGGTGCGGCGCGCCGCGTTTTCGGTGCGACCACGCGCCTGCGGGTGGGGGTCATGTCACCTCCGCCTTCTTGTCGTCCGGAGTCCGCGCCGCCGTCAGGAGGCCGCGGACGGCCAGGATGGCGCCCAGGCCCAGGATGGCCGCGGCGACCCACATACCCACCTGGCCGCTCAGCGGGAGCGAGATGCCGATCCCGCCGCCCACCACCCACGACATCTGCAGCAGCGTCTCCGAGCGGGCGAACGCCGACGTGCGGACCACCTCCGGCACGTCCCGTTGGATCAGCGCGTCCAGGGACAGCTTCGACAGCGCCTGCGTCAGGCCCGCCACCGCCCCCAGCACCGCCACCATCGCCCCGCTGAAGAACACGGCCGCGAGGACCGCCGCCCCGCACACGGTCGTGATCATCGTGGCGATGATCACTTCCGGCGCGTGGCCGCGCTCCTTCAGGAGCGAGCCCACCGCCGTCCCGCACGCGTTCCCCACCCCTGCCGCCACCGCCACCATCGCCAGCGACACCGCCGCGCTCTGCCCCGGCAGCGGATGCTCGCGCAGCAGGAACGCCAGGAAGAAGATCAGGAACCCCGACAGCATCCGCTGCGCCGCGTTCGCCTGGAGCCCGTGCAGCACCGCCGGGCCCACCGTCCGCAGGCTCGGCTTCTTCTCGCCGTGCGTCAGCAGGTGCGCGCGCCGCTCACCCTTCGCCGAGTCGACCTTGTGCGGCATCCGGAACGCCCAGTACCCGCCCAGCAGGAACAGCGCACACGCCCCGTACAGCGGCCAGGCCGGCCCGACCTGCTGCAGCCCCGCCCCGATCGGCGCGGCGATGCCGGTGGCCAGCAGGCCGGCGAGGGTGACCCGGGAGTTCGCCTTGACCAGGGAGAAGCCGGGTGGCAGCAGACGCGGCACGACGGCGCTGCGCACCACCCCGTACGCCTTCGACGCCACCAGCACGCCCAGCGCCGCCGGGTACAGCTCGAGGCCGCCCGTGGACACCGCCGCCGACATGGTGATCGCCAGGACCGCCCGGGTGAGCATCGCCCCGGCCATCGCGGCGCGGCGGCCGTGCGGGATGCGGTCCAGGAGCGGGCCGATCACGGGGGCGAGGAGCGTGAACGGGAGCATCGTGATCGCCAGGTAGAGCGCGACCCGGCCGCGTGCCTCGTCGGTCGGTACGGAGAAGAAGACGGTGGACGCGAGCGCGACGGTGATCATGACGTCGCCGGCGCCGTTCACGGCGTGCAGCTCGATCAGTTTTCCCAGACCCGACTCGCCCGCGCCGTGCGCGTGCGTCGCCTTTCGGATCCCCTTCGCCGTACCGGTGAACGGCAGGTGAAGGGCGCGCCCGACCGCCCGGCCCGCTCGGCTGAGCGGCCCGGCATGATCGTGGGATCGTGCGGACGACCGTGCGGCTGCCACTCCGTCATAGTGCCCCACACCAGTCCCGGACGAACCGTTGGCGCGGCCCTGCGGCCCTCTCCAACCCTGCGTGATTGTGGTCGGGAAGTCCGCGATACGGGCCACTTGGGGCGGGCAGGTGGGCGGCGGGCGGCAGAGGGGGTAGCGTGCGTAGCGCGCCACCGGCGGAAGTTCTCGGCCGCGCGCCTCTTCGGCATCCCGCAGAATGGATGACGATAGGTGTGCCCGAGACACGCGAGACATGTCGGGTGCGGACGTCGATGCGGCCCTCTGGTCCGCTCCGCCCGCCGCCCGTAGCTTCGCTCCCGCTCCTCGGCCCGGCGCACCCGTGAGACGGCGTAGGAGAGAAGCGAGACCTGTGAGTGCTGCGACGACGCGAAGCCGTACTGCGCGTACCCCGCGTACCCCCGACCGCCTGTGCGCCGAGGCGGTAGACCTGGCGCGGGCGGCCGCCGATGAGGCGGCCGCACCCGGCATCGTCGGGGCGCACGTGGAGGCCGTCGCCGAGGGTGACCGGGTGGTCACGCACTTCTTCGAGTGCAAGGAGCCCGGCTACCGCGGCTGGCGCTGGGCCGTGACGGTCACGCGCGCCTCCCGGGCGAAGAACGTCACCCTCGACGAGACCGTCCTGCTGCCCGGCTCCGACGCTCTCCTCGCCCCGGAGTGGGTGCCGTGGAGCGAGCGGCTGCGGCCAGGTGACATGGGGCCGGGGGACCTGCTGCCGACGGAGCAGGACGACCTGCGGCTCGAGCCGGGGTACTCCGGGGAGGACGCGCCGCCGCCGAACTCCGCGGTCTCGGAGGAGATGGCGGACCATCTCGACGCCGAGGACGCCGAGATCGTGTCCCGTACGCCGTCCCGGGGCGCGATCGCCTCGGTCGCCGAGGAGCTCGGGATGCGGCGGGCGCGGGTGCTGTCGCGGTACGGGCTGCATGTGGCGGCGGACCGGTGGGACGAGTCGTTCGGGGCGAAGACGCCGATGGCGCAGGCCGCGCCGGCGTCGTGCGAGTCCTGCGCGTTCCTGGTGCCGCTGGCGGGCTCGCTGAAGCAGGCGTTCGGTGTGTGCGCGAACGAGTTCTCGCCGGCGGACGGGCGGGTCGTGTCGCTCGCGTACGGCTGTGGCGGGCACTCGGAGGCGGCGGTCATGCCGAAGCCGCCGCGGCCGGCGCCGCCGGTGCTGGACTCGATGGGGGCGGACGCGTTCCCGCTGCGTCCGGCGAAGGATTCGGGCTCGACGACGGAACCGGACGGCACGTCGGAAGACCTGGGCCACTCGTAACGGGCGGGGGGCTCCGCACCCACCGCCGTAGCGCAACGGACGGCGCCCTTGCAGGCGCCTGTGCCCCTTGTGCCCCGAGCCCCAGGGCCCTGGACCGTGCACGTGCCTCGTGGTGCGGGGGCCGGCCGGAGCGGACGCGCCCGCAAGGGCGGCCGTCCCGTGTGCCCCCCCTCCCCCAGACTCCGTCCGGGGGACCCCAGCCCAGCGGGACGATTGCCCACACGCGGGTGGTGTGGGTGGGCAGCGGGATGCGGGCGCACGCGCTGGGGTGGCCTCGCGGGGCGCCGGCGTACGCGTCGGGCGTGGGCTGATCGCTCGCGTGGCGACCCCCGGGGGGAATGGGCTCGGCGCGCTCGGGTAGTCGGGATGGCGGTCGTCGGGTACCCCGTGGCGCCCGGGGACGTGCAGGTCGCGGTACCTTCGGGCCCCGGCACAATCCCGCCCCGCAGAGTGGAGTCAGACGTGAGCGTCAGCGTCAGGACGTCGACCGACGGAGCCGACCCCTTCGGTACCGCACGGCTGCGGAGAGGCGTGCTCGATGCCTGGGGTGCCGGGCCCGCCCGGTTCCGGGAGGACGCCAACGCCGAGGAGGACCTCGCCCTCGGCGGCTACCGCGACCGCCTCGTCGTCGAGCTCGCCCAGAACGCCGCCGACGCGGCCCGCCGCGCAGGGGTGACGGGGAGACTCCGGCTCACCCTGCACGCCGCAGGCCCCGATGCCCCCGCCGTCCTCGCCGCCGCCAACACCGGCGCCCCGCTGGACGCCACCGGCGTCGAGTCCCTGTCCACGCTGCGCGCCTCCGCGAAGCGGGGCGAGCACGACGCGACCGCCGTCGGCCGTTTCGGTGTCGGCTTCGCCGCCGTCCTCGCCGTCTCCGACGAGCCCGCCGTCCTGGGCCGCCACGGCGGTGTCCGCTGGTCCCTCGCCGAGGCCCGCGAGCTGGCCGCCGAGGTCGCCCGGCACAGCCCCGGCCTCGGGGACGAGCTGCGCCGCCGCGACGGCCATGTCCCGCTGCTGCGCCTTCCGCTGCCCGCCGAGGGCACCGCCCCCGACGGCTACGACACCGTCGTCGTGCTCCCGCTGCGCGACTCCGCCGCCGTCGACCTCGCCGAGCGGCTCCTCGACTCCATCGACGACGCCCTGCTCCTCACTCTCCCCGGCCTCGCCGAGATCGTGGTCGACACCTCGGAGGGCGTACGGACGCTCCGCCGTTCCGAGGCGGACGGTTACGTCCACATCGCCGACTCCGCGACCGGCACCCACCGCTGGCGGACCGTCAGCCACGGCGGCCCCCTCGACCCCGCGCTCCTCAAGGGCCGGCCGGTCGAGGAACGGCTGCGCCCGCACTGGTCGGTGACCTGGGCCGTGCCGGTCGACGGCGAGGGCGCGCCGCTGTTCCCCCGTACCTCCCCCGTCGTGCACGCCCCCACCCCCACCGACGAACCGCTCGGCCTGCCCGCCCTGCTGATCGCCTCCCTCCCGCTGGACACCGCCCGCCGCCATCCGGCGCCCGGGCCGCTCACCGACTTCCTGGTCGAGCGGGCGGCCGACGCCTACGCCGAACTCCTCGCGGACTGGCTGCCGGTGACGGTCGCCACGATCGACCTGGTGCCCGGCCTGCTCGGCAAGGGCGTCCTGGACGGGGCGCTGCGCGCGGCGATCCTGGAGCGTCTGCCGCGGGTGGCCTTCCTGGCCCCCGAGGCGCCGTCCGAGGACATGCCCGCGCTGCGGCCCGTGGAGGCGGAGGTCGTGGAGGGCGCGGGCGCCGAGACCGTCGCCGTCCTGGCCGAGGTCTTCCCGACCCTGCTGCCCGCCGGGCTCGAACGGCGGCCCGAGCTGCGCACGCTGGGGATCGGGCGGGTGCCGCTGACGGAGGCGATCGACCGGCTGGCCGGGGTGGACCGGGCGCCGTCGTGGTGGTGGCAGCTGTACGACTCGCTGGCCGGGGTGGACCCGGACCGTCTCACGGGCCTGCCGGTCCCGCTGGCGGGCGGGGATGCCGAACGTACCTACGATGAGGGTCTCGACGAGGACCGCGAGGCCCGCGAGGGCCGGGAAGAGCAGCCCGGCTCCCGGATCCGGACGACCATCGGCCCCCGGCATGTGCTGCTGCCCCAGGACCACACTCCCGCCGACCTGACCCGGCTCGGCCTCAAGGTCGCCCATCCGGACGCCGCTCACCCCCTCCTGGAGAAGCTGGGCGCCCTGCCCGCCACGCCCCGCGCCGTGCTGACGACACCTCAGGTCAGGGCGGCGGTGGCCGGCTCCCTCGACGCGGGGGAGATCTGGGACGAGGACGCGGACACCCTGGACGCCGACGAGCTCGCCGAGACGGTCCTCGCGCTCGTCCGGGACGCCGAGTTGGAGCCCGGCGACGAGCCGTGGCTCGGCGCCCTCGCCCTGCCCGACGAGGACGGCGAGCTCGCGCCCGCCGGTGAACTGGTCCTGCCCGGCAGTGCCTTCGCCGCCGTGATGCGCGAGGACGAGCTGGCGCTCTGCGACGCAGAACTGGCCGAGCGGTGGGGCGAGCAGCCCCTCGCCGCCTGTGGGGTGCTCGCCAACTTCGCCCTGGTCCGGGCCACCGACCTCGTCCTCGACCCGGACGAACTGGAGCCCCGCGAGAGCGACTTCGCCGAGTCCGACGACGCCGGGCTCCTCGACGCGGTCGACGTGTGGTGCGAGGACGTCCTCGACCGGCTGCCGGAGGCGCCGGTGCCGCCGGTAGCGACCGAGATCGTCGCCGTACGGGACCTGGACCTGGTCGACGACGAGGCCTGGCCGCAGGCTCTCGCCCTGCTGGCGCAGCCGCCGCTGCGGGACGCGCTCACCCAGCCCGTGCGGGTCCTCATGCCGGACGGGACGACCGAGACCGTACGGTCGTACACCGCCTGGTGGCTCCGCGACCACCCGGTCCTCGACGGCCGCCGCCCGGCCGGTCTGCGGGCCGCCGGTACGGACCCGCTGCTCATGGGCCTGTACGACTCCGCCGACGCGACCGGCTTCGAGGACGAGCAGGTCCTGCGGGCCCTGGGCGTCCGCACCTCGGTCGCCGCGCTCCTCGACGAGCCGGGCGGCGCGGCCGAACTCCTGGCCCGTCTCGCCTCCCCGGAGCGGGAGGTGACCGGCGCCCAGCTGCACGCGCTGTACACCGCGCTCGCCGAACTGGACCCCGAGCAGGTCACCCTCCCCGACGAGCTGCGTGCGGTCGTGGACGGGGAACTGCTGGTGGTCGACGCCTCCGAGGCGCTGGTCGCGGACGCTCCCGACCTCCTCCCGCTGGCCGGCGGGCTGCCCCTGCTCCCGGTCTCCCCGTCGCGGGCGGCGGATCTGGCGGAGCTGTTCCAGGTCCGGCGGCTGAGCGAGTCCGTGGAGGCCGAGGTCACCACGGTCGGCGAGGAACACGACGTACCGCCCTCGGTGCACGCCCTCCTCGGGCCGGCGACCCCGGACTCGTACATCGAGCACGAGGAGCTTCGCGCCGCGGGCGTCGAACTCGACTGGCGCCGCACGCCCGACGGCACGATCCACGCGGCGACCCTTGAGGGCGTCGCCGCGGGTCTGGCCTGGGCGGCCGGCCAGTGGCCCCGCCGCTTCGAGGTCGCGGCCCTGCTGGAGGACCCGTCGAGGACGGCGGAGCTGGCCAGGGACCGGTGGTTCGACTAGACGTCCTTCGACCAGGACGTCAGCGGTTGCGGCGGCGGCCGAAGAGCACCGCCGCCGCGCCGAGGACGACGACCGCGCCACCGATGACGGCGAGCGTGGCCGTGCCCGACGAGCCGGTGTCGGCGAGCCCGCCGCCGGTGTCCGGCGCGTGGGCGGCCGGAGGTGTGGCCGACGGAGTCGCGGTCGGCGCTGTCGTGGGCGTGGCGGTCCGGGTGGGCGTGGCGGTCCCCGTCGGTGAGGCGGTCCGCGTCGGCGTGGCGGTCGTCGTCGGGGTCCTGGTCGGCGTCGGCCGGGTGGTCGGGGCGGGCTTGATCATGAAGCCGTCCTGCGCGGGGGCGACCCCCACGCAGTCGGTCCGATTGCCGGTGTCCGGGTGGCTGTAGACGTCGGCGAACCTCCCGTACAGGCTGAAATCCGCTCCGGTGAGGTCGGCGGGGATCTTGGCGAGCACCTGGACGCGCAGCTCGTAGTGCTTGGTCTCGCCGGCCTTCAGGAGCGCGATCTCGTCGACGTCCGCCAGCCCGTCCCCCAGGTCGCGCCAGCTTCCGTCGGCCGCCTTCACCTGCGCTTTCACATAGTCGCCCAGGTGGTACTCCGGGAACTCGACCTGGCGCCAGGGGTACGCGTCCACCGCGACGCCCGGCAGGTCCTCGGTCCCGATGTTGGTCACCGAGCCCTTCACCGGCTGCCAGCCGCTGCCCGCCACGACGGAGGCGGCGACCACGTCCAGCTTCGCGGTGAGCGACTTCTGTTCGTAGTCTCCGTTCGAGACGTCCACGCAGCTCGGCAGGTCCGCCGGAGGTCCGGCGGCATGGGCGGCGGCGGGTGAGGCGAGGAGCAGCGCGGCGGTGGTGGCGGCCGCGGTGGCGGCCGGGCGGAGCTTCATCGGGGTTCCCTCCCACAGGCGCCGGACGGCACCTGGTCTTCGGACACGCGCACGATGCGTGTGCGCACAGGGTGGACACCTGGCCCCGCCAAAGGGTTGCCCGGCCCGGCCCCTCCGGGGCCGCTCTCCGGGGGACGTGCGCCCGGACCAGCGGTTCGCTCCGGGAGAAAGTGGTCATATCGGTCTACATTTTCGATCCATGACGCAGCAGAAGGCCGGCCTTCTGGGCGGCGCCCCTCCCGAGGGGGGCCCGGACCCGGCCACCCATGACCCGGCCGTCCCCCATCAGCAGAAAGACCCGGTCGATGGCCGAGGTGCGGCGGCGCGTGCCTTGGACAGAGCGGCCCGGCACGCGGACGCCTGGGCCGCGACCTGGTCCAAGGGCAGGTCGCTCGCGGCGATCGGGACGGTCTGGGCCCTGACCCGGATCGTCATGGTGTACCTGCTGGTCCAGGACGACATCGGCGTCAGCAACGTCTCGTCCGAGGTGGAGTTCCTCTACCCGCGGTGGTCCCAGCAACTGGCCGACGGCGCCTTCCCGGTCGGCGACGTCACCTGGCAGTACCCGCCGGGCGCCGGTCTGCTGTTCCTCTCCCCGTCGCTGCTGCCCTTCCTCGACTACTTCGCGGCGTTCCTCGTGCTCACGCTCGTCGCCGACGCCGTGGTCACGGTGGCCCTGGCCCGCCCCGGCCGCAGGCTCGCGGGGGCGTGGCTGTGGACCGCCGGGCTGCCCATGCTCCTGAACCTGCCGCACGGGCGGTTCGACATCCAGGTGACGGCCCTCGCCGTCCTCGCGCTGCTCGCCGGCCGCCGGCGGCCGCGCCTCGGCGGGGCGCTCGCCGCGTTCGGGGCGCTGATCAAGGTGTGGCCACTGCTCACCCTGGTGGGCATGGAGCGGGGCCGTACCACCAGGGACGCCTGGGTGTCCGCCGCCGCGGCCGCCGCCGCGCTGCTGACCGTCCTCGCCGTCGCCTTCCGGCACAGCTTCGACTTCCTGCAGCAGCAGGGCGCCCGGGGTGTGCAGATCGAGTCGCTGGGCGGCACGGTGCTGTCGCTGATGCGGGCGTCGGGGATGCCGATCTGGGTGGAGACCCGCTACGGCGCACTGGAGTTCAGCGGTGAGCACGTGGCGACCGTGGCGCAGCTGTCGCTGATGCTGACGGCCGCCGCGTTCGGCTGGCTGATGTTCTGGCGGGGCCGGGCCTCGCGGTGGACGGAGGCGACACCGTTCGACGCGGCGCTCACCGCGATCCTGCTGTTCACGGTCACCAGCCGGGTGATCAGCCCGCAGTACATGGTCTGGTTGCTGGGCCTGGCGGCGGTCTGCCTCACCTCCCGGCTCACCACGCAGCGCCCGGTGGCCTGGGTCCTGCTCGCCGCGACCGCCGTGACGGCGTTCGCCTACCCGCTCAACTACCTGGAGGTCATGCAGGGCACGGCCCTGGGCAACACCTTGATGGTCGCCCGCAACGGCCTCCTGCTCACCGCGGCCGTCCTCTCCTGCCGCCGTCTGTGGACGGCGACAGCCCGGGACCCCGACCCGATCGTTCCCTCGACTTCCGAGTCGTCCCCGTCCCTACACTGACGGCCATGGCATGCCGCATCAGTGAACTGGTCATCGACTGCGTCGACCCCGAACGGCTCGCCGCCTTCTGGATCGAGGTGCTCGGCTACGTCGAACGGGGCCGGGAGGACGACGGATCCATCGAGAACGGGCCGCTCGACGCCGGCTCCAGCGGCCTGCCCACCCTCGTCCTCAGCCCCAGCAGCGACCCGCGGACCGGGAAGCTCCGGCTGCACATCGACGTCAACGCCACCGACCGCGACCAGGACGCCGAACTGGAACGGCTGCTCGCCCTGGGCGCCGAGCCGGTGGACGTCGGCCAGGACGGCAGCGAGAGCTGGCACGTCCTGGCCGACCCGGAAGGCAACGAGTTCTGCCTCCTGCGCGCCCGACTCCAGCCCCTCTGACCACCCGCGCCCCGTGGTGCGGGCCGAGGGCCCGTCGCCCTACGCAGGGAACCTCCGGTCCACCCAGCGCCAGGCCACCTCCAGCAGCGCCGCGCCGACCGCCGCGATCGCGACCGCCGTCCAGGGCATCGTCACGCCCACCAGCTTCAGGGCGAAGAAGTCCTGGAGCCAGGGGACGACGAGGACCAGGAGGAAGGCGCCGCCCATCGTGGCGACCAGGGCGATGCGCCACCAGGTGTAGGGGCGGGCGACGATCGCCAGGACCCACATGGAGACCAGGAAGAGGGTCAGGGTGGCGGCGCTCGTCTCCGCGTCGAGGGCACCCGGGCCGCTGTAGTGCGCGCGGGCGATGAGGTACGTGGTGAAGGTGGCCGCCGCCGCGACGATGCCGCCCGGGATCGCGTACCGCATCACCCGTCTCACGAAGTTCGGCTTCGCGCGCTCCTTGTTGGGGGCGAGGGCGAGGAAGAACGCGGGGACGCCGATGGTGAGGGTGGACAGCAGGGTCAGATGCCTCGGCAGGAAGGGGTACTCGACCTGGGAGCAGACCACCAGGACGGCCAGGAGGACGGAGTAGACCGTCTTCGTCAGGAAGAGGGTCGCCACCCGGGTGATGTTGCCGATGACCCGGCGGCCCTCGGCGACCACCGACGGCAGGGTCGCGAAGGAGTTGTTCAGGAGGACGATCTGGGCGACGGCCCGGGTCGCCTCGGAGCCCGAGCCCATCGAGACGCCGATGTCGGCGTCCTTGAGGGCGAGGACGTCGTTGACGCCGTCACCGGTCATGGCGACCGTGTGGCCGTGGGACTGGAGGGCGCCGACCATGTCCCGCTTCTGCTGCGGGGTGACGCGGCCGAAGACCGCGTTCCGGTCGAGTTCGTCGGCCATCGCGGCCTGCTCGGTGGGCAGGTGGCGGGCGTCGACGGTGTTCTCGGCCCCGGGCAGGCCGAGCTTCCCGGCCACGGCTCCGACGGAGACCGCGTTGTCGCCGGAGATGACCTTGGCGGCCACGTTCTGGTCGGCGAAGTAGGAGAGGGTGTCGGCGGCGTCCGGGCGCAGCCGCTGTTCGAGGACGACGAGCGCGGTCGGGTCGGCGTCCTGAGCCACGTCGGGGGAGTCGAGATCGCGGTTCGTACGGGCGAGGAGGAGGACCCGGAGCCCCTGCTCGTTGAGGTGGTCGATCTCGGTGAGGGTCGGGTCCCCGGCCTTCAGGAGGACGTCGGGGGCGCCGAGGAGCCAGGCGGAGTTCTCGCCGTCGCCCTCGCTGAACGCCGCGCCGCTGTACTTGCGGGCGGAGGAGAACGGCAGCGACTCGGTGCAGCGCCACTCCTCCGCGTCGGGGTAGGCGTCGATGATGGCCTGGAGCGAGGCGTTGGGGTGCGGGTCGGACTCGCCGAGGGCGCCGAGGACCTTCCGTACGTACTCCTCGTCGCTTCCGTTGAGGGCCCGTAGCTCGGTGATGTCCATGCCGCCCTCGGTCAGCGTGCCCGTCTTGTCGAGGCAGACGATGTCGACGCGGGCCAGGCCCTCGATGGCCGGCAGCTCCTGCACGAGGCACTGTTTGCGGCCGAGCCGGATCACGCCGATCGCGAAGGCGACGGAGGTGAGGAGGACGAGCCCCTCGGGGATCATCGGGACGATGCCGCCGACGGTCCGGGCGACGGAGTCCTTGAAATTGTTGTCCTTGACGACGAGCTGGCTGATGATGAGGCCGATCGCGGTCGGGACCATCATCCATGTCACGTACTTGAGGATCGTGGAGATGCCGGAGCGCAGCTCGGAGTGGACGAGGGTGAAGCGGGACGCCTCCTCGGCGAGCTGGGCCGCGTACGCCTCGCGCCCGACCTTGGTGGCGGTGAACGCGCCGCCGCCCGCGACCACGAAAGAGCCCGACATCATCCTGTCGCCGGGCTTCTTCACCACCGGGTCGGCCTCGCCGGTCAGCAGCGACTCGTCGATCTCCAGGCTGTCGGCCTCGGCGACCTCGCCGTCCACGACGACCTTGTCGCCGGGTCCGAGCTCGATGAGGTCGCCGAGGACGATCTCGGAGGTGGAGACCTCGGCGGAGACCCCGTCGCGCCGGACCGTCGGTTTCGCCTCACCGATGACGGCCAGACTGTCGAGGGTCTTCTTGGCGCGCAGTTCCTGGATGATGCCGATGCCGGTGTTGGCGACGATCACGAAGCCGAAGAGGCTGTCCTGGATCGGGGCGACGAAGAACATGATCACCCAGAGCACGCCGATGATCGCGTTGAAGCGGGTGAAGACGTTGCCGCGGACGATGTCCACGGTGGAGCGCGAACTGCGGACCGGGACGTCGTTGACCTCGCCGCGGGCGACGCGTTCGGAGACCTCGGCGGAGGTCAGTCCGGCGACGCGGTGGACGACCGGGGGCTCGTCCGCGATCTCACTGTCGTCCGTGTCGATCTTCGCCCGCTGAGTCATGGTTTCGACGGTACGACCGGAAGCGACCGTTCACCCGCCGAGAAGGGTGAACATCAGACCGCGGGAGGACGGAAATCGTCCCGCGGTACTACGCGGATCAAGGAGTGGGATCAGGGGGCGGGCGAGGCGTTCCGCTCGGCTTCGTGCCGCTTGATCGCGGCGTCGCGCTTGCGTACGTACCAGATGCCGATGAGCCCGAGGCCGGCGCCGGCCAGGCAGGTCCACACCCACCAGGTCAGGTCCCGGTCGTCGAACCAGCCGTAGAAGGGGACCTGGACCAGGAAGAGTACGAACCAGAGGATCGTGCCGCCGGTGATGGTGGCGACGACGGGCCCCTCCAGGGGCTCGGGTGCCTCGTGCTTGGGGGTCCACTTCGCCATGCGGTCAGTCTAGGCGGCGGGAAAAGGGGTCTACGCGCGGAGATAGACGCTCGCTCGTTCATGTGTTCATACTGAAACGGTTTGCCTCTGGCGGGTTTCTCTCGTATGAACCGCCAAATTGGACGCCCCGAAGAGGAACCACCCCATGAGCACCACGGCCCCCGCCAAGGCCATATCTCCCGAGCCCGCGCCCGAGTCGCCGCAGCGACCGGTCTCCGGACTCGACCGCTTCTTCAAGATCTCCGAGCGCGGGTCGACCGTCGCCCGTGAGGTCCGCGGCGGCTTCGCCACCTTCTTCGCGATGGCCTACATCATCGTGCTGAACCCGATCATCCTCGGCAGCGCCAAGGACATGTACGGGCACCAGCTCGACGGCGGGCAGCTGGTCACCGCGACCGTGCTCACCGCGGCCTTCTCGACGCTCCTCATGGGTGTCATCGGCAACGTCCCGATCGCCCTCGCGGCAGGCCTCGGCGTCAACACCGTCGTCGCCCTCCAGCTCGCGCCGAAGATGTCCTGGCCGGACGCCATGGGCATGGTCGTCCTCGCAGGCCTCGTCGTGATGCTGCTGGTGGCGACGGGCCTGCGCGAGCGCGTGATGAACGCCGTCCCGGTCGGCCTGCGCAAGGGCATCGCCATCGGTATCGGCCTCTTCATCATGCTCATCGGCCTCGTCGACTCGGGCTTCGTCTCCCGTATCCCCGACGCCGCGCACACCACCGTCCCGCTCCAGCTCGGCGGCGACGGTCACCTCACCGGCTGGCCGGTCCTGGTCTTCATCCTGGGCACGCTGCTCACCCTCGCGCTGATCATCCGCAAGGTGCCGGGCGCCATCCTCATCTCCATCGTCGTGATGACGATCGTCGCGATGGTGATCAACGCCGTCGCCACCATCCCGTCCTGGGGTCTGACCACCCCGACCTGGCCCGGGAACCCGGTGGCCTCGCCCGACTTCGGTCTGGTCGGCGAGGTGAGCCTGTTCGGCGGCTTCGAGAAGGTCGGGATGCTGACGGGCGTCCTCTTCGTCTTCACCGTGCTGCTGTCCTGCTTCTTCGACGCGATGGGCACCATCCTCGGTGTCGGCGACGAGGCGAAGCTGATCGACAAGGACGGCAACTTCCCCGGCATCAACAAGGTGCTGCTCGTGGACGGTCTGGCCGTGGCGTCCGGCGGTGCCACCTCCTCCTCGGCCACCACCTGCTTCGTGGAGTCCACGGCGGGAGTCGGGGAGGGCGCGCGCACCGGTCTCGCGTCGGTGGTCACCGGCGGTCTGTTCTCGGTCGCGCTGTTCCTGACGCCGCTGGCCACGATGGTCCCGTCCCAGGCGGCGACACCCGCGCTGCTCGCGGTCGGCTTCCTGATCCTGGCCGGTTCGATCAAGGAGATCGACTGGAGCGACTTCACCATCGCGGTGCCGGCGTTCCTGGCGATGGTGATGATGCCGTTCACGTACTCGATCACGAACGGCATCGGCATCGGCTTCATCGCGTTCAGCGTGCTGAGGCTCGCGACGGGCCGGGGCCGCGAGGTCCCGGTGGCCATGTACGTCGTGTCGGCGGTGTTCGTCTTCTACTACGCGATGCCGGCCCTCGGCCTCACGTGACCCACACGGTCATGACGGGGCGTTCGTGGGCTTGAGCCCGTAGAACTTCTCCGTCTCGTCGACGGCGGTCTGAAACCTTTCGTCGAAATCAGCGCGGATGAGTGTCCGGACCACATAGTCCTGGACGCTCATTCCGCGTTTGGCGGCGTGTCCCTTGAGACGGTCGAGCAGCTCACCGTCGATGCGCAGGCTGAGCACGGTCGATCCCATGCCCGTCAGGGTCGCGGCAGGAACGGGCCCCGTGCGTCACTTTCCGGATCCAACTCACTCGTTTGGGTGACAGATTCGGTCGCGGGCATCCCGGGTGGTATTTAGATTGGGTAATGAGTTATGCTAACAAACATGCCTGACCTGTCCCACGGCACCGCCGACGATGTCGCGGCCGTGAACGAGCTCCGCTCCGCCGTCATGCGACTGAGCCGACGACTCAAGCACCAGCGAGTCGACGAGTCGCTGAGCCCGACCGAGATGTCGGTGCTCGGCACCCTGAAGCTCTGCGGCTCCGCCACCCCCGGTGAGCTGGCCCGCAAGGAGCACGTCCAGCCGCCGTCGATGACCCGCATCGTCGCGCTGCTCGAGGCCAAGGGACTGGTCCGGCTGGAGCCACACCCCGACGACCGCCGACAGAAGGTCGTCAGCCAGACCGAGCGGGCCGAGGCCATGCTCGAGGAGTCCCGCCGCAAGCGGAACGCATGGCTGGCGTCCCTCGCCGAGGGTCTGGACGAGGACGAATGGGCCAAGCTGCGCGCGGCCGCCCCCGTCCTGGAGAAGCTCGCCCATCTCTAGACCCCCACGCCGAGGAGGCGACGCACTTTGAGTACGGGACCCGGAGCAGACTCCGCACCCGTCCATAAACCCGACACCGACACCCCCGGGCGAGGCGGCACGTTCTCCTCGCTCAGGATCCGGAACTACCGGCTGTTCTTCACCGGTGCCATCGTCTCGAACACCGGCACCTGGATGGCCCGTATCACCCAGGACTGGCTGGTCCTGAGCCTCACCGGATCCGCCGCCGCCGTCGGCATCACCACGGCGCTGCAGTTCCTCCCGATGCTGCTCTTCGGTCTCTACGGCGGTGTCATCGCCGACCGCTACCCGAAACGACAGCTCCTCCTGATCAGCCAGGCCGCGCTCGGCCTCTGCGGGCTCGCCCTCGCCGTCCTGACGCTCTCCGGTCACGTCCAGGTCTGGCACGTCTACCTGATCGCCTTCCTGCTCGGCATGGTCACCGTCGTCGACAACCCGGCCCGGCAGTCCTTCGTCTCCGAGATGGTCGGCCCCGACCAGCTGCGCAACGCCGTCTCGCTGAACTCCGCGAACTTCCAGTCCGCCCGGCTCGTCGGCCCGGCGGTCGCCGGTCTGCTGATCGCCACCATCGGCAGCGGCTGGTCCTTCCTGCTCAACGGCCTGTTCTTCCTGGCCCCGCTGGCCGGGCTGCTGATGATGCGCCCCGCCGAACTCCACAAGGTGGAGCGTGCGCCGCGGGGCAAGGGACAGCTGCGGGAAGGCCTGCGGTACGTGGCCGGGCGGCCGGACCTGATCTGGCCGATCGTCCTCGTGGGCTTCGTCGGCACGTTCGGGTTCAACTTCCCGATCTGGCTCACGGCCTTCGCCGACGACATCTTCCACGTGGGCGCGGGGACGTACGGCTTCCTGAACACGCTCATCGCGGCCGGCTCGCTCGCGGGCGCGCTCTTCGCAGCGCGCCGGGGAAGTACACGGCTGCGGATGGTGGTCGTCGCGGCGGTGGTCTTCGGGCTGCTGGAGATCGCGGCGGCGGTCTCGCCGTCCTTCTGGCTCTTCGCCCTGCTGCTCGTCCCGATCGGCATGTTCGGCCTGACGGTCAACATCACCGCGAACTCGGCGGTCCAGCTGGCGACGGACCCGGCCATGCGGGGGCGGGTCATGAGCCTCTACATGATGGTCTTCGCCGGCGGCACGCCGATCGGCGCGCCGCTGCTCGGCTGGATCACCGACACGTACGGCCCGCGGGTGGGCTTCGCGACGGGCGGCCTGGTCTCGCTCGTGGCGGCGGGCGTGGTGGGCCTGGTGCTTGCGCGGGTCGGCGGCCTGAGGATGGCATTCGGCTGGCACCGCGGGCACCCGCGGGTGCGGTTCGTCGAACGGGAACGCCTGGCGACAGCGGCGTAGCCGCCTGGGGGCAGGCGCCCGCACGCAGGGGAAGCCCCGACGGCGGCTCAGCCGTCCCGGGGCCGGCCCCTTGCCCTGCCGACGCCTGCCCACACCACGGAGGGCGCCCTCTGCGGGCCCCTGGTCACGACCTGGGCCCCGTACCGCCCGCTGTCGTCAGACGCGGCGTTCCAGGACCTGGCCCGGCCAGTCGCCCACCGTGAACGGGGTCGTCCTCGTGAAGCCCTGGCGTTCGTAGTACGACACCAGGCGGCCCTCGCTGCCCGCGAAGCAGTCGACCCGCAGCAGCGAGAGGCCCTGGCGGCGGGTCTCCTCCGCCGCGTGGGCGAGCAGCGCCGCGCCCACGCCCCGGCCGTGGAACCGCGCGTCCGTCGCCAGGATGTGGACGTAGACCTCCGGTTCGTCCGCCGGCGCCACGTACGACGCCGGGTGCGGGGTCAAGGTGACCGTTCCCGCCGGGACGCCGTCGATCTCGGCGATCCACGGCGTGCCCTCGGACACGATCTTCTCGACCAGGCTCACCGCCTTCGCGCGGGTCGACCACGGCTCGGTGCCCCACTGGTCGGTGATCCCCTGGCCGTTGAGCCAGACGACGGCACTGTCGAGCAGCGCGAGTATCGCGGGAACGTCGTCCGCCCCGCCCTTCCTGATCGTGATCTCCATCCGGTCGACGGTAGCCGCTGACACACTCTGCGCATGAGGCTTTTCGCTGCCGTAGTGCCGCCCCCCGAGCAGCTGACCGAACTCGCCCGTGTCGTGGACCGCCTGGCCCACCTGCCCGACGCCGAGCGTCTGCGCTGGACCTCGCGGCCCGGCTGGCACTTCACGCTCGCCTTCATGGGCGAGGTCGACGACGAGCTGCTCCCCGAACTCCACGAGAGGCTCGCCCGCGCGGCCCACCGCACCCCGCCGTTCGCCCTGCGTCTGCACGGCGGCGGACACTTCGGCCGGGCGGTGCTGTGGACCGGGGCCGCCGGGGACCTCGACGAGATGCGCCTGCTCGCGGAGCGCGCCGACGCGGCCGCCCGCCGTGCCGGCGTGCCGATGGACGAGCACCGCCGCTACCAGGCGCACCTGACGATCGCGCGCTCGCGCGCCGACGTCGGCCTGGGGCCGTTCGTCGACGCGATGGCCGGATTCGAGGGCACCCGCTGGCAGGTCCCCGAGCTGGCGCTCGTCCGCAGCAACCTCCCCGGCGGTGGTGTGCCGGGGGAGCAGCCGCGGTACGAGACGGTCGGCGTCTGGCCGCTGGGCGGGGCGGGTTAACCTCGAAGGGTGGATCCCAAAACCCGTAACCGGATCATGGCCGGTGTGCTTGTCCTGATGTTCGCGATGATCGCCGTGGCCTCCGTGGTCGGCCAGTAGCGCCGGATCGCTCCGGGGTGACGTACGCCCCCGCGATGCCGCCGTCGACCAGGAAGTCCGAGGCCGTGACGAACGACGAGTCGTCGCCGGCCAGGAAGGCGGCCGCGGCGGCGATCTCCTCCGGCTCTGCGAACCGGCCCGTGGGGATGTGGACCAGACGGCGGGCGGCGCGTTCCGGGTCCTTGGCGAACAGTTCCCGCAGCAGCGGCGTGCTGACCGGTCCCGGGGGGACGGCGGCCTCGGGGATCGACGGATCCGTCGTCAGTGACGGGCGGCCGGAAAGCCGACGGGGCGGCGTACTCCGACGTGGTGTCGGGGTGCGCCGCCCTGGGGTGGGACGGGTTGCGGGGGTGGCCCGCGTGTTCATGCCGATTACTTCGGGTCGTTCTTGAACGAGGCGGTCGACCAGCGGTAGCCGAGTCCTGCGAGGACCAGGCACCAGGCGAGGGCGAGCCAGCCGTTGTGGCCGATCTCGGTGCCGAGGAGCAGGCCGCGCAGGGTCTCGATGGCCGGGGTGAAGGGCTGGTACTCGGCGATGGGCTGGAACCAGCCCGGCATCGCGTTGATCGGGGTGAACGCGCTGGAGATGAGCGGCAGGAGGATCAGTGGCATCGCGCTGTTGCTGGCGGCCTCGGCGTTCGGGCTGGCCATACCCATCCCGACCGCGATCCAGGTGAGGGCCAGGGCGAAGAGCGCGAGGAGGCCGAAGGCGGCCAGCCACTCCAGGAGGGTGGCGTCGGTGGAGCGGAAGCCGATGGCGACGGCGACGGCGCCGACGAGGACCACACTGGCGACCGACTGCAGGACGCTGCCGATGACGTGCCCGATGAGCACGGAGCCGCGGTGGATGGCCATGGTGCGGAAGCGGGCGATGATGCCCTCGGACATGTCGGTGGCGACGGACACCGCGGCGCCGATGACGGTGGATCCGATGGTCATCAGCAGGATGCCCGGGACGACGTAGGCGATGTAGGCGGAGCGGTCGGCGCCCCCCATGCCGGCGCTCATCACGTCGCCGAAGATGTAGACGAAGAGCAGCAGCAGCATGACCGGGGTGAGCAGCAGGTTCAGGGTCAGCGACGGGTAGCGCCGGGCGTGCAGGAGGTTGCGGCGGAGCATCGTGGAGGAGTTGCGCACGGCGAGGGAGAGGGAGCTCATCGGAGGTTCTCCTTGGGCTGGTTGGGCTGGCTGGGGATGGTGGCCGGGCCGGTCAGGGCGAAGAACACGTCGTCGAGGTCGGGGGTGTGCACGGTCAGTTCGTCGGCCTCGATGCCGGCCGCGTCGAGGCGGTCGAGGATGGAGCGCAGGTCGCGCTGGCTGCCGTCGCTGGGGATCTGCAGCGCCAGCGTCTCGTCGTCCCGGGTGACCTCGCGCAGGGTGGCGGTGGCGGCCTGGTAGCTGGACGGGTCGGTGAAGCGGAGCCGGACGTGTCCGCCGGGGATGAGCCGCTTGAGTTCCTCTGCGGTGCCTTCGGCGGCGATCCTGCCGTTGTTGAGCACGGCGATGCGGTCGGCGAGTTCGTCGGCCTCCTCGAGGTACTGCGTGGTGAGGAAGACCGTGACGCCGCCGGTGACGAGCTCGCGGATGATCTGCCACATGTTGTGGCGGCTGCGCGGGTCGAGGCCGGTGGTGGGTTCGTCGAGGAAGATGATCCGCGGGTTGCCGACCAGCGTCATGGCGATGTCGAGGCGGCGCTTCATGCCGCCGGAGTAGCTGGCGGCGGGCTTCTTCGCGGCCTCCACCAGGTCGAAGCGCTCCAGCAGTTCGGCGGTGACCCGCCGTCCCTCGCGCTTGGACAGGCAGTGCAGGTCCGCCATGAGGAGCATGTTCTCCTCGCCGGTGATCAGGCCGTCGACCGCGGAGAACTGCCCGGTGACGCCGATCGCGGCCCGCACCGCCTGCGGGTCGGCGGCGAGGTCGTGGCCTCCGACGCGGATCTCGCCGGAGGCCGCGTCGGCGGTGATGAGGGTGGAGAGGATCTTGACGGCGGTGGTCTTGCCGGCGCCGTTCGGGCCGAGCAGGGAGAAGACGGTTCCTTCGGGGACGGTCAGGTCGATGCCGTCGAGCACGACCTTGTCGCCGTAGGACTTGCGCAGCCCGTTCGCCGCGATGGCCGGGTTCGTCATGGTGTTGCTCCTTGTCGGTGCTGTGGGTCGGGGCTGCGGGTCACAGGCTGTGGGCGGCGATGTCGCCCTGGGAGGTGGTG
>NZ_JBVIUJ010000014.1:0-106861 GCF_055596705.1 Streptomyces sp. NPDC039609
GTAGGACCTGCCGTGGTCAGCAGACCGACCGCTGGGGCCGGCGACTCACATCCCGGGAGCAGCCCAGACCGTGATCGACCGGACAGGTCCTAGGTCCTGCGGTCGAAGCTGAAGAGCTGGCCCTGAGCGTCCGGGCGGCAGGGTGCCTGGGCGAGCTTCGCCCATTCCGCCGCGCGGTCGCCCGTCACGGTCACGCAGGAGTCGGCCGTCGCCGAGTCCACGGGGACGATGCGGTAGCCCGAGACGGGGCTGCCGAAGGGCTCCAGGCGAAACCTTTCGACGCGAGTCGGGTCGCCGCACTCGGAGTCCTCGAACGCGGCGTCGGCGATGCGGCCGCCGGTGGGGATGCCGGAGCAGCCGGGGCCGTAGTCCGGGTGGTCGGAGACGATCCGCCAGGCGCCGGCCCCGAGATCCATGAGGGAGTAGCGGGGGACGTCGGCGCCCGCGCACTTCCGCTGGTGGATCTGGCCGCTGCGGCCGCCTCGCCGCTCGTTCAGGCAGAGGTCCGAGCCGATCACCCGTATCTGTACGTCCCCGGCGGCGGGCGCGGTCGGGGTGCCCGTCCCCGTCCCGCCGCCGTCGCCGTCCCTGACCAGCGCGACGACCACGCTGACCCCGGCGAGGACGAGTCCGGTGACGGCGACGACCGTGACGAGTGTTCGGGACACGCGTGACCGGGGGCCGGGCTGCGGGCTCTCGGGGGCGGGCTCGGGCGCGGTGGGCCACGGGGCGGTGGAGGTCTCCTCGTCCGTAGCGGAGACGTCGCTCCCGGAGGGCTCGTACACACCCCGAGCCGCCAGCTCCTTGCGGACCGTCTGCCAGCTCTCCAACGCTCCCGGGTCCACTCCGCAGGCGCGGACGAAGGAGGTCAGGAGCTCCTCACGGGGGACGGTCGAGCGAGCCAGCATGTTGGCCACGGTCGAGCGGGGCAGGACGTCGCCGAGCGCGGAGGCGCGGGCCGAGAGCTCGCGGTAGGTCAGTCCGGACCAATCCTTGAGCGCTTGGAGCTGCGCGATGAAGGAGGCGGCATCGGTGGCCTCTCGCGGGTCGGGCGCGCTGCGCCCGCCGGCGTAACCCTCGGTCATACGCGCTCCCCACCTCCCCCGGACCGGGTTGGGACATGTCCGGGACAGGCCCAAGCCTTGTTGATCGAGCCGTTCGACTCAAGAGTGGAAATCGGCAATTCCGGCCCGGGCCGGAATCGTCACGGGGGAATCACGGGGGAAGGGCCCCGATCGTCCACGGGGGGCGATCGGGGCGCTTCCGACGTCCAAAGGGCGTCCCGGTGGGTGGCGGGACCGCGCCCGGACATCGGAACGGCGTCGGGACGACGTCGGAGTGCCAGGTCATCCGGACATCGGACATCCGACGTCCCACGTCCGCCGTCCGACGTCCGCCGTCCCACGTCCGACGTCGGGACAATCTCGGGACCAAGGTCCCCCTCGGTCGGGTCAGAAGACCGACTCGGCCTCGGACATCCGGCTCACCGGAACCGTCTTCAGCTGCGTCACAGCCTCGGCAAGCGGCACCATCTCGACGTTCGTGCCGCGCAGCGCCGTCATCCTCCCGAACTCGCCGCGGTGCGCGGCCTCCACCGCGTGCCAGCCGAAGCGGGTCGCGAGCACCCGGTCGTACGCGGTCGGCGTGCCGCCGCGCTGGACGTGACCGAGGATGACCGGCCGCGCCTCCTTGCCGAGGCGCCGCTCCAACTCGACCGCGAGCCGGTTGCCGATGCCCTGGAAGCGCTCGTGGCCGTACTGGTCGATCGCGCCCTTCTTGTACTCCATGGAGCCCTCCGCCGGGTGGGCGCCCTCGGCGACGCAGATGACGGCGAACTTCTTGCCGCGTGCGAAGCGCTCCTCGACCATCTTGACGAGGTCGTCGACCTGGAAGGGGCGTTCGGGCAGGCAGATGCCGTGCGCGCCGCCGGCCATGCCGGACTCCAGCGCGATCCAGCCGGCGTGCCGGCCCATCACCTCGACGACCATCACGCGCTGGTGGGACTCGGCGGTGGTCTTGAGACGGTCTATGGCCTCCGTGGCGACGCCCACGGCGGTGTCGAAGCCGAAGGTGCGGTCGGTGGAGGAGATGTCGTTGTCGATCGTCTTCGGGACGCCCACCACGGGCATCCCGGCGTCGGCGAGCATCCGGGCGGCGGTCAGCGTGCCCTCGCCGCCGATCGGGATGAGCACGTCGATGCCGTGCAGCTTCGCCAACTCCTGGGCGGACTCGGCGGCTTCGGCCAGCCGGTTGCGCTCCAGGCGGGCGGAGCCGAGGATGGTGCCGCCGCGGGCGAGGATGCCGCTCACCGCGTTGAGGTCGAGGGGCCGGTAATGCCCGTCGAGGAGACCCTTGAACCCGTCCTCGAAGCCGATGACTTCGTCGCCGTGGCCGGTCAGGGCCCGGTGCACGACCGACCGGATCACTGCGTTCAAGCCGGGACAGTCGCCGCCTGCGGTGAGAACTCCGATGCGCATCGTGCTGTGTCTCCTGCTCGGTGAGTGGCATATGTGAGCTCTGTCGATTCTCCCACGCCCGGCAGCACCCCCGCGCTCCCTGCTACTCCGCGGCCCGGCCGCCAGGGGCCTTTCGTCCCGCCGTTCCAGGCCCCTCGCCCGGCGGGCGTCCTACCCACCCCGAGAGGTATTGTCAAGAGGGCATTGCCACCCTTGCGGGGTTTTTTGAACACACTCGGTTGACGAGACCGGGCGGACAGGACTGGACAGGAGACCACGGCGTGACGCGCAGCGTGTACGTGACCGGGATCGACCGCGGGGACGGCCGGCAGGTCGTCGAGCTGGGAGTCATGGAACTCCTGACCCGCCAGGTGGACCGGGTGGGAGTGTTCCGGCCCCTGGTGCACGACGGCCCCGACCGTCTATTCGATCTTCTGCGGGCCCGGTACCGGCTCTCCCAGGACGCGTCGACCGTCTACGGCATGGACTACCACGAGGCCTCCGCGCTCCAGGCCGAGAAGGGTACCGACGAACTGGTCTCCCGGCTCGTCGACCGCTTCCACACGGTGGCCCGCGACTACGAGGTCGTACTCGTCCTGGGTACGGACTACTCGGCCACCCAGCTCCCCGACGAGCTGGCGCTCAACGCGCGCCTCGCCAACGAGTTCGGCGCCTCGGTGATACCCGTCGTCGGCGGCAAGGGCCAGCCCGCCGAGTCCGTACGGGCGGAGGCTCGCAACGCCTTCCGGGCGTACGACGGGCTCGGCTGCGACGTCCTCGCGATGGTCGTCAACCGGGTGGCGGGCGAGGACCGGGAGGGCATCGCCGAGCGGCTCAAGGTCCGGCTGCCCGTGCCCTGTTACGTGCTGCCCGACGACGCCTCCCTCGCCGCCCCCACCGTGGCCCAGATCGCCCACACGCTCGGCGCCTCGGTGGTGCTCGGCGACGACTCGGGCCTTGCCCGCAACGCCCTGGACTTCGTCTTCGGCGGTGCGATGCTGCCGAACTTCTTCAACGCGCTGACCCCGGGCTGCATGGTGGTCACCCCCGGGGACCGCGCCGATCTGGTGGTGGGCGCGCTCGCGGCCCACTCCGCCGGCACCCCGCCCATCGCCGGTGTGCTGCTCACCCTGAACGAGCGGCCCAGTGAGGAGATCCTGACCCTGGCCCACCGCCTCGCGCCCGGCACGCCGGTGATATCGGTCCCCGGCAACAGCTTCACCACGGCGACCGAACTGTTCTCCCTCGAGGGGAAGTTGAACGCCGCCACGCCCCGCAAGGCCGAGACGGCTCTCGGGCTCTTCGAGCGGCACGTGGACACCGCCGATCTGCTGAAGCGGATCTCGGTGGCGCGCACCGGCCGGGTCACCCCGATGATGTTCGAGCACGACCTCCTGGAGCAGGCCCGTGCCGACCGCCGTCGCGTGGTCCTGCCCGAGGGCACCGAGGAGCGCGTGCTGCGCGCGGCCGATGTCCTGCTGCGCCGCGACGTATGCGACCTGACGCTGCTCGGGGACGTCGAGACCATCCGGAAGAAGGCCGCCGACCTCGGCGTCGACCTGTCCTCTCCGTCGACCCAGCTGATCGACCCTCAGACCTCCGAGTTGCGCGACTCGTTCGCGGAGAAGTACGCGGAGCTGCGGGCCCACAAGGGCGTGACGGTGGAGCTGGCGTACGACGTCGTCTCGGACGTGAACTACTTCGGGACGCTGATGGTGCAGGAGGGCCTGGCCGACGGCATGGTCTCCGGTTCCGTGCACTCCACGGCCGCGACGATCCGCCCGGCGTTCGAGATCATCAAGACGAAGCCGGAAGCGTCCATCGTCTCCTCGGTCTTCTTCATGTGCCTGGCCGACAAGGTGCTGGTGTACGGCGACTGCGCGGTCAACCCCGACCCGAACGCCGAGCAGCTCGCGGACATCGCCGTCCAGTCGGCGGCCACCGCGGCCCGTTTCGGTGTCGAGCCGCGGATCGCGATGCTGTCGTACTCCACCGGCACCTCGGGATCGGGCGCGGACGTCGACAAGGTCCGTGAGGCGACGAAGCTGGTACGGGAGTCCCATCCGGAGCTGCGGATCGAGGGGCCCATCCAGTACGACGCGGCGGTCGAGCCGTCCGTCGCCGCGACGAAGCTGCCGGGTTCGGAGGTGGCGGGGCAGGCGACCGTGCTGATCTTCCCGGACCTCAACACCGGCAACAACACCTACAAGGCCGTGCAGCGTTCGGCCGGCGCCGTGGCCGTGGGCCCGGTGCTGCAGGGCCTGCGCAAGCCGGTGAACGACCTCTCGCGCGGCGCGCTCGTCAGCGACATCGTCAACACGGTCGCCATCACGGCGATCCAGTCCCAGGCTCAGGAGCTCCCCGCATGACAGGCACCGACAACGCGACGCGCGTTCTCGTCCTCAACTCCGGCTCCTCGTCGGTGAAGTACCAGCTCCTCGACATGAAGGAGCACTCCCGGCTCGCGGTCGGTCTGGTGGAGCGGATCGGCGAGGAGACCTCGCGCCTGGTCCACACCCCGCTCCAGGGTGGAGGCGGGGTCAAGCGCGAGAAGAGCGGTCCGATCGCCGACCACGCCGCCGCGCTGAAGGCGGTGTCCGAGGAGCTGGCGGCGGACGGGCTCGGCCTGGACTCCCCCGAACTGGCCGCGATCGGGCACCGGGTGGTGCACGGCGGGCTGAGATTCACCGCCCCGACCGTGATCGACGACGAGGTTCTCGCGGAGATCGAGCGGCTCGTCCCGGTCGCGCCGCTGCACAACCCGGCGAACCTCACCGGCATCCGTACGGCGATGGCGCTGCGTCCCGACCTTCCGCAGATCGCGGTCTTCGACACCGCCTTCCACACGACGATGCCGGAGTCGGCGGCCCGGTACGCGATCGACGTGGAGACCGCGGACGCGCACCGGATCCGGCGGTACGGCTTCCACGGCACCTCGCACGCCTATGTGTCGCGCGAGACGGCGAAGCTGCTCGGCAAGGCGCCGGAGGAGGTGAACGTGATCGTGCTGCACCTGGGCAACGGGGCCTCCGCCTCGGCCGTCCGGGGTGGGCTGTGTGTGGACACCTCGATGGGGCTCACCCCGCTGGAGGGTCTGGTCATGGGGACCCGCTCGGGCGACATCGACCCGGCGGTGACGTTCCATCTCAAGCGGGTCGCGGGGATGGACGAGAACGAGATCGACGTCCTGCTCAACAAGAAGTCGGGTCTGGTCGGGCTCTGCGGCGACAACGACATGCGGGAGATCCGTCGCCGGATCGACGAGGGTGACGAGCGGGCCGCCCTCGCCTTCGACATCTACATCCACCGGCTGAAGAAGTACATCGGGGCGTATTACGCGGTACTCGGGAGGGTGGACGCGGTGGCGTTCACGGCGGGTGTCGGTGAGAACGCGGCTCCGGTGCGGGAAGCTGCGATCGCCGGTCTGGAGGAGCTGGGCCTGACGGTGGACGCAGGTCTGAACGCCGTACGGTCCGACGAGGCACGGCTCGTCTCGCCGGAGTACGCGCGGGTGGCGGTGGCGGTGGTGCCGACGGACGAGGAGCTGGAGATCGCCCGTCAGGCCTTCGCTCTGGTGCGCGGAGAAGCGCTCGGAGGAGTGAACGCCTGAGCGCCCCCGCGCCCATTTGTACTTTCCACCAGACGGAATATTCCGCAGTGAAACAAACCGATAGGATCCGCCTCATGCGCCGTTCCAAAATCGTCTGCACGCTGGGCCCCGCCGTCGACTCGTATGAGCAGCTGAAGGCTCTCATCGAGGCCGGTATGAACGTGGCCCGATTCAACATGAGCCACGGGACCCAGGCAGAGCACCAGGAGCGGTACGACCGTCTCCGCAGGGCGGTGGCGGACACCGGCCGCGCCGTCGGCGTGCTCGCCGACCTCCAGGGCCCCAAGATCCGTCTGGAGACCTTCGCGGAGGGTCCCGTCGAGCTGGTGCGCGGTGACGAGTTCACCATCACCACCGAGGACGTCCCCGGTGACAAGTCCATCTGCGGCACCACGTACAAGGGCCTGCCGGGTGACGTCTCCAAGGGCGACCAGGTCCTGATCAACGACGGCAACGTCGAGCTGCGCGTGGTCGAGGTCGAGGGCTCGCGGGTCAAGACCGTGGTCATCGAGGGCGGTGTCATCTCCGACCACAAGGGCATCAACCTGCCCGGTGCGGCGGTCAACGTCCCGGCCCTGTCCGAGAAGGACGTCGAGGACCTCCGCTTCGCGCTCCGCATGGGCTGCGACATGGTCGCCCTCTCCTTCGTCCGCAACGCCGACGACGTCAAGGACGTCCACAAGGTGATGGACGAGGAGGGCCGTCGGGTCCCGGTCATCGCCAAGGTGGAGAAGCCGCAGGCGGTGGAGAACATGGCGGACGTGGTCGCCGCCTTCGACGCCGTCATGGTGGCCCGTGGCGACCTCGCCGTGGAGTACCCGCTGGAGAAGGTCCCGATGGTGCAGAAGCGCCTCGTGGAGATGTGCCGCCGCAATGCCAAGCCGGTCATCGTCGCCACCCAGATGATGGAGTCGATGATCACCAACTCCCGCCCCACGCGCGCCGAGGCCTCCGACGTGGCCAACGCGATCCTGGACGGCGCGGACGCGGTCATGCTCTCGGCGGAGTCCTCCGTGGGCGCCTACCCGATCGAGACCGTGAAGACGATGTCGAAGATCGTCGCCGCGGCCGAGGAGGAGCTGCTCTCCAAGGGCCTGCAGCCGCTCGTACCGGGCAAGAAGCCGCGTACGCAGGGCGGTTCCGTCGCCCGCGCGGCCTGCGAGATCGCGGACTTCCTGGGCGGCAAGGCACTGATCGCCTTCACCCAGTCCGGCGACACCGCGCGGCGGCTCTCGCGCTACCGCACGATCCAGCCGATCCTTGCCTTCACCACGGACGAGTCCACCCGCAACCAGCTCACGCTGAGCTGGGGCGTGGAGTCCTTCCTCGTCCCGTTCGTGGAGACCACGGACGCGATGGTCGACATCGTCGACGCGGAGCTGCTGAAGCTCCAGCGCTACAGCGAGGGCGACACCATGGTCATCACGGCCGGCTCGCCCCCCGGCGTCCCGGGCACCACGAACATGGTCCGGGTGCACCACCTGGGCGGCGGAGAGCACGCGTGACACGCGCCGCCTGCCTCCTGGCATGACGAGGGCCCCCGTCCGATCCGGACGGGGGCCCTCGTCATGTGCGGCTCCCTGACGGGCTTTCTACGCGATCAGTTGGGCTCGACCGTGTTGCGCAGGCCGGGAACGGTGAGCGTGCCGCCGAACTGACCGGCCTGGGTGACCTCGACGTCCGTGAAGATCGCGAAGGGTACGTCGAGCGGCGGCGGGGTCTCCGGGCTGAAGGTGACCGGGATGATGCCGAAGAGGTTGCCCTTCAGCTTCTCCGTGTACATGGTCACCGTGCCGTTGCTCATGGTCGACGTCGAACCCTTGTCGGACCTGACGTGCCCGGTGTAGCCGGCCGAGTGGACGGTGCGCTGGTGCAGGTCCCTGATGTCCACGCCGTCCTTGGCGGTGAACTTCAGGACCTTCTTGATCTTCCCGCTGCCCGTCTTCACCTCGACGATGCCGTGGTACTTCAGACCCTTCAGCGTGAGCTTCGTGCTGTTCAGGATCCACGGCTCGTCCGGGAGCAGCGGGATGCCCGCCTCCAGGTCCGCCGCGGCGAGCGCCTCGGGGTCGGGCTCGGGACACGGGAAGCGCGGCTTGGCGCCCTCGGGTATGTCCTCGTCCTTCTTGGCGTCGAGGCCCTTGGCGTCCTCCGGCAGCTCCTCGACCTTGGCGCCGACCTTGCCGGCGGCCTCCTCGATGGCGGCCTTGGTCTTGTCGGCGGCGGTCTCGGCCTGGGTGTCGGCCTTCTCCGCGGCGTCGGCCTTGTTCGCCGTGTCCGTCTTCGGAGCCGTCGTCGCCGGCTTCTCGCTCACCGGGGCGGTCGGCGCCGGTGCGGTCGACGGTGTGGTCGTCGGCTCCGCGTCGGGCCCGTCGAACAGGTCCTTGATCTTGTCGCCGAGACCCAGCGGGTCGAGCGGGTTGACGCTCTTCGTCGCGGTGGGCGCGGGGGCCGGGGCCTGCTGCGCGTCGGCCTGCTGCTGCGTCGCGGTGCCCTGCTCCGTGCCGGCGGTCGCCGAGGGGCTGGACGTCGGCTTGGGCGACTCCTGCTCCTTGGTCTCCTCCGGCTTCGGCGAGGCGGACGCGCTCGCGGTCGGCTTCGGGCTCTCTGTCGCGGCGGGCTTCGTCGACTCCTCGGCCACCGGCTCGTCCGAGCGGGTCACGCACGGACCGGGTGCGAAGGGGATGTCCTTCTCGTCGGCGAGGGCGAGCTTGGGCGCCATGCCCATGCCCATGAGCACCGCGGTCGGCATGGCCGCCAGGGCCATCGCCTTGCCCGCGGGACCCTGGATCTTGTTCAGCAGGGACTTGCGAGGAGCCGCGTGCCGCGGACCCCGTCCTGCCAGAGTGGCGCCGTCCGCAGCCGTCGCCGACTGCGGCGACTGTGTTTCGTCACCCCGCACTGTTCCTCCCGCCGTTGGCGTCGATCGTCGTTTCGGTCGCCTGCGCGTCCTCCGCAGCACGCTGCTCCGGGACCGGGGCCTTCTCGGAGGCGACCGGCTGGGTCTCCTCCTGAGCCTCGTCTCCGTGCGGCTGACCGTCGTTCTCGTGCTCGCCCCGCAGGGCCTCCGCCTCGGCCGTCTCCTCCACCGGGACGCCGGGCGCCCAGGCGATCGACATCCCGCCGCCGATCAGGGAGAGCAGGAATCCGATGACGAGGCCGCCGAAGTTCGACACCGGGATGGAGACAAGCCCCAGCACGATCGCCGCGACGCCGGCAAACACCCGCACGATGGGCTGGAACCACATCGTGAGACCGAGCGTGATGAGCAGGACGCCGATGATCAGCGCACCGGCTCCGGCCGTGGTGGCGATGGCGATCGTCATGTTGCCGAGTCGCATGTCGCCGTACGGGAGATACGCGATCGGTACGCCGCCGAGGATCGTGAGCAGACCCGCCCAGAAGGGCCGCTGGCCCCGCCAGGTACGGAAACGGTTCTCGCTCGGGACTCCGCGGGAAGCAGTGGACTCGGCGCTCATGGAAAACAGCTCCCTGGAAGCGGTGTTGCGTAAGAAAGGTGGTGAACGGCGGTACGGACCGGAGCGGGCAGGGCCGTACGGAACGACCCCACCCGCCGGGTGCGTACTACTCGGTGAAGCACTCCTTGGGAGCGCCCGTGTGCAGCTTCAGCTTGAGGTCGGGAAGCTTGAAGGTGGCGGCGGTCGTCGCCCACGCCTTCTGCTTCACGTCCGTCAGCTTGGCCGTCTCGGCACGCTGCGAGAAGCCGTATGGGTTGGCCTTGGTGCCGGGCTGGATGCCGGGCTTGCCGTCGGCCTTCGGGAGCGCGCCCGCGGCCACACCGATGTCGATGTTGCCGAACTCGGCGTCCGCGTCGAGCGACGAGACATCAAGGTAGATGTCCTTCGCGTACACCGGGTTCTGCTTGTCGGTACCGGCCCGCAGCTCCAGCGAGACGTTGCCGAGGAACGGCACGTTCGGCGTCACGACGGACTGGCACATGTTGGTGATCCAGGCCTCGGAGAAGCCCGAGACACCGACCGGCTGAGCGAACGGCTTGCCCTCGAGGTCCTTGCCCGAGACGACGTTGCCGTACTGGACGAAGTCCTTACCGACAAGGCTGTCGGCCTTAACCTTGAACTCCTGGCCGGAGATGCTGAAGGACGCGGCAAGCGCACCCTGAGCCAGGCCGACACCGATCGCGGCCGTCGCGGCCACACTCGGCACCATGACAACGGCGAACCGCTTCCATCTGGTCCCGCCACGAACCTGGGACTTCATGAGAATCCTCCTTCTCGGACGTACATCTCCGGATGGGCCCAGGGCCCGTCCTGGGATGGGAGAAGTGCTACGTCCTCGGGAAGGAGCGCCGAACATCGGGCGCGACCCGCGTCCGATTCACCGGCGATCACCCCCGAGCGACAACCACTGGCCACGCCTTGCGCGCAACCTCCTTGGACAGGCCCCGCCGGTGAAGGCAGGAACCCCCCTGTCCACGGCCGACGCCACTGTCGTCGACCCACTCGGTGGGGACCCTCGCCGCGAACCCGGTTGGTTGCCGGGCTGGTGCGGTATCGGACCGAGCGTCGCCGATCGTGGTCCATTACGGGCCGGGGCACAAGGGGGTTCGTTACCGGCTAGTAACGGGTGGATAACCACGCCACGACAGGGCGATGTCGCCCGGCCACACAGGGTGCAGTTCACCGGGGCCGTACATCAGGATGTTGAGGATGAAAGCCGGACAGAATGCCGGGTTCGATTTACTGCAAGTAACAGCGGCCGCGTTTACCAAGTTTTGGTAAAGCGCGGCCGCGAAATGTCACTGTGTCGCCAAATCGGCGCGATTCGGCGCCCCTGCAACGCGCCTAGAACAGCACCCGCGCGAGGGCCTGACGGGCCGCCGTGACCCGGGGGTCCTCGGGGCCGATGACCTCGAACAGCTCGAGCAGCCGCAGCCGCGCCGCGTCCCGGTCGTCACCGGCCGTGCGCCGAACGGCGTCCACGAGCCGGCCGAAGGCGTCCTCGACGTGACCGCCCACCAGATCGAGATCCGCGGCGGCGATCTGCGCGGTGACGTCGGCCGGGTTGTCGGCCGCGTTCTTCCGCACCGCCTGCGGGTCCATGTCCTGCACGCGGGCGAGCAGCTCGGCCTGGGCCAGGCCCAGCTTGGCCTCCGGGTGACCGGGGTCGTCGGCGAGCACGTTCTTGTACGCCTGGACGGCGCCGGCCAGGTCACCGGCGTCGAGCGCCGACATCGCCGCCTCCAGCAGCGCGTCGTACGGGCCTGCGGGCACCGGAGCCTGCGCGGGCTCGCCGGAAGTGTCGGCGTCCGGGTCGACGGCGATGCCCGTGAGTCCGAAGCGCTCCTCGCCGACCTGGATCAGCTGGTCCAGGGTCTGCCGGATCTGGGCCTCGGGAGCCGCGCCCTGGAAGAGCGGCAGCGCCTGACCGGCGACCACCGCGAAAACGGCCGGAATTCCCTGGATGCCGAACTGCTGCATCAGCATCTGGTTGGCGTCGACGTCGACCTTCGCGAGGAGGAAGCGTCCGTTGTACTCGACGGCCAGCCGCTCCAGGAGCGGGCCGAGCTGCTTGCAGGGTTCGCACCACTCGGCCCAGAAGTCGATGACGACCGGAACCTCGGCGGAGCGCTGAAGGACATCGCGCTCGAAGCCGGCCTCGTCGACATCGATCACCAGGGCAGAGGGGGAGACCGCCGTCACGCCCCCCTGCCGGGCGGCCTCGGCACGCGCCTGCTCCGCCTTCGCCTTGGCCTCTCCGGCCGCCTTCACCGCGGCGAGGTCGACGACGCCGCTCATGGACATGTTTCTGGGCTGCATGAGTACATCCTCCCCCTTCCGCGCGCGTGACCGGTACGTCATGGCTGAACCGTGCACCGAAGTGCACGGTCCGCGTTCTGTTGCACCAGGTCCCCACCTGGTGCGTGTGGTGTGTCGCTCGGGCCGCTCAAAGCCTTTCGCTACGGGTCGTAGCGTAACTCTCCCGCCCGATCGATGGACAGATCCGACCGGTGAACTGGCTCACATCACGCGACTCTGGCGCAATACCTACCGGCGGGTATGGTCGATCCCCATGTGTAGCCGCACCAGTTCCCGCAGCCGTACCGGACGCCCCCGCAGCGTCGCGGCCGATGCCGCGATCCTCGAGGCGACCCGTGCCGCCCTGGTCGAACTGGGCTGGTCCAAGCTGACGATGGGCGATGTGGCCGGCCGGGCGGGCGTCGCCAAGACCACGCTCTACCGGCGCTGGGCGAGCAAGAACGAGCTGGTCGTGGACGCCGTCGCCGTCCTCTTCGACGAACTCGAACTCCCGGACCTCGGCTCCCTCCAGGCCGACATCGAGAACGTGGTGCTGCAGTTCGCCGCGCTGCTGCAGCGGCCGGAGACGAAGACGGCCCTGATGGCGGTCGTGGCGGAGTCCACCCGTGACGAGCCATTGCGCGAGCGCATCCGCAGCTCCATCGTCGACCGGCAGAAGCGGCTGGTTCTGGAGGGTCGCCAGCGCGCCCAGGAGCGCGGCGAACTCCCCACCGACCGGGACCCGATGTCGATCGACGACACCGACGACCTGATCTTCGACGTGATAGCGGGCGCCGTGGTCCACCGCGCCCTGGTGAGCGCGGAACCGGTCGACGAGGCCTGGGTCCAGCGCTTCACCGCCCTCCTGATCGGCGGTCTGGGCGCGGCGGCGGCCACACCCCTAGGGTGACGGTCGTGACGATCACTCTGAACAGCGCCGTACGCGCGCTTCTGGACGACATCAACCCGGCGATCCTGGGCACCGTTCACCCCGACGGCTCTCCGCAGACCTCGGTGGTCTGGGTGGCCAGGGAAGGTGACGAGCTGGTGATCTCCAGCCAGGACGGCCGCCGCAAGATACGCAACATCCAGGCCGATCCGCGGGTCAGCCTGATCGTGTACGACCGCAAGGACCCTCAGCTGTACGCCGAGATACGGGGCACGGCCACGGTCACCGAGGACGTGGGCCGGGCCGTCGCGGTCGCGATGGAGGAGCGGTACGAGGGTCCGGGCGCCGGCCAGGAGTACCTCGACCTGCCGCCGGAGGTGGTGCGGGTGGTCGTGCGGATCACGCCGACGAAGGTCCTCGGCACGGCCGCGAAGTAGCCGAAGCGGAAGGGGCGGTACGGGAGATCCCGTACCGCCCCTTCCCGTACGGCTAGAAGCCCGGGGGCTCCGTGTAGATGCCCCACTCCTCGCGGAGCACGTCGCAGATCTCGCCGAGGGTGGCCTCCGCGCGGACCGCGTCGAGCATCGGCCCGATCATGTTGGAGCCGTCGCGGGCCGCCGCCAGCATCGAGTCCAGCGCGGCGCGGACCCGGGCGTCGTCGCGGCGCTCCTTGCGCTCACCGAGGACGCGGACCTGCTCCCACTCGACCTCGTGGCTGACCCGCAGGATCTCCAGGTCGCCGGTGACCGAGCCGTGGTGGACGTTCACGCCGACGACGCGCTTGTCGCCCTTCTCCAGGGACTGCTGGTACTGGAAGGCGGACTCGGCGATCTCGCCGGTGAACCAGCCGTCCTCGATGCCGCGCAGGATGCCCGAGGTGATCGGACCGATCGGGTGCTGCCCGTCCGGGTGAGCCCGGCGGCCGCGCTCCTTGATCTGGTCGAAGATCTTCTCGGCGTCGGCCTCGATCCGGTCGGTGAGCTGCTCGACGTACCAGGAACCACCGAGCGGGTCGGCCACGTTGGCCACGCCCGTCTCCTCCATCAGCACCTGCTGGGTGCGCAGCGCGATCTCGGCGGCCTGCGCGCTCGGGAGCGCGAGGGTCTCGTCGAGGGCGTTGGTGTGCAGCGAGTTGGTGCCGCCGAGGACCGCGGAGAGCGCCTCCACCGCGGTGCGTACGACGTTGTTGTACGGCTGCTGGGCGGTGAGGGAGACACCGGCGGTCTGGGTGTGGAAGCGGAGCCACTGGGCCTTGTCCGTCTTGGCTCCGTAGACCTCCTTCATCCAGCGCGCCCAGATCCGGCGGGCGGCGCGGAACTTGGCGATCTCCTCGAAGAAGTCGAGGTGCGCGTCGAAGAAGAAGGAGAGGCCCGGCGCGAAGACGTCGACGTCCAGGCCACGGGAGAGGCCGAGCTCCACATAGCCGAAGCCGTCGGCGAGGGTGTACGCGAGCTCCTGCGCGGCCGTCGCCCCGGCCTCGCGGATGTGGTAGCCGGAGACGGAGAGCGGCTTGTACGCGGGGATGCCCTGCGCGCAGTGCTCCATGAGGTCGCCGATGAGGCGCAGGTGCGGCTCGGGCTGGAAGAGCCACTCCTTCTGCGCGATGTACTCCTTGAAGATGTCGGTCTGCAGCGTGCCGTTGAGCACGGCCGGGTCGACACCCTGGCGCTCGGCGGCGACCAGGTACATGCAGAAGACGGGCACGGCGGGCCCGGAGATGGTCATCGAGGTGGTGACGTCGCCGAGCGGGATGTCCTTGAAGAGGACCTCCATGTCGGCGGCGGAGTCGATGGCGACACCGCAGTGACCGACCTCGCCGAGCGAGCGCGGGTCGTCGGAGTCGCGGCCCATGAGGGTGGGCATGTCGAAGGCGACCGAGAGCCCGCCGCCGCCGGCGGCCAGGATCATCTTGTACCGCTCGTTGGTCTGCTCGGCGTTGCCGAAGCCGGCGAACTGGCGGATGGTCCAGGTCCGGCCGCGGTAGCCCGTCGGGTGCAGGCCGCGGGTGAAGGGGTACTCACCGGGCCAGCCGATGCGTTCGAAGCCCTCGTAGGTGTCCCCGGGCCGCGGCCCGTAGACGGGCTCGACCGGGTCACCGGAGAGCGTCGTGAAGTCGGCGTCGCGCTTGCGGGCCTTGTCGTAGCGGGCCTGCCAGCGTCGGCGGCCTTCCTCGATCGCGTCAGCGTCCATGCTTCAAATTTACTAGGACGTCCTAGTAAATGTCGATGGGAAACCCCCGCACATCCGTGCGGGGGTGTGCCTCAGGCCTTGACCGGGGTCGGCTGCGCGCCGCTGACCAGCGGAAGCGTCTCGCGGACGACCTTGCGCTCGACGAAGAACGCGGCGAAGGGAATCGTCCCGGACAGCAGCACCCACAGGAGCTTGCCGAACGGCCACTTCGCCTTGGAGCCCAGGTCGAAGGCGAAGATCAGGTAGATGATGTAGAGGACGCCGTGGGTCTGGGAGACCGCGAAGGTCACGTCCTCGCCCATCTCGAACCCGTACTTGAAGACCATGCACGTGCAGAGCACGAGCAGCATGACGGCGGTGATGTACGCCATGACGCGGTAACGGGTCAGCACGCTGGATTTCATGCCGTCGAGCGTAACGGCACGTTCCGGGCGATCTTCGGGCGGGCCCGGCCTCGGGTCAGCTCTCGTCGAAGTCGTGCGCGCTCACCCGCAGCGGGCGCAGCATCGCGAAGATCTCCGCACACTCCTCGGCGTCGTAGACCCCGAGGCCGAAGTCCATCTCCATCAGATCGCGGGTGGCCGCCTCGACCACCTCGCGGCCCTTCTCGGTGATGGAGGCGAGGGTTCCGCGCCCGTCGTTGGGGTTGGGCCGCTTGTCCACGAGACCCGACTTCACGAGCCGGTCCACCGTGTTCGTCACGGACGTGGGGTGGACCATCAACCGCTCACCGATCTTGGACATCGGCAGCTCACCGGCCTTGGAGAAGGTCAGCAGCACGAGGGCCTCGTAACGCGCGAAGGTCAGCCCGTACGGCTTGACCACGGCGTCCACCTCCGCGAGGAGGATCTGATGGGCCCGCATGATCGAGGTGATCGCGGCCATCGACGGGACGGGCCCCCAGCGGTTCTGCCAGAGCTCGTCGGCGCGGGCGATGGGGTCGAACGGGAGACTGAGCGGCTTCGGCACGCGTCGACCTTACCCACTGGTCACATGGTGGTCAGCCCCGTCTCGAACTTCGGTCGCACGGACCTCGGCGACGACCGCCAGGACGCAGACCGTGCCGAGCACGCCCGCGCCGACGACCACGAGGTGGACGGGGAGGAACTCGGCGGCGAGACCGGCTCCGGCCATGCCGACGCCCTGGATCGTCATCATGCCCGCGGTCATCAGGGTCATGGCCCGGCCGCGCTGCTCCTCGGGGACGGCGGCGACGAACCAGGCGTCGAGGCCGAGGGTGTACGCGCCGGTGGCGCCGGCCAGGAGGAGGGCGACGGCGGCGAGGGCGATGCCCGGCTCGACGGCGTAGAGCAGGAAGGGCAGCAGCCCCACGGCCACGAGCGGGACGACGATCCGCTCGCGCACGCGGGCGCTGAGGGCGGAGCCGGCGAAGAGCTCGCCCGCGATGGTGCCGACGGGCATCGCGCACATCAGAAGGCCCAGGGCGGCGGTGGAGGCGCCGATCTCGCGGGCGTACGGGGCGGCGAGGGCCTCGGGGGTGACGACGAAGAGGGGCGGGATCCAGAACATGAGCATCAGCGCGCGGATCCGGCGGTCGCGCAGGACGCCCCACGTCCCGCCGAGCCCCTGACGCCCGGCACCGCCGACCGCCCGGGCCGGACGGTCGGTGGTGCCGAAGCGCAGCAGCAGCGCCGACGTGAGGAAGGTGACGGCGGTGATCGCGATGGCGCCGCGCGGCGGCACGACGGTGAGCAGCACACCGCCGACACCGAACCCGGCGAGCAGCGCGCTCTGCGAGACGATCCGGAGGAGGGAGCGGCCGAGGACGAAGAGGTCGCCCTCGCCGAGGATGTCGGCGAGGGTCGCCATCCGGGTCCCGTTGAAGACGGGCGCGACGGCGGCGACGGCGCACCGCAGCACGAGCAGTCCGGCGACGGGGGTCACGGGCGCGACCATCAGCGCGACGCAGCCGGCACAGACGAGATCGCAGACGACGAGCACGCGCCGCGCGGGATACCGATCGGCGACACCGGCGAGCAGGGTGCCGCCGAGCAGATAGGGCAGGAACCCCAGGGCGAAGGTGAGCGAGGAGAGCAGCGGCGACCCGGTGAGGTCGTAGACGAGCACGGTGAGCGCGATCTCGCTGACGACGACCCCGAGCAGCGAGAGCAGGTGCGCGACGAACACGGTCCTGAACTCCCGCACGGCGAACACGGCACGGTAGCCGGGGCCGGCTGTCCGTTCGGGCACGCGGACCGGGTCGGGTGTTGCGCTGGGCGCAGGGGTGGTTCCGGGGTTCTCCTTCGGCATGGGGCGAGACTCACCCCGGTGACCGCCCCCGCCCTAGACTTTCGGCTCCAGCCGAATCTCTCGTGGGGAGCCATGCCCTATCACCTTCAGTTCGGCGAGGCCGACCCCCTTCGGATCCGGTTCGCGCTCTCGCCGCTCTGGGAGACGCAGTCCGCCGTGCGGGTGCTCGCGCGGCCCCGGCAGCAGGGGTACCACCTGCCCTGGCTGCGGCGGATCCGCGGCGCGGCCGAGGGGATCGACCTCGGCCCGCTCCATCTGCTGATGCCCCTGCACGGGCACAGCCCGGACTTCCTCTATCCGCCGCCCCTCGGGCCCGCCGCCTCCTTCGAGGAGGAGATCGCGGCCGTACGCGAGACCGATCCCGCGCTCGCCCTGGACGACTTCGCGCGCGCCCTCGCCGACACCCCCGGCGCCGCGGCCACCGACGAGGGGCGGCGGATGCTCGCCGACCCCGCGGGCGCCGTCCAGCGGCTCGCCGATCTGCTCCAGCGCGCCTGGGACGCCCTGATCGCGCCCGTGTGGCCCCGGCTGCGCGCCCTCCTCGAAGCCGATGTCGCCTACCACTCCCGCCGGCTCGCCGACGGTGGCCTGGAGCGTCTCCTCGGCGAGCTGCACCCCGGCTTCGACTGGGCCGCCGACAGCGCCACCCTCACCGTCGCCTACCGCGGCGAGCACGTCCGCGCCCTGGACGGGCAGGGCCTGGTCCTGATGCCGTCCGTCTTCACCTGGCCCGATGTGGTGAGCGGCTTCGACCCGCCCTGGCAGCCGACCGTCGTCTACCCGGCGCGTGGGATCGGCGGGCTGTGGACCGAGGCCCGCGACCGGACGCCCGATGCGCTCGCCCGGCTGCTCGGCCGGGCCCGCGCGGACGTGCTGTGCGCCCTGGACGATCCGGCAGGTACGAGCGCGCTGGCGCACCGCCTCGGACTCGCCCCCTCCTCCGTGTCGGCGCATCTGTCCGTACTGAGGGAGGCCGGCCTGCTGACCTCCCGCCGCTACGGCCATCAGGTGCTCTACGAGCGCACACCGCTCGGCATCGCCCTGACCGCCTCCGGCGGCGCGCACGAGTGAGCCCCCGACCCGGAGGGGGCGGGGGCTCGGCTTCGCTGCGGGTGTTCAGCCTTCCAGGTGGCGTTCCACGGTCGCGACCTTGGAGGCGAGACCGTCCGTGACGCCCGGCCGGATGTCGGCCTTGAGGACCAGGGAGACCCGGGGGGCCCGGGCCTCCACCGCGGCGACGGCGCGCTTGACCACGTCCATCACCTCGTCCCAGTCCCCCTCGATCGAGGTGAACATCGCGTCGGTACGGTTCGGCAGCCCCGACTCCCGTACGACCCGGACGGCGTCGGCGACGTACTCGCCGACCTCCTCGCCGACTCCGAGCGGCGTGACCGAGAAGGCGACGATCACGCGTTCACCGTGCCCTCGTGGCGGGCGCGGGAGGCGATGACGGCGTCCTCGGCCTCGCGCTTGAGCTTGCGCTCGGCGAAGAAGCCGCCGAGGGGCAGTACGGAGAGCACGAAGTAGAGCGCCGCCGTCTTGAGGTTCCACTTGGTGCGGTTCCAGGCGTCGAGCCAGAAGAGCACGTAGAGGATGAAGAGAATGCCGTGGATCGCTCCCATGACCGGTACCGCGTTGAACTCCGTCGTCCGCTTCAGCACGGAGCAGACCAGCAGAAGCAGGAAGGAGACGGCCTCCGGAGCGGAGACGAGTCGGAGGCGCTGGAGGGAGGAGGCGGTCTTGATGTCCACGGGGGTCACCTTCGGGTGGGAGGGGGCCGGTGATCTTGTGAATGGATGCACAAGCGTCGCCTCATTGTGGCACCCGACTTTGCTGTCCCTTTGTCCGGGGGCCCCGTAACCTCGCTCCGTGGCAACGTTTCGACTCCAAGGCAGCAAAGTGCTGGCCGTCGACATGACCGGTGACGCCGTCAAGGCGAAGAACGGCTCGATGGTCGCGTACGACGGCCAGATGGCCTTCAAGAAGATGTCCGGCGGCGGTGAGGGCCTGCGCGGCATGGTCACCCGTCGGCTCACCGGCGAGCAGATGGAGGTGATGGAGGTGAAGGGCCAGGGAACCTGCTGGTTCGCCGACCGCGCCTCCGAGATCAACCTCGTCTCCCTGCACGCCGACAAGCTCTATGTCGAGGCGAGCAATCTGCTCTGCACCGACGCGGGGCTGCGCACCGGCACGAGCTTCACCGGGCTGCGCGGCGGAGCGACCGGCAACGGCCTCTTCACGACGACGATCGAGGGCACCGGCCAGGCGGCGATCATGTCGGACGGCCCGGCGGTGGTGCTGCGCGTGACGCCGCAGTACCCGCTCTCCGTCGACCCCGGTGCGTACGTTGCCCACCAGGGCAACCTCCAGCAGAGCTTCCAGTCCGGTGTGACCTTCCGCACCTTCCTGGGCGAGGGCGGCGGCGAGGCGTTCCAGATCCGCTTCGAGGGCGACGGACTCGTCTACGTACAGCCGAGCGAGCGCAACACGGTGGGGGGTGACGTCTGATGCCGTTCCGCGAGATCAACTCGAAGATGGTCGAGGCCCAGCTGGTGCCTGGACAGCGCATGTTCAGCCAGCGCGGCGCGATGCTGGCGTACCGCGGCGACGTCACTTTCACGCCGAACATCGCGGGTGGCCAGGGCGGTGTGATGTCGATGATCGGTCGCCGGGTGGCGGGCGAGGCGACCCCGCTGATGACCGTCGAGGGCAACGGCACGGTGATGTTCGGGCACGGCGGCCACCACATCCAGGTGATCCAGCTGACCGGCGACACCCTCTTCGTCGAGGCCGACCGGCTCCTCGCCTTCGACGGCACCCTGGAGCAGGGCACGATGTTCATGGGCTCCCAGGGCGGCGTCATGGGCATGGTGCGCGGCCAGGTGACCGGCCAGGGCCTCTTCACGACGACGCTGAAGGGCCACGGCGCGGTCGCGGTCATGGCGCACGGCGGTGTGATCGAGCTGCCGATCACACCGGGACGCGCGGTCCACGTGGACCCGCAGGCGTACGTCGCCCACCACGGCGACGTACGGAACAAGCTCTCCACCGCGCTCGGCTGGCGGGACATGGTGGGGCGCGGCTCGGGCGAGGCGTTCCAGCTGGAGCTGAGCGGCAGTGGTGCGGTGTACGTGCAGGCGTCGGAGGAGAAGCTGTGACCGGTCCCGTCGTACTCGACCCGCACTCGCTCCCGTCCGACGACAACGTCAATCCGTACACCTTCTGCGTGGAGCTCAAGGGCTCCCAGTGGTTCCTGCAGAAGGGCAAGATGATCGCCTACTACGGGCGGATCGACTTCAACGGCATCGGCCATGGCCGCCTGGACCGTCTGGTCCGTACGTCGTTCCACTCACCGCTGCACGCGAGCGACTGGGTGGTGGCGGAGGGCAGCGGCAAGATGCTGCTCGCCGACCGGGCCTTCGACGTGAACTCGTTCGACCTGGACGAGGGCAATCTGACGATCCGCTCGGGCAATCTGCTGGCGTACCAGCCGACGCTGGCGCTGAAGCAGTCGATCGTGCCGGGGTTCGTGACCCTGATCGGCACGGGCAAGTTCGTGGCGGCGTCCAACGGGCCGGTGGTCTTCATGGAGCCGCCCATGCGGGTGGATCCGCAGGCGCTGGTGGGCTGGGCCGACTGCCCGTCCCCGTGCCACCACTACGACCACGGCTACATGACCGGCGTGATGGGCGGCGTACGGGCGCTGACGGGGATCGGCGGCACCTCGGGCGAGGAGCACCAGTTCGAGTTCGTGGGGGCGGGTACGGTACTGCTCCAGTCGACGGAGCTGCTGATGGCCGAACGGGCGATCGGTCAGACGCCGGCGCAGGCAGGGGTGCCGGGTGGCCATGGACCGCTCGGTTCCGGCCATGGTCAGGGCGGATCCGTACCGCGCCTTCCCGGTCAGCTCGGGGACCTCCAGCGTCGCTTCGGGCTGTAGCCGGTAGTCTGCGGAGTGTGACGTCATCGAACGGCGTCGAGCGCCGTTCGATTCTCCGCACCCGCCGCGTCGGGGCTCCGGGTGCCCGGCGTCACACTCCCTCATTTCGTCCAGCATTCAACTTCTTAGGTAGAATCCATATATGGAGACCGAGACGGCCACCCCCTGGCTCAACGACGCCGAGCAGTGTGCATGGCGCACGTATCTGGACGTCAACAGGATGCTGACGTACCAGCTGGAGAAGGACCTCCAGCCCTTCGGCCTGACCATCAACGACTACGAGATTCTGGTGAATCTGTCGGAGTCGGCGGAACGGCGCCTGCGCATGAGCGACCTCGCGACCGCGACGCTGCAGTCCAAGAGCCGGCTCTCGCACCAGATCACCCGCATGGAGAACGCGGGGCTCGTCCGCCGTGAGAACTGCGAGTCGGACCGCCGCGGCCTGTACGCGGTCCTGACCGACCACGGCATGGACACGATGCGGAAGGTGGCGCCGCACCACGTCGAATCGGTGCGCAAGCACTTCATCGACCAGCTCAGCTCCGAGGCGCTCGGCGACCTCCACGAGTCGCTGAAGCCGGTGGCGGAGCAGCTGCGGGGCCGCCGAGGCAAGCCGTAGCGACATGGAGAAGGCCCGGTACGCGTCGGCGTACCGGGCCTTCTTCGCGTGCGTCGCGTCAGTTGCCCGTCAGGCTCGCGATCAGCTCGTCGGAGGCCGCGTACGGGTCCAGTTCACCCGCCACGATCCGCTCCGCCAGCGCGTCCAGGCGGCGGTCGCCGTGCAGATCGCCGATGCGCTCGCGCAGCGCCGTGACGGCGATCGTCTCCACCTCGCGCGCCGAACGCGCCCGGCGGCGCTCCGCCAGGACCCCGTGCTCCTCCATCCACGCACGGTGCTTCTCGAGCGCCTCGACGACCTCGTCGATGCCCTCGCCGCGCGCCGCGACCGTCTTGACGATCGGCGGCCGCCAGTCGCCCGGCCCGCGCGCCTCGCCCAGGCCCAGCATGTGGTTCAGCTCACGGGCCGTCGCGTCCGCGCCGTCCCGGTCCGCCTTGTTCACCACGTACACGTCGCCGATCTCCAGGATGCCCGCCTTCGCGGCCTGGATCCCGTCGCCCATGCCCGGAGCGAGGAGCACCACCGAGGTGTCGGCCTGGGAGGCGATCTCCACCTCCGACTGCCCGACGCCCACCGTCTCCACGAGGATCACGTCGCAGCCCGCCGCGTCCAGGACGCGGATCGCCTGCGGGGCCGACCAGGCGAGCCCGCCCAGGTGGCCGCGGGTCGCCATCGAGCGGATGTAGACGCCCGGGTCGGAGGCGTGCTCCGACATCCGGACCCGGTCGCCGAGCAGCGCTCCCCCGCTGAACGGGGACGAGGGGTCGACGGCCAGGACGCCGACCCGCTTGCCCGCCCGCCGGTAGGCGGCGACCAGCGCGGACGTCGACGTGGACTTGCCGACGCCGGGCGAGCCCGTCAGGCCCACCACGTACGCGCCACCGGTGAGCGGCGCCAGCGCCGCCATCACCTCACGCAGCTGCGGGGACGCCCCCTCCACGAGCGAGATCAGCCGGGCCACGGCGCGCGGCCGGCCCTCCCGTGCCTGGGCGACCAGTTCGGGGACGTCCACCATGTTCAACCGCTCCTTGCTTCCGGGACTACTTGCCGGGTACGCGAACGATCAGAGCGTCACCCTGACCGCCGCCGCCGCACAGCGCCGCCGCGCCGACGCCGCCGCCGCGCCGCTTGAGCTCCAGGGCCAGGTGGAGCACCACTCGGGCGCCGGACATGCCGATCGGGTGTCCCAGGGCGATCGCGCCACCGTTGACGTTCACCTTTTCCGGGGTCACGCCCAGGTCCTTCATTGACTGGACGGCGACGGCCGCGAACGCCTCGTTGATCTCGATGAGGTCGAGGTCCTCGACGCCCAGGCCCTCCTTCTTCAGGGCGTGCTGGATCGCGTTGGACGGCTGCGACTGGAGCGAGTTGTCCGGGCCCGCCACGTTGCCGTGGGCGCCGATCTCGGCGATCCACTCCAGGCCCAGCTCCTCCGCCTTGGCCTTGCTCATCACGACCACGGCGGCGGCGCCGTCCGAGATCTGCGAGGAGGTGCCGGCGGTGATGGTGCCGTCCTTGGCGAAGGCCGGACGGAGCTTGCCGAGCGACTCGACGGTGGTCTCGCCGCGGATGCCCTCGTCCTTGGAGAAGACGACCGGCTCGCCCTTGCGCTGCGGGATCTCGACCGGGGTGATCTCGGCCTCGAAGATGCCGTTCTTCTGCGCGGCGGCGGCGCGCTGGTGCGACAGCGCGGCGATCTCGTCCTGCTCGGGGCGGGCGATGCCGAGGCGGGTGTTGTGCTTCTCGGTGGACTCGCCCATCGCGATGTTCTCGAAGGCGTCGGTCAGGCCGTCGTACGCCATGGCGTCGAGCATCTCGATGGCACCGTACTTGAAGCCCTCGCGGGACTTCGGCAGCAGGTGCGGGGCGTTGGTCATCGACTCCTGGCCGCCGGCGACGACCACGTCGAACTCACCCGCGCGGATGAGCTGGTCGGCGAGGGCGATGGCGTCGAGGCCGGACAGACACACCTTGTTGATGGTGAGGGCCGGGACGTTCATCGGGATGCCGGCCTTGACGGCGGCCTGGCGGGCGGGGATCTGGCCGGCGCCCGCCTGGAGCACCTGGCCCATGATCACGTACTGCACCTGGTCGCCGCCGATGCCGGCCCGGTCGAGCGCGGCCTTGATGGCGAAGCCGCCCAGCTCCGCGCCGGAGAAGGACTTGAGGGAACCGAGCAGCCGTCCCATGGGCGTGCGGGCGCCCGAGACGATCACTGAGGTGGTACCGGTCGTTCCAGACATGAGGCACAGCCCCTTGAGATGAGGAGTGAACGAGGGTTTACCGCCAATGTACTGAGCGGTGCCGCGGCTGGTCACCGGCCAGCCGGTGTGACGGCGCGCACGTTGCGTAACCATGGCCGGAGCGCTGCACTGGAGAAATGCTGACGCGAATCGACCACATCGGGATCGCCTGTTTCGACCTCGACAAGACCGTCGAGTTCTACCGTGCGACCTACGGTTTCGAGGTGTTCCACTCCGAGGTGAACGAGGAGCAGGGCGTCCGCGAAGCCATGCTCAAGATCAACGACACCTCCGACGGCGGCGCCTCGTACCTCCAGCTCCTGGAGCCCACCCGCGAGGACTCCGCGGTGGGCAAGTGGCTGGCCAAGAACGGCGAGGGAGTGCACCACATCGCCTTCGGCACCGCCGATGTCGACGGGGACGCCGCGGACATCCGCTCCAAGGGCGTCCGGGTCCTCTACGACGAGCCGAGGACCGGCTCCATGGGCTCCCGCATCACCTTCCTGCACCCCAAGGACTGCCACGGCGTACTGACCGAACTGGTCACCTCTGCCGACCCCTCCTCAACGGAGCACTGACCTCCGGATTCCTGGCCCGGTAGAGTGGGCGGCTCCGGGCCGGGGTCGGTCGGTGCCGCATGCCATGCGGCGTCGAAGTCGGGGTATCCGATCTGCCACGATTCCCGGGGGGCCGTTCTCCGGGGAACGGTGCTCGTTGGAGTGTTGCGACCAGGGGACGGATGGGACCGCGCAGTGCGGGGCTACGAACACCAGGAGAGCCACCGAGCTGAAGACGACCATCTTTCGCGGTTCGAAGCCGAGATGGACCGGCTGAAGACCGAGCGGGAGAAGGCCGTCCAGCACGCCGAGGACCTCGGTTACCAGGTCGAGGTCTTGCGTGCCAAGCTCCACGAGGCGCGCCGGACCATCGCATCCCGCCCCGCGTTCGACAGCGCGGACATCGGCTACCAGGCCGAGCAGCTCCTGCGGAACGCGCAGATCCAGGCCGACCAGCTGCGCCAGGACGCCGAGCGCGAGCTGCGCGAGGCCCGCGCCCAGACCCAGCGCATCCTGCAGGAGCACGCCGAGCACCAGGCCCGGCTCCAGGCCGAGCTGCACGCCGAGGCCGTCCAGCGCAGGCAGCGCCTCGACCAGGAGCTGTCGGAGCGCCGCCAGACCGTCGAGGCGCACGTCAACGAGAACGTCGCCTGGGCCGAGCAGCTGCGGGCCCGTACGGAGTCCCAGGCCCGCCGCCTGATGGAGGAGTCCCGCGCCGAAGCCGAGCAGTCGCTCGCCGGCGCACGCGCCGAGGCCACCCGGCTCGCCGAGGAGACCCGGCAGCGGGTCGGCTCGGAGGCGGAGGCCGCCCGTGCCGAGGCCGAAGCGATTCTGCTGCGCGCCCGCAAGGACGCCGAGCGGCTCCTGAACGCCGCGTCCACGCAGGCGCAGGAGGCCACCAGCCACGCCGAACAGCTGCGTTCCTCCACCACCGTCGAGACCGAGCAGGCCCGTCAGCAGGCCACCGAGCTGTCCCGCGCCGCCGAGCAGCGGCTGCAGGAGGCCGAGGACCGACTGCGCGAGGCCCGGGCGGAGGCCGAGAAGGCGCTGTCCGAGGCCAAGGAGGCGGCCGCCAAGCAGCTGTCGTCCGCAGAGTCCGTCAACGAGCAGCGCACCCGTACCGCGAAGGCGGAGATCGCCCGGCTCGTCGGCGAGGCGACCAAGGAGGCCGAGACCCTCAAGGCCGAGGCCGAGGAGAAGCTCCGCGAGGCGACCGCCGAGGCGGAGAAGCTGGTCTCCGAGGCCTCCGACAAGGCCCGCACGGTCGCGGCCGAGGACTCCGCCGCCGCCCTGGCCAAGGCGGCCAGGACCGCCGAGGAGGTCCTCACCAAGGCGTCCGAGGACGCCCAGGCGACCACCCGCAAGGCCTCGGAGGAGGCCGACCGCATCCGCCGCGAGGCCGAGGCGGAGGCCGACCGGCTGCGCAACCAGGCCGAGGAGCAGGCCGACGAGGTGCTCGGCTCGGCGAAGGACGACACCAAGGAGTACCGCGCCAGGACGGTCGAGCTGCAGGAGGATGCGCGCCGGCTGCGCGGCGAGGCCGAGCAGCTGCGGGCCGAGGCGATCGCCGAGGGCGAGAAGATCCGCGGCGAGGCCCGGCGCGAGGCCGTCCAGCAGATCGAGGAGGCGGCCAGGACCGCCGAGGAGCTGCTGACCAAGGCCCGTACCGACGCCGACGAGCTGCGCGCGAGCGCGGGCGCCGAGGGCGATCGGGTCCGCTCGGAGGCGATGGAGCGCGCCCAGACGCTGCGCACCCAGGCCGAGGAGACGCTGGAGCGCACCCGCGCCGAGGCCGAGCGGATGCGTACGGAGGCCGAGGAGCAGGCCGAGTCGGTCAAGGAGGCCGCCGAGCGGGACGCGGCCACGCTGCGCGAGGACGCCGAGCGGGCGGCCGAGGCCCGGCACGCGGAGGCCGCCGACGAGCTCACCCGGCTGCACACCGAGGCCGAGACGCGGGTCGAGACCGCCGAGCAGGCGCTGACCGACGCCCGCGCCGAGAGCGAACGGCTCCGGCGCGAGGCCGCGGAGGAGACCGAGCGGCTCCGCACGGAGGCCGCGGAGCGTATCCGTACGCTCCAGGCGCAGGCCGAGCAGGAGGCCGAGCGGCTGCGCACGGAGGCCGCGTCGGACGCGTCCACGTCGCGCGCCGAGGCCGAGGCCGCGGCCGTACGACTGCGGACGGAGGCCTCGACGGAGGCCGAGCGGCTGAAGTCGGAGGCTCAGGAGACCGCCGACCGGGTACGGGCCGAGGCCGGGGCCGCCGCCGAGCGGGTCGCCACCGAGGCCGCCGAGGCGCTGGCCGCGGCGCAGGAGGAGGCCAACCGGCGCCGTCGGGAGGCCGAGGAGACGCTGGAGTCGGCCCGTTCCGAGGCCGACCGCGAGCGTCAGCACGCCCGCGAGCAGTCCGAGGATCTCCTCGCCTCCGCCCGCAAGCGGGTGGAGGAGGCCCAGACCGAGGCCCACCGCCTGGTAGAGGAGGCGGACCGGCGGGCCACGGAGACGGTGTCCGCGGCCTCGCGAGCCGCGCAGGAGGTCCGCGATTCGGTCGCGGGTCTGCGCGAGCAGGCCGAGGAGGAGATCACCGGTCTGCGCAGCGCCGCCGAGCACGCGGCGGAGCGCACCAGGACCGAGGCGCAGGAGGAGGCGGACCGGGTCCGCGCCGACGCGTACGAGGAGCGGGAGCGGGCCACCGAGGACGCCAACCGCGTCCGTACGCGCGCCCAGGAGGAGTCCGAGGCCGCGAATGCGCTGGCCGAGCGGACGGTCGCGGACGCGATCGCCGAGTCGGAGAAGCTGCGCGCGGACACCGCCGAGTACGCGCAGCGGGTACGGACCGAGGCGTCGGACGCGCTGGGCGCCGCCGAGCAGGACGCGGCCCGCACCCGGGCGGACGCCCGCGAGGACGCCAACCGCATCCGCTCCGAGGCGGCGACGGAGGCCGACCGGCTCACGGCCGAGGCCGAGGAGCTGGTCACGCTTGCCCGCACGGAGGGCGAGCAGATCCTCGACGAGGCCCGCAAGGCCGCCGACAAGCGGCGTACGGACGCCGCCGAGCAGGCGGACACTCTCGTCACGGAAGCCACGAGCGAGGCCGAGCGGCTCACGACCGAGGCGGCCGAACTGCGCGCCGAGGCGGAGCAGCTCAAGACGGACGGCGAGGCGCACGCACAGGCGCTGCGGGTCGCCGCCCTCGCCGACGGCGACCAGGTCCTCGACGAGGCCCGCAAGGCCGCCGACAAGCGGCGTACGGACGCCGCCGAGCAGGCGGACTCCCTCATCGCGGAGGCCACGAGCGAGGCCGAGCGGATCACCTCCGAGGCCGCCGAGCTCCTGGAGTCGACCGAGCAGGACGCGCTGCGGCTGCGGACCGAGGCCGAGCAAGTCAAGGAGGACGGTGAGGCGCAGGCCGAGGCGTTGCGGGCGGCCGCGCGGGCGGACGGCGAGCAGGTCCTCGACGAGGCCCGCAAGGCCGCCGACAAGCGGCGCGCGGACGCGGCCGAGCAGGCGGACTCCCTCATCGCGGAGGCCACGAGCGAGGCCGAGCGGATCACCTCCGAGGCCGGCGACGAGGCGGAGCGGCTGCGGGCCGAGGCCGCCGACAACGTGGGGCAGGCGCAGCAGGCCGTCGAGCGGATCCGCGCCGAGGGCGAGCGGCTGCGCGCGGAGGCCGAGGCGGCGGCGGAGCAGATGCGTTCCGAGGCGCGGGCCGAGGCCGACCGTACGCTGGACGAGGCGCGCGAGGCCGGTGCCAAGCGCCGCTCGGACGCGGCCGAGCAGGCCGACCAGCTGATGGCGAAGGCTCAGGAGGAGGCGCTGCGCGCCACCACCGAGGCGGAGTCGCAGGCGGACACGATGGTCGGCGCGGCCCGTCAGGAGGCCGAGCGGATCGTGGCCGAGGCGACCGTCGAGGGCAACTCTCTGGTGGAGAAGGCGCGTACGGACGCGGACGAGCTCCTGGTGGGCGCCCGCAGTGACGCGACGGCCATAAGGGAGCGGGCCGAGGAGCTGCGCGGCCGGATCGAGGGCGAGATCGAGGAGCTGCACGAGCGGGCGCGGCGTGAGACGGCCGAGCAGATGAAGACGGCGGGGGAGCGCGTCGACAAGCTGGTGAAGGCCGCCACCGAGCAGCAGGCCGAGGCCGAGGAGAAGTCCAAGGAGATGCTCTCCGAGGCGAGTTCGGAGGCCAGCAAGGTCCGGATCGCGGCCGTACGGAAGGCTGAGGCGCTGCTCAAGGAGGCCGAGCAGAAGAAGGCCTCGCTGGTCGGCGAGGCGGAACGGATCAAGGCGGAGGCCGAGACCGAGGCCGAGCAGATGATCTCCGAGGGCAAGCGGGACCTGGATGTGCTCGTGCGCCGTCGCGAGGACATCAATGCCGAGATCTCCCGTGTCCAGGACGTCCTCGAAGCGTTGGAGTCTTTCGAGACACCGGCCAACGGAGCGAAGTCCGAGGGTGCGAAGTCCGCCGGGGCGAGGGATGTCAAGGCGGGTGCGTCGGCGGGGGCAACACGTTCGAGTGGCAAGTCCTCCGACGGCTAGCCACTCAAAAGGCTGGACATTCTCCATATCAAACGGGCATCCGCTCGATGACACGCCGCTTCGGCCCCTAGGATTCCCCCTAACACCTCACCGGTCTCATTCGACAGGAACCCCATGAGCGACACTTCCTCCCCCTTCGGCTTCGAGCTCGTGCGGCGTGGTTACGACCGCGGTCAGGTGGACGACCGCATTACCAAGCTCGTCGCCGACCGTGACAGTGCTCTGGCCCGAATCACCTCTCTGGAAAAGCGCATCGAGGAGCTCCACCTCGAGACCCAGAACGCCCAGGCCCAGGTCACCGACGCGGAGCCGTCGTACGCCGGCCTCGGTGCTCGCGTCGAGAAGATCCTCCGCCTCGCCGAGGAGGAGGCGAAGGACCTGCGCGAGGAGGCCCGTCGCGCCGCCGAGCAGCACCGCGAGCTGGCCGAGTCGGCCGCCCAGCAGGTGCGCAACGACGCCGAGTCCTTCGCCGCGGAGCGCAAGACGAAGGCCGAGGACGAGGGCGTTCGGATCGTCGAGAAGGCGCAGGGTGAGGCCAACTCGCTGCGTGCCGAGGCGCAGAAGGACGCGCAGTCCAAGCGCGAGGAGGCGGACGCGCTCTTCGAGGAGACCCGCGCCAAGGCCGCCCAGGCCGCCGCGGACTTCGAGACCAACCTGGCCAAGCGCCGCGAGCAGTCGGAGCGCGACCTGGCCTCGCGTCAGGCCAAGGCCGAGAAGCGCCTCGCCGAGATCGAGCACCGCGCCGAGCAGCTCCGCCTGGAGGCCGAGAAGCTGCGCACGGACGCGGAGCGCCGGGCCCGCCAGACGGTGGAGACCGCGCAGCGCCAGGCCGAGGACATCGTGGCCGACGCGAACGCCAAGGCCGACCGGATCCGCTCGGAATCGGAGCGCGAGCTGGCGGCGCTGACGAACCGCCGCGACTCCATCAACGCCCAGCTGACCAACGTCCGCGAGATGCTGGCGACGCTGACCGGTGCCGCCGTGGCGGCCGCCGGCTCCCCGATCGACGACGAGCCGGCCACCCGCGGCGTCCCGGCGCAGCAGACCCGGTGAGCACCGCGTCCACGCCGTCCCGGTAACCGGAACGCGAACGACCGCAAAACCCTCCGCCATTCCAGTGGCGGAGGGTTTTGCGCACCCGTAGCGTGGTCGCATGATCGAGCTCGAGGCCCTGACGAAACGGTTCGGAACGAAGACGGCCGTCGACCATCTCTCCTTCCAGGTCCGGCCCGGCGTGGTCACCGGCTTCCTCGGGCCCAACGGCGCGGGCAAGTCGACGACCATGCGCATGATGCTCGATCTGGACAACCCGACCAGCGGTACGGTCCGGATCGACGGCAAGCACTACCGCGAGCTCCAGGAGCCGTTGAAGTACATCGGGGCGCTGCTCGACGCCAAGGCGATGCACGGCGGCCGGTCCGCGTACAACAACCTGCTCTGTCTCGCGCAGTCCAACCGCATCCCGGCGAGCCGGGTCGGCGAGGTCCTCGATCTGGTCGGTCTGACGGCGGTCGCGCGCAAGAAGTCGAAGGGCTTCTCGCTCGGCATGGGACAGCGGCTGGGAATCGCGTCGGCGCTGCTCGGTGATCCCGAGATCCTGATGTTCGACGAACCCGTCAATGGTCTGGACCCTGAGGGAATTCACTGGATCCGCAATCTGATGAAGGCGCTCGCGGCCGAGGGGCGGACGATCTTCGTTTCCAGCCATCTGATGAGTGAAATGGCCCTGACGGCCGATCATCTGATCGTGATCGGCCAGGGAAAACTGCTGGCCGACACCTCGATGGCGGATTTCATCCACCAGAATTCGCGGAGCTATGTACGGCTGCGCTCGCCGCAGCAGGAGCGGCTGCGGGACCTCCTGCACGCCAATGGCTTCACCCCCGTCGAAGCGGGCAACGGGACGCTGGAGGTGGACGGGGCCACCACCGAGAAGCTCGGTGAACTGGCCGCCGAGAACCAGCTGGTGCTGCACGAGCTGAGCTCCCAGCGCGCCTCCCTGGAGGAGGCGTTCATGCAGATGACGGCCGGCGCGGTGGAGTACCACGCGCACGGCACGGACGTACACGGCGCGGACGCGCCCGCCGCCGGCCCCCGCTGGGGCGAGAACACCAAGGGAGCCTGAACGATGGCAGCGGTATCCGCGGTCCTCCAGTCGGAGTGGACCAAGATCCGGACGGTCTCCTCGACGGTCTGGACCCTGGCGAGCGCGCTCCTGGTGACGGTGGCGATGAGCGCCGCGCTCTGCGCCCTGCTGAAGTCGACCTTCTCGGATCTCTCCGAGGCCGAGCAGGCGACCTTCGACCCGACCTTCGTCAGCTTCTCCGGGATGGTGCTCGGCCAGCTGGCGATGGTGGTCTTCGGCGTCCTCGTGGTCGGCACCGAGTACAGCTCGGGCATGATCCGTACGTCCCTGGCGGCGGTGCCTCAGCGGGCCACCTTCATCTTCAGCAAGATCGCGGTGGCCGGGGTGCTCGCCCTGGTGGTGGGCCTCGCGACCAGCTTCCTGTCGTTCTTCCTGGGCCAGGCCCTGCTGGGTGAGCACCGCACCTCCCTGGGCGCGGACAACGTGCTGCGGGCGGTCGTGGGCGGCGGCCTCTACATGGGCCTGATCGCGCTCTTCTCGATGGGTGTGGCGACGATGCTGCGCTCCTCGATGCTCTCGCTCGGCATCCTGGTGCCGTTCTTCTTCCTGGTCTCGCAGATCCTCTCCGCAGTGCCGAAGGCCAAGGAGGTGGCGCTCTACTTCCCCGACCAGGCCGGCTCCAAGATCATGCAGGTCGTCCCGGACGCCATGAACACGGAGGAGGCTCCGTACGGCCCCTGGGGCGGGCTCGGCATCATGCTGATCTGGGTGGCGGTCGCGCTGCTCGGCGGCTACCTGGTCCTGAAGAAGCGGGACGCGTGAACCCGTAGGTCCCTCGCCCCGGCCGTCTCCGGCGCCCTCAGCCCGTCGCGGTGGGGTCCCGGGGGGCCGGGAGGACGCCCGGCGGCCGGCCCTCGTCGGCGAGGACCTCGTCGAACTCCGGCCAGCCCCGCCAGTCCCACACATCGACGGCCGTGTCCGGGTGGAGCGGCACGAAGCGGCCGCGCTCGAAGTCGTCGCCGTCCAGGTCGAACCACCGTTCGTCGACGACCTCGGTGCCGAGGCCGACGGTCCGCGCGGTCAGCCGGACCAGCAGCTTCACGCCCACCGAGTCCGAGAGGTCCTTGCCCTGGATCTCGCGGAAGGGGAGCGTGTCCGCGGGTGCGTCCAGCGGGATCCACACGGTGAAGGGCGCCCCGCGCTCCACCGCAAGCCAGGCGCGCTCGTCGGCCGGCTCGCCCTTCTCGTCGAGGACCTTGAGCCACTTCTTGTAGATGACGAGGCTGCCGTCGTGGGGTGACGTCTCCAGGTAGCGAAGGTGCACCCGGGCGCGCAGGTCGACCACCGAGAGGTTGTCGAGGTAGTTGTAGAAGCGCACCGCGATGATGCCGTCCTCGCTGTCCGCGTGGGCCCGCGCGTATCCGGGGAAGTCGGCCGCCCAGGCGTGGGAGATGCTGGCTCGCTTCCGCCAGATGAAGGGCCGCAGCGCGAAGAGCTTGATCAGCACGATGCCGAGCACGACGGCGGGCGCCAGCGCGCCGGTCACGGAGGCGACGGAGGCCAGCAGCTGATGGGCCAGGTTCTGGTCCTGCGGGCTGAGGTTGTCCGTGCCGACGCAGGCCCGCAGCGCTTCGAGCGCGGTGCTCACCAGCCCCTCGACGTCACCGAACCGGTCGGCCAGCGAGGTCGGCGACGACTCCGTGAGGGTCCAGACGGCCGCGATGACGACGGCGAGCGCCATCAGCGCGCCGAGCGTCATGGCCATCAGGACGTGGACCGAACGCCCGGCGATCCACCATCGCACGGACGTGCGACGTCTGGGATGGGCACGACGCCCCCGCCCCATCCAACTCCTCGTCACCATCAACTCCACTTCCCCCCAAGTGAATTGACGCAGCGTTCTCATTCTGCCCGAGCGGAGGCGTGTCCGGTATACGCGACGACCCACGTCCCGTACGCTCTCCGGGAGCAGATCCGGCACGGCCGGTGCACCGCCCCGCCTGCACAACCTCGAAGGGCTCATGTGATGGACCGCAGCCTGGCAGCCCTCGGCCTGGACGACGTGGCCGTCGAGCGTCCCCTGATCTATCCCGGACGCCCGGTGACGGAGCCTTCGCTCCTCCTCGACGACGAGCTGCTGCCGCTGGACGTCCGGGCGACGCGCCTGGGCGACTGGACGGTCGATCAGGGCGGACGGCTCGACGAGGTCCTGACGATGCACGGGCAGGAGCCCGTCGGGCGTCGTCATCCGGTGATCGCCGTCGGCTCCAACGCCTCACCCGGCCAGGTGCGCCACAAGCTGCGCCGGCTGAACCTGCCGGTGTCCGTCCCCATGGTCCCGGTGCGGGTCAGCGGGATCGGAGTCGGCTGCTCCGGCCACATCAGTCCCGCGGGGTACGTGGCGGGCACCCCGTTCGTCGATCACACCGCCCACGCCACGCTGGTCGTCACCTGGCTCGACGCGCGCCAGCTCAAGGCGGTCGACGACACCGAGTTCCCGGACTACCGGCGCGCGATCCTGCCGGGTGACCTCTTCGACATGACGATGCCGTCCCGAGAGCGCCTGAGCGGGGCGTACATCTACTTCAGCGCGCACGGCGTGCTGGCCCCCGACGGGACGCGTCCGCTGCCGGGCGGCGGCGACCAGGCGACCCTCCTCGGCGGGCTGCTCACCGGCTCGTCCCGGCTCCGGGAGCTGCTGGGTCCGGACGCCGGCTCCTGGGTCGGCCGGGCAGGCCAGGACCCGGGCACACGCGCGGGTGGCACGAAGATCTTCGGCGAGGAGGGCTGGGTCCTTCCGCAGACCGACTTCCTCCCCTATCTCGACGAGTCCGCCGAGCTGCTGCCGTACGACGACCTGCCTCCGCTCGCGGGCTCCCTGCCGAACCGAACCGGTAACGGCTGATCGGACTTCGCCGGAACCGTCAATGGCTCGATAAGCTCCTAGCTCATACGGGGGGCTACGCCAGTCGGGAGCCCCGACGACGACCTGACCTGTCGATGGGGCTGGAGAATGATCGAGGCAGTCGGCCTGACGAAGCGCTACGGCGCCAAGACGGCCGTGTACAACCTTTCCTTCCATGTGCGGCCGGGGACCGTCACCGGCTTCCTGGGACCCAACGGCTCCGGCAAGTCCACGACCATGCGCATGATCCTCGGGCTCGACCAGCCCACGTCCGGGCATGTCACGATCGGCGGTCATCCGTTCCGGCAGCTGCCGAACGCGCCCCGCCAGGTCGGTGCGCTGCTGGACGCCAAGGCGGTGCACGGCGGACGCAGCGCCCGCAGCCATCTGCTCTCACTCGCCCAGCTCGCCGGCATCCCGGCGCAGCGGGTCGACGAGGTTCTCGGGGTCGTCGGCCTCCAGGACGTCGCCAAGCGCCGCTCCAAGGGCTTCTCGCTCGGCATGGGGCAGCGGCTCGGGATCGCGGCCGCGCTGCTCGGCGACCCGCAGGTGCTGCTCTTCGACGAGCCCGTCAACGGACTCGACCCCGAGGGCATCCTCTGGGTCCGCAACCTCATGAAGAAGCTCGCTTCCGAGGGGCGGACGGTCTTCGTCTCCAGCCACCTCATGAGCGAGATGGCACTGACGGCCGACCATCTGATCGTGATCGGCCGCGGCCAGCTGATGGCCGACATGAGCGTCAAGGACTTCATCTCGGCGAACTCGGCGGACTTCGCCCGCGTGCGGACCCCGCAGACGGAGCCGCAGCAGCGGGAGAAGCTGACGGCCGCGCTGACCGAGGCCGGCGGCCAGGTGATGTCCGAGCCGGACGGCGCGCTGCGCGTGACCGGTCTGCCGCTGCCCCGGATCAGCGATCTGGCGCACGGCGCGGACGTACGGCTCTGGGAGCTGTCCCCGCACCAGGCCTCGCTGGAGGAGGCGTACATGCGGCTGACGCAGGGCGCCGTGGACTACCGCTCCACCGAGGACCAGCTGGCCCACCTCCAGCAGCCCCAGCCGCACGGACACGGGTACGCCGTGCCGCCGCAGCCGGTGGTCCAGGACGTGCCGCAGCAGGGCTGGTACGCCCCGCCGCCGCCCGGACAGAACCCCTACGCCACCCCGCAGAGCGAGCCCGGCAAGAACGACGAGGACGCCCGATGACCGCCCCCGCCCCCTACTCGTACGTCTCCCCCATCCCCGTGCGCAAGGCGCACCTGGGTGACGCGATCGCTTCGGAGTGGACCAAGATCCGTTCCCTGCGCTCCACCATGTGGACGCTGGGGGTGATGGTGCTGCTGATGCTGGGCATCGGTCTCGGCGTCGCCGCGATCGTGGCGGCGTCGGACGTGCCGACCGAGAGCGAGTCGGCGCTCGGCCTCGGCTTCTTCGGCGTGCTGCTCGGCTCGATCTGCGTGATCACGCTGGGAGTGCTGACCATCGCCTCCGAGTACGGCACGGGCATGATCCGCACCACGCTCACCGCCTGCCCGAGCCGCGCCCGGGTGCTGACGGCGAAGGCGATCGTCTTCTTCGCGCTCGTCTTCACGATCACCACGGTCACGGCGGGCATCGTCGCCATGGCGCAGGTGGCGATGGTGGACCAGGCCCTGGAGCCCACCTCCGGGGAGTGGCTGCGGGCCACGATCGGCGTCGGCCTGTTCATGGCCGAGCTCGGACTGCTGGCGCTCTCGATCGGCGCGATCATCCGGCACTCGGCGGGCGCGATCACCATCATGATCGGCGTACTGCTGCTGCCGCTGGTCGCCGCCATGTTCATGTTCTCGGAGTCGCTGGCCAAGGTGCAGGACTGGCTGCTCGACTACGCGATCCCGAGCCAGCTCATCGCCCTGTACGCGGGCAAGGCGGCCATGAGCGAGTCCGGGCCCGCGGGCTGGGACCCGGTGTGGATCCTGCTGGTCATCACGGCCGCGACGATGGGCGGCGCGTACGCCCTGCTGAACAGTCGGGACGTCTGACCGAGAGCCCCTAGTACCTCGGCGCGTTACGGGACCGCTGCACCCTGGAGGTGCGGCGGTCCTTCGCGTTCCAGCAGGCCTTGTGCCAGTGCCTGCGGTCGTCCACTCCCCCGTACTCCGGCCATGCCACCACGTGCGGCGCGCCGCCGGGGATCTCCTGGTCGCAGCCGGGGCAGCGGTAGCGCTTCCCGGGCGAGCTGGCGCCGGCGACATGGCGGACGTACCACTCCTCGCCCTGCCAGGTCTCGCTGCGCTGCGATCCCCCGTACCGGTCGCCCGACTCAGCCTGAGGTTCGGGCTTCTCGCCGCCACTGGGACGGTTGCGACGCGGGGACACGTAATCACCTCACGGGGCCGGGGGCAGGAACACGGACGGTTCTCTCCAGCCTACGGGCCGCGACACGGTGGCCCGGTCCACCCTCCAGGCCGAATCAGCGGAAAATCGCAAGAACTTCATGCAAGGCCGTTGCCTTTGGCACGTGTCAGACGTTGTTGCCAGTACGAGGGGGAGAACCGCGTCGGCCGCAAGGAGGCAGAAGGCGATGCGCGTGGGTACGTTTGTTCTGGCCGCCCAGTTCCCGGGTCAGGGCCAGGGCGAGGCGCTGCACCGGGCGGTGCGGACCGCCGAGGTGGCCGAGGAGGCGGGGCTCGACTCCGTCTGGCTCGCCGAGCACCATTTCGTTCCGTACGGAGTATGTCCGTCGGCCGTGACCCTGGCGGCGCTGCTGCTGGGCCGCACACGCCGCCTCCGGGTCGGCACGGCGGTCAGCGTGCTGCCGACCGCCCATCCGGTGGCGCTGGGCGAGCAGGCCGCGTTGCTCCATCTGACGTCCGGCGGCCGTTTCACGCTCGGGGTGGGCAGAGGCGGGCCATGGGTCGATCTGGAGGTGTTCGGAGCCGGTCTGCCGGCGTACGAGCAGGGCTTCCCCGAATCGCTCGACCTGCTGCTGCGCTGGCTCTCCGAGCCCCGGGTCTCGGCCGAGGGAGAACGATTCACCTTCCGCGAGGTGGCCGTCGTGCCACGCCCCGGCGAGCTCATCGGCGGAGACGCGGCGCCCGAGGTCGTCGTCGCCTGCACCTCCCCCAAGAGCGTCAAGCTGGCCGCCGAGCGCGGTCTGCCGATGCTGCTCGGGATGCACTGCGGGGACGAGGACAAGGCCGAGATGGTGGCCGCCTGGGCGCGGTGCGCGCGGGAGGCCGGGCGCACACCCGACGAGATCGCGCGGATCGGCGCCGGGCATGTCTCGGCGGGCGTCGCCCAGCTCGCCGACCGCGGGGCGGACGCGGCCGAGGCCCTGGTGAAGGCGATGCCGGGCTGGCTGAAGCAGGGCCTCGACGCCCATGTGACGGTGGACGGCCGGCACCGCGCGATGCGGGACCCCGTCGCGTACACGGAGCTGCTGTGCGGGCTGCACCCGGTGGGTACGCCCCGGCGCGCGGCGGACCGGCTCGCGGCGACCTCGGAGCGTACGGGCATCACGCGCTTCGCACTGCTCGCCGAGGGCACGGGCGATCTCGCGGCCACCGAGGAGAACGTACGGCGGCTGGGGGCCGAGGTGCTCCCCCTGCTGGTCTGAGTTCATGGGTGGTTCGGGTGTGATGCCGCCGCTCCGGCACCTCTCGCATGGTTCGCGTCTCCCGCGATGCGGAGCGGCAGCACCGTGTGTCAGCAGTCGCGCAGTTCCGGCGACTGGTTGAGCAGCTGACCCCGTACGGAGGTGAAGCGGGCGAGCCGCTCGTCCACCGCGGGGTCCAGCGGGAACACCGCCACGCGGTGGCAGTTCTGGAAGGCCAGACGCACCCCGAAGTGCCGTTGCAGCGCACCACGGATCGCATCACTCGCGAGTGCACGCAACAGCTGACCACGTGCCTGCTCGTTCGGCGGCGGCGTCTGGTTGTCGGCGAACTCTCCACCGTCCACCTTCAGCTGAGCCACCAGAGAACTGATCATCTCCCATGCGTAGGGCAGGGAGGTCCGGACGCAGTCGACGAAGTCGGCTTCGTCGACCTCGCCTCGCTCGGCCTGTTCCAACAGCGCCGGTGAGACGTCGAGCGACATGGGTTCTCCTCTCGCGACCCCGACGGGCGGGGTCTTACGGGCAGGGATGAAGGGCCCCCCGCACGACACGCTGCGTGCACGGACGGCGACCTCCTGCTTCCACGGTAAGCGCGTCCTTCGGAGCGCACCAGGAGATTGGGAACACAACCGGCCAATAACCGACGGAGGTTGGGCGGGCGTTAAGAGCCGAATCGCGCGGAAGAGCGTGCGTCTTGTAGCGTTGCCGACCATGCGTCTCGTCATCGCCCGTTGTTCCGTGGACTACGCGGGCCGGCTCACCGCCCACCTGCCCTCCGCCCCCCGTCTGATCCTGGTCAAGGCAGACGGCAGCGTCTCCATCCACGCGGACGACCGGGCGTACAAACCGCTCAACTGGATGTCCCCGCCGTGCACCCTCAAGGAGGGTGTCGACGGTGAGGCCGGCATCTGGACCGTGGTGAACAAAGCGGGCGAGAAACTGATCATCACGATGGAGGAGATCCTGCACGACTCCTCGCACGAGCTCGGGGTGGACCCTGGTCTCATCAAGGACGGCGTGGAAGCGCACCTCCAGGAGCTGCTCGCCGACCGGATCGAGACCCTCGGCGAGGGCCACACGCTGATCCGCCGCGAGTACCCGACGGCGATCGGCCCGGTGGACATCCTGTGCCGGGACGCCGACGGGGCGACGGTCGCGGTGGAGATCAAGCGGCGCGGCGAGATCGACGGCGTGGAGCAGCTGACCCGCTACCTCGAACTGCTGAACCGCGATCCGCACCTCGCCCCGGTGAAGGGCGTCTTCGCGGCGCAGGAGATCAAGCCGCAGGCGCGCGTGCTGGCCACGGACCGGGGCATCGACTGCGTGGTGCTCGACTACGACGCGATGCGGGGCATCGAGGACGACAAGCTGAGGCTGTTCTAGTACGAACGCGTTGTGGATGTACGTCAACGGCCCCGGGTGCGGTGAACGCACCCGGGGCCGTTGTCGTCGCCGGTCAGGCGGGGGTGCCTTCGGTGGTGGCGGCTCCGGTGCTGGGCCCACCGCTGAGTGTGGCCGAGGCGGAGTTCGAGGGGTCCTGCGTCGTCGCCGAGGGCGTGGGGGTCGGTGAGGTCGACGTCGAAGGAGTCCCGGTGGGGCTCTGCGACGGTGTCCCTGACGGCGACTTGGTGGGCGTCGGCTTCGTCGGCTGAGTCGGCGTCGGTCGTGTGCCCGGAGTCGTCGTCGACGGCGCCCCCGTCGTCGTGGCCGCCGGGCTCGTCGAGCCGTCCGGGGACGACGGGGTGCCCGAGGTGCCGGACGTGCCCGGGGTCGTCGCCGAGCCCGAGGGGCCCGGGGAGCTCGGGGTGTCCGAGGGGTCGCCGGTCGCGTCGTCGGTCGGCTCGTCCGCTTCCAGGCCGTCGTCGCCGCCGTCCTCGCTGGCCGTCCGGTCGGAGGTGACGCGGTTGGAGCCCGGGTCCTCGGCGTTGCCGGAGGTGGCCCCGATCGTCACCACGGTGCCGAGCACGGCGGCCAGGAGCGCTCCCGTACCGACCGCGACGAGATTGCGGCGGGCCCCGGCGATGATGCCGAAGCGGCCGGCCTTCGTACCGCCGGGCTTCGTACCGCCGCCGGGCGGGGTGTCGGAACGGGTGATGAGGGTCGGGCCCTCGTCGGCGAAGTCCGGGAACGCCGGGATCGGCGCGGTCCTGGGTGCGGCTGCCCGGAGGGGGACGATGGGCTTCGGGATGCCGCGGGGCGGGGAGGCGGACTCCTCGTACCGGGCGGCGGGCAGTTCGTCACCCGCAGGGGTGCGGTCACCGCCGAGGGGGCCGCCGGCGCGGTCGGCGACCAGGGCGAGGGCCCGGCGGCCGGCGACGGTGCCGCGCTTGTCGGCGAGGACCCCACGCATCCCGATGGACGCCTCGAGTTCGGCGCGGGCCCGCTCCAGGTTGCCGGAGCAGAGCGCGAGAACGCCCAACTCATGGTGGAAGTACGCCTCTTCGGCCACCTCACCGGCGATCCGGGCGCCCTCCAGGCCGCTGCGCAGGGCACGCTCCCAGGCGCCCCAGTGGAGTCCGGCTGCGAAGGCCGGTGCGGCGCTGCGGGCGAGCTGCGCGGCGGTGGCGGGGTGGTCGGGGTTCGTGCCGGGTCGCAGCGCGGTCAGGGCGGCGAGAAGGGCCTCGGACTCGGCGACGGCGCGGGCGGGGGTCACGGAGGGGTGTCCGGCCCACCAGGCGTAGTGCTGGGCGACGGTGTGGGCCCGGGCGGCGGTCTCCTCCTCGGTCCCTGCGTACCCCTGGGCGCGGAGCTGGGTGAGGACTCCGGCGGCGAGGCGGTAGCGGGAGCCGACCGGGGTGAGCAGGCCGCAGGTCATGAGCTCGCCGAGGGCGGCGTCCGCGTGTGTGTCGCCGACGAGGGCGGGGAGGTGGGCCTGGTGCGGCACCTCGCCGCCGAGAGCGACGGCGAACCGCAGGGTCTCCTGGGCGGAGCGGCTGAGCCGGGAGGCGAGCAGGGCGGCGGGGGCCGCGCCCTCGCCGAGGCTGGGCAGGGGTATGTCGCGCAGCTCGATGTCGGTGGCGTCCACGGGGGCCGCGTCGGTGGGTCCGAACGCTTCGTCAAGGGCGCCGAAGGCGTCGAACTCCGAGGGGGCGTCCTCCTGCGCTCCGAAGGCGTCGAACTCGGCGGGGGTGACCCGGAGCCGGTCGCGCTGCCGGAGCAGGGCGCCGGCCTGGACGAACCGCAGCGGCAGGCCCTCGGACTCGAACCAGAGGTCGCCCGCCCAGTTGGCCTCGTCGTCGGTGAGCGGCCGGTCGACGGCGCTCTCCAGAAGTTCGAGGGCGGTGGCCCGCCCGAGGCCGGTGAGGGAGACCTCTTCGACATGGGCGTCGGGCGAGGGCGCCGGGATGTCGGGGGTGGCCGCGAGCAGGAACGCGCACTCGGGGGCGGCGGTGAGGAGCTCGTCGAGGGTGGTGCCGCCGAACTCGAGGTCGTCGACGACGACGACGGCGCCGATGTCGTGGACCCCTTCGAGCAGGGCGGGGCGGTCGGGCCGGTGGTCCGGGGCGTGCTGGACGATGGCGAAGAGTTCGTACAGCAGCTCGGTGGGGGTCCGGTGGTGGCCGGAGAGCCGGACGACTCCGTCGGGCGCGAGGTCGGCGCAGTCCGCGGCGGCGGCGTCGAGCAGGACGGTGCGTCCGGAGCCTGCGGGGCCGGTGAGGCGGACGGAGCGGCCGCGGGAGAGGAGCTGGACGAGCCGCTCGTGCTCCTCCTGTCTTTCGAGGAGAGGCAGTCGCGGGGCGGCGGGGCCCGGCGGTACGGGCGGGGCGACCGCGCGGGCGGCCTCGACGCGCTCCTGGGCGGTACGGCGGCGGGGCGGCGCGGGCTGCTCCCCCGGCGGGCACGCCTCGATCTCGCTGCCGTCGACGGGGTTGACGGTGAGCAGCAGGTCGCCCGAGACGACCCGGGCGGTGCGGACCCGGGCGGGAGCGGACGGGCCGCGCTCGGGCAGGAGACCGCCACGGGTGTCGCGGGCGTCGTCGCCCTCGTGGTCGAAGCCGTACTCTTCCGGCTCCCGGTTCATCGGGTCCATGGTTCAAGCCCCCCAAAAGCGGTGCGTGCGGAAGCCCCTCCGGCCGATCTGCACGCTCGCTGTCGCTTCTGGTCCGGTGCCCGCCGGGTGGGTCCGTCAATGGGCAGGCGACCGAACCCTAGACGTTCTTCGAGTATCCGGGAACAGGTGGGGTGCCACCCCGCCCAAGACGTCACGGTCCGCTAAGGATTCACCCGGGACGCCGGTTTCTCACATCAGCTTCACAGGCGGTACGGCGTCGATTCATGCCATGGTCCGCCCCGCCCCACTGCCGGGGGCGAGGATCAGACGCGGGGCAGGGACTCCGCCGCGAGCCCGCCCTCGATGGCGAGGATCCGGTGCAGCCGGGTCGCCACGAGCAGGCGCTGCATCTGCGGGGGGACCCCGCGCAGCACCAGCCGACGGCCGCAGCGGCCGGCCCTGCGGTGTGCGCCCATGATGACCCCGAGCCCGGTGGCGTCCCAGGAGTCGAGACCGGTCAGGTCGAGCACCAGGTCGCCGACTCCGTCGTCGACGGCCGAGTGCAGGACCGTACGGGCGTCCGCCGCGCTGCGCACGTCGAGGCGGCCCCCGACGACCAGCTCGACGTGGTCGCCCCTGATGTGCATATGCGCTCCCCGGGAGTGCTCCGTCTTTTCATCAACTGACTGCCGTCGGCGCAGAAGCGTTGCGCCTTGTAAGCGAACTGATACCGAATTCACCCTGTCGAGTGATGGCCCAAACGGCCGTCGGAACTCAGTGCTTGTAGAACCCCTGCCCGCTCTTGCGGCCGATGTCACCCGCGTCCACCATCCGGCGCATCAGCTCCGGCGGTGCGAACTTCTCGTCCTGGGTCTCGGTGTAGATGTTGCTCGTGGCGTTCACCAGGATGTCGATGCCGGTCAGATCGGCGGTGGCGAGCGGCCCCATGGCGTGACCGAAGCCGAGCTTGCACGCGATGTCGATGTCCTCGGCGGTGGCGACCCCCGACTCCTGGAGCTTCGCGGCCTCGACGACCAGCGCCGAGATGAGGCGGGTGGTGACGAAGCCGGCGACATCGCGGTTGACCACGATGCAGGTCTTGCCGACGGACTCGGCGAACTCCCGCGCGGTGGCGAGGGTGGCGTCGCTGGTCTTGTAGCCGCGGACGAGCTCGCAGAGCTGCATCATCGGGACCGGCGAGAAGAAGTGGGTGCCGACGACGGCCTCGGGGCGCTCCGTCACCGCGGCGATCTTGGTGATCGGGATGGCGGAGGTGTTGGAGGCGAGAACGGCCCCGTCCTTGACGGTCTTGTCGAGGGCGCGGAAGATCTCGTGCTTCACCTCCAGCTTCTCGAAGACGGCCTCGACGACGATGTCGGCGTCGGCGACCGCGTCGAGTTCGGTGGTGGCGGTGATCCGGCCGAGGGCGGCCTCGGCGTCGGCGGCGTCGAGCTTGCCCTTCGCGACGAAGCGGTCGTACGACGCCTTGATGCCGTCGGTGCCGCGGGTCAGCGCGGCGTCGGTGACGTCACGCAGAACGACGTCCCACCCCGCCTGGGCCGAGACCTGCGCGATTCCGGACCCCATGAGTCCGGCTCCGATGACGGCGAGCTTCCTGGCCACGGTCTTCCACCCCTTAACACCTGTTCACTTCTCCGACTCTCCGGCGGAGATTAGCGGGAGTGAGGCTTCATGTGACCGCTAAGTAATGCGCGTCACGCCCGGTTTGACGGACGTCACACTCACGACAGGCCCCGACCGGGTGACCGGACGCCCCCTAGCCGCGGACCGCGTATGTCAGGACCCGCTCGCTCAGCAGCTCCTCGATCTCGTCGAGGAGGACGAGGGTCTCGCGGGAGACGGTGGTGGCCTTGCGGCCGGCGGTCATCTCACGGGTGATGTAGCCGACGGCGGTGTTCTCGATCCAGGCGATCTGTCCGCCGACGAGTAGCGGCAGCGGGTCGCCCTCGGCCGCCCCGGTCTCCTCGCGCAGGGTGGCGACGACCGCGTCGTGGACCTGCTGCTGGAGGTAGAAGAGCCGGGCCTTGAGCGTGGGGGCGTGCTCGATGACGTTCATGAAGGCGTCGAAGCCGTCCATGAGTCCGTACGCGGGCGAGACGGCGCCGATCTGCCCGCGCATCTCGCGCAGCACGGCATGGGCGGCGGACTCCCCGCGGTCGCGGCCCCGGATCATCCGCGAGAGGCGGAGGGTGACGCCCTCCATCCGGTCGAGGAACAGGTCCTCCTTGGCCGGGAAGTAGTTGTAGACCGTGTTGACGGAGACGTCCGCGGCGTCCGCGATCTCGGCGATGGTCACGGTCACGAAGCCGTGCTCCAGGAAGAGCCCGGTCGCGATGTCCGAGATCCGCTGCTTCGTCTCGCGCTTCTTGCGCTCCCTGAGCCCCTCAGCCATGCCCCCATCCTAGGGCCGCTGAAAACTTGGTGTCGTTGCAAAATTTCAGAGACTCTGTTTTTGTAGTCGCTATGCCAATCATCAGTACGGCCGGGCTCGCCCGGACCTTCGAGACGAAACTCGGCCCCGTGGAGGCCGTGCGCGGGATCGACCTGACCGTGCGGCCGGGCGAGATCCTCGGCCTCCTCGGGCCCAACGGCGCCGGCAAGACCACCACCCTGCGGATGCTCACCACGCTGCTCCCGCCCACCGGCGGCGCGGCCACCGTCGCCGGCCACGACCTGCTCGCCGACCCCGCCGGCGTACGACAGCGGATCGGGTACGTCGCCCAGTCCGGCGGGGTCGACCCGCAGGAGACCGTGCGCTCCGAACTCGTCACCCAGGGACGGCTCTACCGCCTCTCCAAGGCCGACGCGACGGCCCGCGCCGAGGAGCTGGCCGGCGAGCTGGGCCTCACCGACCTCCTGGACCGCTCCACCGCGGCGCTCTCCGGCGGCCAGCGGCGGCGTCTCGACATCGCGATGGGCCTCACCCACCGGCCCGATGTGCTCTTCCTCGACGAGCCGACGACCGGTCTCGACCCGGGGAGCCGTGCCGACCTGTGGGCGCTGGTGCGCAGGCTGCGCGACGACTTCGGCACGACCGTCGTCCTCACCACCCACTACCTCGACGAGGCCGACGCACTCGCGGACCGGCTGGTGATCGTGGACAAGGGCGTCGTCGTCGCCGAGGGCAGCCCGGCCGCCCTCAAGGCGGAGCACAGCGTCACCACCCTCCAGGACGCCTTCCTCGCCATCACCGGGCGCGGCCCGGCCCCCGCCGACCTCTCCCCCGTCGCCGTTTAGGACTCGCCTTGCTCTTCCACGACACCGCGCTGATCTTCGGGCGCTACGCCCGCCAGACCCTGCGCTCCAAGTTCCAGATGCTGTTCGGCGTACTGATGCCGCTGCTGTACCTGCTCTTCTTCGGACCGCTGCTCGCCGACCTGCCGCTCGGCCGCGAGGGCGACTCCTGGCAGATCCTCGTTCCCGGCCTGCTGCTCCAACTCGGCCTCTTCGGCGCTTCGTTCGCCGGCTTCTCGCTCATCATGGAGAAGAACTGGGGCGTGGTGGAGCGCATGCGCGTCACCCCGGTCAGCCGGCTCGCGCTGCTCCTCGGCCGGGTCCTGCGCGACGCCTCGCTCTTCGTCTTCCAGGCCGTGCTGCTGGTGATCGCCGCGCTGGCAATGGGGCTGCGGGCGCCGCTCGCCGGGATCCTGATCGGCTTCGTCTTCGTCGCCCTGCTCACCTTCGCGCTCGCCTCGCTCTCGTACGCGCTGGCGATGAAGGTCCGTACGCCGCAGGAGTTCGGCCCGACGATCAACGCGCTCTCGCTGCCGGCGATGCTGCTGTCCGGGCTGATGCTGCCGATGGCGCTCGCCCCCGGCTGGCTGGACGTGCTCTCGCACTTCATGCCGTTCCGCTATCTGGTGGACGCGGTACGGGACGCGTACGTGGGGCGATACGCGACGGCGACCATGCTGTACGGCGTCCTGGTGGCGGTCGCGCTCACGGCGCTCGCCGTGACGGTCGGCACACGGACGTTCCGGAGGGCCGGAGCGTAACTACGCTGGGGTCATGGTCAATCTGACGCGCATCTACACCCGTACCGGCGACCAGGGCACCACCGCGCTGGGCGACATGAGCCGGACCGCCAAGACCGATCTGCGGATCTCGGCGTACGCCGACGCCAACGAGGCCAACGCCGTCCTCGGCACGGCCGTCGCCCTCGGGCAGCTCGACGAGGAGGTCGTGAAGGTCCTCGTCCGCGTCCAGAACGACCTGTTCGACGTGGGCGCCGACCTCTCCACCCCGGTGGTCGAGGACCCGAAGTACCCGCCGCTGCGGGTCGAGCAGTCGTACATCGACAAGCTGGAGGCGGACTGCGACCGCTTCCTGGAGGAGCTGGAGAAGCTGCGCTCCTTCATCCTGCCGGGCGGCACGCCCGGTGCGGCACTGCTGCACCAGGCGTGCACGGTGGTCCGGCGCGCGGAGCGCTCCACCTGGGCGGCCATGGAGGTCCACGGCGAGACCATGAACCCGCTGACCGCCACGTACCTCAACCGCCTCTCAGACCTGCTCTTCATCCTTGCGCGCGTCGCGAACAAGGAGGTCGGGGACGTGCTCTGGGTCCCGGGCGGGGACCGCTGACTCCGGGTTGCCGGCCGGTGTCTTCTTCGGCCAGATCGCGTAGCTGAGCGCGATCAGGCCGTGGATGCCGGCCGCCCGCCAGGCGACGTAGATCCAGCTGCGCAGCGAGTCGGTGTTCCCGTCGTCGCCGACGTACCAGGTCGCGAGCAGCAGCAGTCCGGACGCGACGGCCGCCGCCGTCACCGAGCCCAGCCAGACCTTTCCCTCGTGGCGGGCGCGCGCCATGCCGTAGCGAGGCGGCTTCACGGGCGGCGGCCCGCCGCCGAGCCGGTGGGCGGCGTGGCCGTCCAGCCACTTCACGGTGCGGTGGCCATGGCCGACGGTGTAGCCGATGTACACCGCCGCGAGACCGTGCCGCCAGCTCGGCTCGGCCCCGTTCTTGAGGTCGATCGCGGTGACGACGAGCAGCAGGACTTCCAGGAGCGGCTCGCAGAGCAGCAGGGCGAGACCCGTCCGGGGCATCTTCAGCAGATAGCGGGTGGCGAGACCCGCGGCCAGCAGGACCCAGAAGCCCACTTCGCAGATCACGATCAGCATGACGATCACGGCGGTACTCCCCTTTCGGTTCCCCTCCAGCGTCGCGTGGCGATGCGGCCGGATCGTCGTCGCCGATGACGAAGTGCCACTACATCCTTCGACGGAGACACGGATCGGCCCCGACGGCGAGGCCCGGAGTTCGTCCGCCGTGTTGGATGGGAACGTGACACTCCCCCGACCGCACCGCGACGACCTGCTCATCGCCGCCGGCGGCCTCGCCATCGGCCTGCTGATGTGGTCCTTCGGGCTGCACACCCAGACCGACCGGCTGATCACCGCGCGGTGGGCGACCCTGATCCCTCTCGTCGTGATGGCATCGATGGAGGCCCTGCGGCGCACGATGCCGCAGACCGCCCTGGCCGTCGGCACCGTCGCTCTCGTGGCGGACCAGTTCACCTACGGCAGCCTCGTGACCGCGCTGATGTTCACGGATTTGGTCTACGCGGCCGTGGTCTACGGGAAGCCTGCCGCCGCCCGGCGCATCCCGTACACGACCGGGCTGATCACGATCGGTGTGACGATCGGCTTCCTCGTCTGGTGGCAGAACGCGGTCGCCCTGCTGGTCGGCCTGATCACCGGCATGGTGTCGTTCCTGCCCGCCGTCACCGGAGCCGTCGTACGCAATCACCGCCAGGCCGCCGACGCCGCCCGCCTCCGCGCGGAGCAGACCGCGCTGCTCGCGGAGATGGACCGCAGCCAGGCCGTCGTGGCCGAGCGCGCCCGGATGGCGCGGGAGCTGCACGACATGGTCGCCAACCACCTCTCCGCCATCGCGATCCACTCCACGGCCGCGCTGTCGCTCGACGATCCCGGGACCACCCGGCAGGCGCTGACCGTGATCCGGGAGAACAGCGTGGAGGGTCTCGCGGAGATGCGGCGGCTGATCGGGCTGCTGCGGGACAGCAGCGGGGACGCGGAGCCGGCGGCCGCCCCCACCCTGGACGGACTGGACTCGTTGGTGGCCCAGGCGGCGACGAACGGGGAGTCGAGCGGGCTGACGTTCACGCTCGACGACAGCCGGAAGCCGGACGCCGGGGCGCTGCCGGCTCCGGTCGAGCTCGCCGCGTACCGGATCGTGCAGGAGTCGCTGACCAACGCCCTCAAGCACGCGGGCCCGGGCGAGGTGCGGGTGGAGCTTGCTGTCCGCCGCCCGGACGGCGCCCTCACGGTGGGGGTGACCAGTCCGCTCGGCGGGCAGCCGGGCCCGCGGGCCCCTGGTTCCGGGGCGGGTCTGGTCGGGATGCGGGAGCGGGTGGCGCTGCTCGACGGGGAGTTCGAGTCCGGTCCGGTGACGGCGGACGAGGGGCGGAAAGAATGGCGGGTACGGGCGGTCCTGCCCGTCGGTACGAGCGACAGGGAGCCGCCGGCATGGTACGGGTGATCGTGGCCGAGGATCAGAGCGCGGTCAGGGCGGGGCTTGTCCTGATCCTGGGCAGCGCGCCGGACATCGAGGTGGTCGGGGAGGCCGCGGACGGCGAACGCGCCGTGGAACTGGCCCGCGAACTCCGCCCGGATCTGGTCCTGATGGATGTGCAGATGCCGCGGATGGACGGGGTGACGGCGACCCGGCTCGTGGTCTCCGAGGGCCTGGCCGACGTGCTCGTCCTGACGACCTTCGACCTCGACGAGTACGTCTTCGGGGCGCTGCGGGCGGGGGCGTCGGGCTTTCTGCTGAAGAACACCGACGCGAAGGACCTGATCGAGGCGGTACGGACGGTGGCGCGCGGGGAGGGTCTGATCGCCCCCGCCGTGACGCGGCGGCTGATCGCCGAGTTCGCGGCGCCGCGCGCCCCGGTGCGTGCGCCGGGCGCGGCGGATCCGTCCGTACTGGACGTACTGACCCCGCGTGAGCGGGAGGTGCTCTCCGCGCTGGGCAAGGGTCTGTCCAACGCCGAGATCGCGGTGCGCCTGGACATGGCGGAAGCCACGGTGAAGACCCATGTCAGCAAGGTGCTGGGGAAGCTGAAGCTGCGCAGCCGAGTCCAAGCGGCCGTGCTGGCACAGGAGTTGGGGGTCTGACGGACCGGATCCGACGTTGGTCTGGACCTCTTGACGGTTGGTCCAGACCTTTCTACGCTCTCGGGGCGCGCGCACAGTTCACGGACCACCCCCAGCTTGTCCGTCCGCAAACTTGAGGAGCACCGTTGAGCACTCAAGCACCGACGCGCAGAACAGGGTTCAGACACCGGGCCGCCGCCGGTCTGACCGCCCTGATCCTGCCCCTGGCCGCCATGGTCGGCCTCGCAGCACCCGCCGAAGCCGCCGCCGCGGCCACCGCCACGTACACCAAGGTCTCCGACTGGGGCTCCGGCTTCGAGGGCAAGTGGACGGTGAAGAACACCGGCACCACCACGCTCTCCTCCTGGACCGTCGAGTGGGACTACCCCGCCGGCACCGCCGTCACCTCCGCCTGGGACGCCACCGTCACCAGCTCCGGCACCCACTGGACCGCCAAGAACGTCGGCTGGAACGGCACCCTCGCCCCCGGCGCCACCGTCTCCTTCGGCTTCAACGGCTCCGGCTCCGGCGCCCCCAGCGGCTGCAAGATCAACGGCGCCTCCTGCGACGGAGGCACCCAGCCCGGCGACAACGCGCCCTCCGCCCCCGGGACCCCCGTCGCCTCCGACATCACCAACACCTCGGTCAAGCTGACCTGGACGGCGGCCACGGACGACAAGGGCATCAAGAACTACGACGTCAAGCGTGACGGCACCACGATCGCCACGGTCACCGGACTCACGTACACCAACTCCGGGCTGACCGCCGGCACCGACTACAGCTACACGGTCGTCGCCCGCGACACCATCGACCAGACCGGCCCGGCCAGCGGCGCCGCGAGCGTCCGGACCACGGGCGGCGGGGGCAACCCCAACCCCGGCTCCACCGTGAAGCTGGGCTACTTCACCAACTGGGGCGTCTACGGCCGGAACTACCACGTCAAGAACATCGTGACGTCCGGCTCCGCCTCCAAGATCACGCACATCAACTACGCCTTCGGCAACGTGACCGGCGGCAGGTGCACGATCGGTGACGCCTACGCGGACTACGACAAGGCCTACACCGCCGACCAGTCCGTCGACGGTGTCGCCGACACCTGGGACCAGCCGCTGCGCGGCAACTTCAACCAGCTGCGCAAGCTGAAGAAGGCGTACCCGAACATCAAGGTGCTGTGGTCCTTCGGCGGCTGGACCTGGTCCGGCGGCTTCGGCCAGGCCGTGCAGAACCCGACCGCCTTCGCGCAGTCCTGCTACGACCTGGTGGAGGACCCGCGCTGGGCCGACGTCTTCGACGGCATCGACCTGGACTGGGAGTACCCGAACGCCTGCGGTCTGTCCTGCGACACCAGCGGCCCGGCCTCGTTCAAGAACATGATGCAGGCGATGCGTGCCAAGTTCGGCGCGAACAACCTGGTCACGGCGGCCGTGACGGCCGACGCCTCCTCCGGCGGCAAGATCGACGCCGCGGACTACGCGGGCGCCGCGCAGTACATGAACTGGTTCAACGTGATGACGTACGACTTCTTCGGCGCCTGGGCGGCGCAGGGCCCGACGGCCCCGCACTCCCCGCTCACCTCGTACACCGGCATCCCGCAGGCGGGCTTCAACTCCGCCGAGGCGATCGCCAAGTTCAAGGCGAAGGGCGTCCCGGCCAACAAGCTGCTGCTCGGCATCGGCTTCTACGGCCGCGGCTGGACGGGCGTCACCCAGTCCGCACCGGGCGGCAGCGCGACGGGCCCGGCGGCCGGCACGTATGAGCAGGGCATCGAGGACTACAAGGTCCTGAGGAACACCTGCCCGGCCAACGGCACGGTGGCCGGTACGGCGTACGCGCACTGCGGCTCCAACTGGTGGAGCTACGACACCCCGGCCACGGTCACGTCCAAGATGAGCTGGGCGAAGAACCAGGGCCTGGGCGGCGCGTTCTTCTGGGAGTTCAGCGGTGACAGCGGCAACGGCGAGCTGGTCGGAGCCATCAACAGCGGGCTGAACTAGCCCGACGGAAAACGCGGCGGGGACGGTGCAGCACACCGTCCCCGCCGTCGTATGTCCGTATCAGGCCACATTCTCCGCCGGACTTGGTCCGGGGGCCCATCGAGTCAGGGCCGATCAGGCCACATTTACCCGCTGGCCCGGAGGCGCCGCCTCCAGCCAGGCGAGGAAGCCGGTGAGAGCGTCCTCGCTCATCGCCAGCTCCAGACGGATCCCCCGGTGCATACAGCCCTGGATCACGGCGTCGGAGAGCAGTGCCAGCTCCTCCTCGCCCTCCGGCATCCGGCGCTCCAGGACCTCGATCGCCGAGCGCTCCAGGACGCGGCGCGGGCGGGGCGCGTAGGAGAAGACACGGAACCAGGACACCTGGTCACCGCTGTAGCGGGCGACGCCGTACACCCAGCCCTTGCCGGAGAGATCCGGCTCCTCGGGGACGTTCCAGCGCAGGGAACAGTCGAAGGTGCCGCCGGCACGCTGGATCAGGCGGCGGCGCAAGCCGAAGACGAAGAGCCCGATCACCACCAGTGCGACGACCAGGCCGCACAGGAGCAGAGCGAGGAACATCTTCACCGACCTCCTCGCTGCGTCCCGTGACCGGCTTCGCCGGCGTAACCGAATACAACCTGCAAATGCATCGCCTCAGCCGCGACACGGTCTGGAGAATTCCAGCCGTGCCGCGGCTGAGGGCACAACTCTCGGCGCGGTCCGCTAGCGGACCGCTACCGCACGCAACCGGACATCGGCGCGACGCTCGGCGGCGGCGTCCGACTCCGACTTGGCGCGCTCCAGCGCACGCTCGGCGCGCTGGGCGTCGATCTCGTCCGCCAGCTCGACGATCTCCGCGAGCAGAGACAGCTTGTCGTCGGCGAACGAGATGAATCCACCGTGCACAGCGGCGACGACGGTCTCGCCCTCGCTGGTACGGATGGTCACCGGGCCCGACTCCAGCACACCGAGCAGCGGCTGGTGGCCGGGCATGACGCCGATGTCGCCGGAGGTGGTGCGTGCGATGACCAAGGTGGCCTCGCCGGACCAGACACTCCGGTCCGCGGCGACCAGCTCGACGTGCAGCTCAGCAGCCAAGGGTGGCTCCTCGGGTCACCACCCGGCGGTCGTGCCGGGTGTTGGGGTCAATTCTAATGGGCGTGACGAGGGGGACGGGACACACCCGCCCCCCTCACGAGAGCACGGGGCTCAGGAGACGCCAAGCTCCTTGGCGTTCTTCTTGAGGTCCTCGACGCCACCACACATGAAGAAGGCCTGCTCGGGGAAGTGGTCGTACTCACCGTCGCAGATCGCGTTGAACGCGGCGATCGACTCGTCGAGCGGAACGTCCGAACCGTCCACACCGGTGAACTGCTTCGCCGCGTGGGTGTTCTGGGACAGGAAGCGCTCGACACGGCGGGCGCGGTGGACAACGAGCTTGTCCTCCTCGCTCAGCTCGTCGATACCGAGAATCGCGATGATGTCCTGGAGGTCCTTGTACTTCTGCAGGATGCCCTTGACGCGCATGGCGGCGTCGTAGTGGTCCTGCGCGATGTAACGCGGGTCCAGGATCCGGGACGTGGAGTCCAGCGGGTCCACGGCCGGGTAGATGCCCTTCTCGGAGATCGGACGGGAGAGAACCGTCGTCGCGTCGAGGTGGGCGAAGGTGGTGGCCGGAGCCGGGTCGGTCAGGTCGTCCGCGGGGACGTAGATCGCCTGCATCGAGGTGATCGAGTGACCACGGGTCGAGGTGATGCGCTCCTGGAGGAGACCCATCTCGTCGGCCAGGTTCGGCTGGTAACCCACGGCGGAGGGCATACGGCCGAGCAGGGTCGAGACCTCGGAGCCGGCCTGCGTGAAGCGGAAGATGTTGTCGATGAAGAACAGCACGTCCTGCTTCTGCACATCGCGGAAGTACTCCGCCATGGTCAGACCGGCCAGGGCCACGCGCAGACGGGTGCCCGGGGGCTCGTCCATCTGGCCGAAGACCAGCGCGGTCTTGTCCAGAACGCCGGCCTCGTCCATCTCCACCATGAGGTCGTTGCCCTCACGGGTGCGCTCGCCGACGCCCGCGAAGACCGACACACCGTCGTGCAGCTTGGCCACACGGACGATCATTTCCTGGATCAGAACGGTCTTGCCGACACCGGCACCACCGAACAGACCGATCTTTCCACCCTTGACGTACGGGGTGAGAAGGTCGACGACCTTCAGGCCGGTCTCGAACATCTCGGTCTTGGACTCGAGCTGGTCGAAGGCCGGGGCCTTGCGGTGGATGGTCCAGCGCGGCGCGTCGGCCACGGTGGACTCGTCCGCGTTCAGCACCTGACCCAGCGTGTTGAACACGCGGCCCTTGGTGACGTCACCGACGGGCACCGTGATGCCCGTGCCGGTGTCGGTCACCGGGGCCTGGCGGACCAGGCCGTCGGTGGGCTGCATCGAGATGGTGCGGACAACGCCGTCACCGAGGTGCTGGGCGACCTCGAGGGTCAGCGTCTTGGTCGCGCCCTCCTCGGCCGGGTCCGGAACCTGGACGTTCAGCGCGTTGTAGATCTCCGGCATCGCGTCGACGGGGAACTCCACGTCGACGACCGGGCCGATGACCCGGGCGACGCGGCCCGTGGCGGCGGCCGTCTCAACAGTGGTCGTCATTACTTGTCACTCCCCGCGGTCGCGTCGGCCAGGGCTGCGGTGCCACCGACGATCTCGCTGATTTCCTGGGTGATTTCGGCCTGGCGGGCCGCGTTGGCAAGTCGGGAGAGGTTGTTGATCAAGTCTCCCGCGTTGTCGGTCGCCGACTTCATCGCGCGGCGCGTGGCGGCGTGCTTGGAGGCAGCCGACTGGAGCAGCGCGTTGTAGATACGGCTTTCGACGTAGCGCGGCAGAAGGGCGTCGAGGACGTCCTCCGCCGACGGCTCGAAGTCGTACAGCGGACGGAGCGTGTCCTGCTCGCCCGCCTCCTTCGCCACCTCATCGAGGCTGAGGGGCAGCAGCCGGGCCTCGACCGCCGTCTGCGTCATCATCGAGACGAACTCGGTGTAGACGATGTGGAGCTCGTCCACTCCGCCCTCGGCCGTGTCCTTCTCGATCGCCTCGATCAGCGGGGCCGCGATCTTCTTGGCGTCCGCGTACTCCGGCTGATCCGTGAAGCCGGTCCACGTGTCGGCCAGCTTGCGCTCACGGAAGTTGTAGTGCGAGATACCACGGCGGCCGACGACATAGATGTCGACCTCGCGGCCCTCGCTCTCCAGCTTCCTCGTCAGCTTCTCCGCCGCCTTGATGGCGTTGGAGTTGAAGGCGCCGGCCAGACCGCGGTCGCTCGAGAGGAGCAGGACCGCGGCACGGGTCGGGTTCTCCGCCTCGGTGGTCAGCGGGTGCTTGTCGTTCGCACCCGTGGCGACCGCGGTGACCGCGCGGGTCAGCTCGATCGCGTACGGGGTCGACGCCTGCACCTTGCGCTGCGCCTTGACGACGCGCGAGGCGGCGATCATCTCCATCGCCTTGGTGATCTTCTTCGTCGCGGTGACGGATTTGATGCGACGCTTGTAGACCCGGAGCTGCGCTCCCATGAGTCAGGTCCCTTCCGTCGTCACTTCGAGACGTTGACGGCAGCGGAAGCGTCGTCGCCCAGCAGCTTCCCGTCAGAAGTCTCGAACTGCTTCTTGAACTCCGCGATGGCGTCGGCCACGGACTGCAGGGTGTCGTCCGACATCTTGCCGCCCTCACGGATGGAGGCCATGAGACCGGAGTGGCTCTGGCGCAGGTACGCCAGCATCTCGGCCTCGAAGCGACGGATGTCGGCCACCGGGACGTCGTCCATCTTGCCGGTGGTGCCGGCCCAGACGGAAACGACCTGGTTCTCGGTGGGCATCGGCTGGTACTGAGCCTGCTTGAGCAGCTCGACCATGCGCTGACCACGCTCCAGCTGCGCCTTCGACGCGGCGTCCAGGTCCGAACCGAAGGCGGCGAACGCCTCCAGCTCACGGAACTGGGCCAGGTCGACACGGAGGCGACCGGAGATCTGCTTCATCGCCTTGTGCTGGGCGGAGCCACCGACACGGGACACCGAGATACCGACGTTCAGGGCCGGGCGCTGGCCGGCGTTGAACAGGTCGGACTCCAGGAAGCACTGGCCGTCGGTGATGGAGATGACGTTGGTCGGAATGAACGCCGACACGTCGTTCGCCTTGGTCTCGACGATCGGCAGACCGGTCATCGAACCGGCACCCAGCTCGTCCGAGAGCTTGGCGCAGCGCTCGAGCAGACGGGAGTGCAGGTAGAAGACGTCACCCGGGTAGGCCTCACGGCCCGGCGGGCGGCGCAGCAGCAGCGACACGGCGCGGTAGGCGTCGGCCTGCTTCGACAGGTCGTCGAAGACGATCAGGACGTGCTTGCCCTGGTACATCCAGTGCTGACCGATGGCGGAGCCGGTGTACGGCGCCAGGTACTTGAAGCCGGCCGGGTCGGACGCCGGGGCGGCGACGATCGTCGTGTACTCGAGGGCTCCGGCCTCTTCCAGGGCGCCACGAACGGACGCGATGGTCGAGCCCTTCTGGCCGACGGCGACGTAGATGCAGCGGACCTGCTTGTTCACGTCGCCCGAGCGCCAGTTGTCACGCTGGTTGATGATCGTGTCGACGCACAGCGCGGTCTTGCCGGTCTGACGGTCGCCGATGATCAGCTGACGCTGGCCACGGCCGACCGGCGTCATGGCGTCGACGGCCTTGTAGCCGGTCTCCATCGGCTCGTGGACCGACTTACGGGCCATAACGCCCGGGGCCTGCAGCTCGAGGGCGCGGCGGCCCTCGGTCGCGATCTCGCCGAGGCCGTCGATCGGGTTGCCGAGCGGGTCGACGACGCGGCCGAGGTAGCCCTCGCCGACACCTACGGAGAGAACCTCACCGGTGCGCTGCACCGGCTGGCCCTCCTCGATACCGCTGAACTCGCCGAGGACGATCGCACCGATCTCGCGCTCCTCGAGGTTGAGGGCGAGACCGAGGGTGCCGTCCTCGAACTTCAGCAGCTCGTTCGCCATGGCCGAGGGAAGACCCTCCACCTTGGCAATGCCGTCGCCGGCCAGGCTGACCGTTCCGACCTCCTCGCGCGAGGCCGCGTCCGGCTGGTACGACTGGACAAAGGTCTCCAGCGCGTCCCGGATCTCCTCCGGCCGGATCGTGAGCTCCGCCATCTGGGTTCCCTGCTCTCCTTGTTGGGCCCGAAGTCTTCTTGGGGGTCTGGGGGCCGACCCCCAGGAATCTTCTGCAATCTCTGCACGGCCCAACCGGGCCGCAGGTGATGCTGTGTTCAGTTGCCGGCTGACGTCAGCCGGCCAGTCGCCGGGTCGCCTCGTCGAGGCGCTCCGCGATGGTGCCGTTGATGACCTCGTCACCGACCTGCACCGTGATCCCGCCGAGGACCGCCGGGTCCACGTCGAGGTTCAGGTGCATCTGGCGGCCGTACAGCTTGGCCAGGACGGCACCGAGGCGCTGCTTCTGCTGATCGGTCAGCGGCACCGCCGAGGTCACGACGGCGACCATCCGGTCCCGGCGCGCCGCGGCGAGCTTGGAGAGGGACTCGAGTCCCGCTTCCAGGCTACGTCCACGCGGCTGGGTCACGAGACGGCCGACCAGACGCTCGGTGACCGCGTTGGCCTTGCCGCCGAGCAGGCTGCGCAGCAGCTCGCCCTTGGCGGAGGCGGTGGCGGCCTTGTCCGTCAGCGCCGAGCGGAGCTCGGTGCTGGAGGTGACGATCCGGCCGAACCGGAACAGCTCGTCCTCGACGTCGTCCAGCGCGCCGGCCCGCTGTGCCGCGGTGAGGTCGGCGGTGTTCGCCAGCTCCTCGGCCGAGTCGACCAGGTCACGCGAGGACGACCAGCGGGAACGCACCATGCCGGACACCAGGTCGACGGTCTCCCCGCCCACCTGACCACCGAGCAGTCGCCCGGCGAGCTCGGCCTTGGCCTCGCCCGCCTGCGCCGGGTCGGTCAGGACCCGACGCAGCGACACCTCGCGGTCGAGCAGCGCGGTGACTGCGGCCAGCTCGCCCGCGAGCTTCGCGGCGTCGACCGAGGTGTTGTCGGTCAGCGCGTCGAGGGACTCTCGTGCGGCGGCCAGTGCTTCACGGCTCGCTCCGTTCATCGGACGGCCTCGGCCTTCTCCTCGAGCTCGTCGAGGAAGCGGTCGATCGTGCGGCTCTGGCGGGCGTGGTCCTCAAGGGACTCGCCGACCAGCTTGCCGGCCAGGTCGGTGGCGAGCTTGCCCACGTCCTGGCGCAGCGAGGTCGCCGCGGCCTTGCGGTCGGCCTCGATCTGCGTGTGACCGGCCGCGATGATCTCCTCGCGCTGGCGCTGGCCTTCCGCCTTCATCTCCTGGATGATCGCGGTGCCCTGCTCCGTCGCCTCCTGGCGAAGACGCGCGGCCTCATGGCGGGCCTCGGCGAGCTGGGCCTTGTACTGCTCCAGCACACTCTGGGCCTCGATCTGGGCCGACTCGGCCTTCTCGATGCCACCCTCGATGGCCTGCCGACGCTCTTCCAGAACCTTGTTGATGTTCGGGAGGAGCTTCTTGGCGAGGAAGCCGAAGACGATGACGAAGGCGATCAGGCCGATGACGAGCTCGTCAAGATGCGGGATCAGAGGAGGCTGGGGCTCCTCCGCCGCAAGAAGCAGAGCGTTCACATCAGTGCCTTCCGTAAAAAGGTGTGGGCTGTCGGTCCGATTTACTGGTAGACGAAGCCCATGACGATGCCGATGAGGGCGAGCGCCTCACAGAAGGCGAAGCCCATGATCTGGTTGGTGCGGATCAGACCGGCGGCCTCGGGCTGGCGGGCGAGGGCCTGCGTACCGTTACCGAAGATGATGCCGACGCCGACGCCGGGGCCGATCGCGGCCAGGCCGTAGCCGATCGACGCGACGTTGCCGACCACGTTCTCCTTGGCCGAGGCGGCGAGGTTGACCATGTCGAGAGCAGCGGACATGCCGTTACTTCCTTCTCTTTCAATGACCCGGTGGGGGTTGGCCACCGGACGACTGTTGGATTGGGGGTGTAGCTGAATCCCGGGCGGGAGTCGCTCAGTGGTGCTCGGCGAGCGCGCCCTGGATGTAGCTGCAGGCCAGGAGGACGAAGACGTACGCCTGGACGGCCTGGATGAAGAGCTCGAAGGCCGTCATCACGAGGACCATGACGAACGAGGCGCCGGCGTAGACGAAGCCCAGGCCGTTCATCAGGTACCAGGTGGCCAGCGAGAACATCACGATCAGCAGGTGACCGGCGAACATGTTCGCGAACAGTCGGACCGCGTGCGTGAAGGGCCGGATGATGAGGTTCGAGAAGAACTCGAGGACGACGACCATCGGGAGGATCGCGCCGAGGGACTTGTCGTAACCGACGATGTTCTTCCAGCCGCCGACGAAGCCGTGCTTCTTGAAGGTCAGCGAGATCCACATGACGTACACGATCAGCGCGAGACCGGCCGGGAAGGCGATCAGCGACGTGACCGGGAACTGGGCGAGCGGAATGATCGACCAGAGGTTCATGATCCAGACGAAGAAGAACAGCGACACCATGAAGGGGACGTACTTCTCGCCGTCCTTCTTGCCGATGATCTCGTAGACGATGCCGCGGCGAACGAAGTCGTAACCGGCCTCGCCGACCATCTGCATCTTGCCGGGGATCAGCTTGGGCTTGTTGAAGGCGGCCCAGAAGAACCCGACGACCACGATGGAGCCCAGCAGAGCAAGCAGCATCGGCTTGGTGATCTCGATGCCGGCCACCGTGGCGATGGGCTCGTACATGAACGTGTGCAGGCCCGGCGCCGGGAAGCCACATCCACTGAAGATGTGGCAATCCGGGTCGAAGGCAAGCGTCTGGTCAGCACTCACCGCGGGCTCCTTCAGCGTGGCGCATAGGTACGGCAACCTCGTTGTGTCGGCGCGGCACGCAGCCGCGGGTCGGCACTGGACTGGTCTTACGGATAAGGGGGCGGCGGTTCGGCATCGAGCCTCGCGCTGGGACAGGCGTCAGCTCGGATGCCCGCGCCCGCAGTGCCGCAGTTGGCACCGGACGATAGCAGGAAGCCGAATGCGCCTTTATCCCGGCCCTACCCCTCACGTCGACGACCCCGGCTTCTTGGGGTCGTCGATGTACATGATCTTGGCCTTCATGTAGGCACGCGCCTGCGCGGCGATCCAGACGAGGGTCGACGCGAGCAGGGTGAAGGCGAAAGCCTTGAAGTCGAAGAACGTGGTGTTCTTGAGCAACAGCATCAAGACGAAGAGAAGCAGCAGCTGGGTCGTGTAGAGCAGAAGACCCATCGCCTGGAACAGGTGCGGGTACGACTTGGCCGTCCGCTGGAGCACCACGAGCCCGATACCCATGAACGCGATGACGACCGCGCAGCCGATGACGGCGCCGATCGCACCCTTCCCGCCGGCGACCACGCCGCTGATGACCGCGGCGATGGCGCCGGTGGCAGCAGTGGGAATGGCGGCCGAAAGAAGGATGCGTGCGTCGTTGGACGGCATGGCGGTGTCTCCGCTGTTGCTGGTGGGGGCGATGGTGTCGTCAGGGACGAGCGTAAAGCCCGGTCCGAGGTGAGTCTCGGGGCCAATGAACCGTCGCACTACGGTCCTTCGGCTCTGTCGCCGGGTCTCGTGAACGGTATCACAAACTATTTGAGTAGTTCTTTACCCGTGAAGTGTGCTGACTGTCACACATGAGAGTTACCGCGCGCGTGTGTGCACGACGCGCGGTGGACTTGTCTGGTATTGGACGCCATTGCGGCGTTCGTCAACTCGGCGTTCCGGCCTTCCGCCGGTCGGTGAAGCGCGAACGGTGGCCGATGGCGGTGGCGCCGTTGACTCCGGCCGGGACCGGGATGCGCTCCTCCAGAGGCTCCTCCACGGACGCGGAGACCGGTGCCTCGGCTCCCGTGCCCATGGGCCCCGCGGCCACCCGCTTACGGCGCCGGTAGCGGGGCGGTACGAAGGACTCCGCCCACCGCGGGGCTCGCGGCGAGAAGCGCGGCAGCAGGAGCAGCACCAGACCGATCGCGCTGAGCAGTACGACCACGAGCACGATCCACATGGATGCCGAGTGCACCGAGTACGCGAGCGTCCCGAAGGCGATCAGCGCCGACCAGAAGTACATGATCAGCACGGCACGGCTGTGCGAGTGCCCGATCTCCAGAAGCCGGTGGTGCAGATGCCCGCGGTCGGCCGCGAACGGTGACTGGCCGTTCCAGGTACGGCGCACGATGGCGAGGATCAGGTCGGCCATCGGGATCGCGATGATCGTCAGCGGCAGGACGAGCGGGATGAAGACCGGGAGCGCGGCGTGGGTGGCCTGGCGGGTCGAGCCCTCGAAGATCTTCAGCGCGTCCGGGTCGACCTGGCCGGTGATCGAGATCGCCGAGGCGGCCAGGATCAGACCGATCAGCATCGAGCCGGAGTCGCCCATGAAGATCCTGGCCGGATGCATGTTGTGCGGCAGGAAGCCCAGACACATGCCCATGAGGATCGCGGCGAAGAGCGTGGCGGGGGCGGCGGCCTCGATCGTGTAGCCGTACCAGAGGCGATAGGCGTACAGGAAGAAGGCCGCGGCGGCGATGCAGACCATGCCGGCGGCGAGGCCGTCGAGGCCGTCCACGAAGTTCACGGCGTTGATGGTGAGGACCACCAGGGCGACCGTGAGGAGCGTGCCCTGCCCGCGGGTGAGGGCGACCGTGCCGACACCGGGGATCGGCAGCCACAGGATCGTCAGACCCTGGATCACCATCACGCCGGCGGAGATCATCTGCGCGCCCAGCTTGATGAGGGCGTCCAGCTCGAACTTGTCGTCGAGGACACCGATCAGCCAGATCAGCGCGGCTCCTGACAGCAGCGCCCGGGGTTCGTTGGAGAGCTCGAAGACGCTGTTGAGGTTCTGGAGGTGGTCGGCGACCAGCAGTCCGGCGCACAGCCCGAAGAACATGGCGATGCCACCGAGCCGCGGAGTCGGTTCTCGGTGTACGTCTCGGGCACGGATCTCCGGCATCGCCCCGGTCGCGATGGCGAACTTCCGCACCGGACCGGTCAGCAGATAGGTCACCGCGGCCGTGACACAGAGCGTCAGCAGGTAATCACGCACGGGCTGCCCCACAGGAATCGCTGGCCATCTCAGCCCCACACCCTAGCCGTGCTGTCCATGTGCTTGAGGACATTCGGCCCGCGAGGATGGTTGCGCTCCGCCTGCCATCACCATCCATACGGGGGAAATCGCCCGGACAGTTCGCGCACTTCGGCGCGTACCCGCGCCGTCTCCTCGGGCTTGTCCCGTAGCGCGATCGTGAACAACGCGGCGATCCGGGCCATCTCCCTGGCACCCATCCCCTGGGTGGTGACGGCAGCCGTACCGAGCCGGATGCCGCGTCCGTCCCCGTAAGGAAGAGCACAGGTGTCGAGGACCATGCCGGCGGCGAGGAGGCGCATCCGGGCGGTGCGGCCCTCGATGCCGAGCGGGGCGGGATCCGCCGTGATCAGGTGGGTGTCGGTGCCGCCGGTGGTGACGGCGAAGCCCTCCGCGGCGAGCGCGTCGGCGAGGACGCGGGCGTGCGCGACCACCTGATGGGCGTACGCGGCGAATGCGGGCGTCGCCGCCTCCCCGAAGGCGACGGCCTTGGCGGCGATGGTGTGCATCTGGGCGCCGCCCTGCGTGAAGGGGAACACGGCACGGTCGACGCGGCCGGCGAGCTCGGCGCCGCAGAGGATCATCCCGCCGCGCGGACCGCGGAGCACCTTGTGCGTGGTGGCGCACACCACATCGGCGTACGGGACGGGGTTGGGTGCCGCTCCCCCTGCGACGAGGCCGATGGGGTGGGCGGCGTCGGCGATGAGATAGGCGCCGGTCTCGTCGGCGATCTCGCGGAAGAGCGCGTAGTCGAGGTGGCGGGGGTAGGAGATGGAGCCGCAGACGATCGCCTTGGGGCGGTGGTGGCGGGCGAGGGCGGCGACCTGTTCGTAGTCGACGAGTCCGGTCTCGGCGTCGACGCCGTAGGGCACGAAGTCGAACCAGCGGCCGGAGAAGTTGGCGGGCGAGCCGTGGGTGAGATGGCCGCCGTGTTCGAGGCCCATGGCGAGGACGGTGTCCCCGGGCCGCAGGAGGGCCGCGTAGGCGGCGAGGACGGCGGAGGAACCGGAGTGGGCCTGCACGTTGGCGTGCTCGGCTCCGAAGAGCGCCTTGGCCCGGTCCACGGCGATTCGCTCGGCGGCGTCGACGAACTCGCAGCCGCCGTGGTGGCGTGCGCCGGGATAGCCCTCGGCGTACTTGTTGGCGAGCGGGGAGCCGAGGGCGGCGAGGACGGCGGGCGAGGTGAAGTTCTCGGCCGCGATCAGCTGAAGGCTGTCGGACTGCCGGCGCACCTCCCCGAGCAGCACGTCGGCGATCTCCGGGTCCTGCCGGCGCAGGACGTCGAGATCCTCTTCGGGGGGAGCGGTGACCGGCATCGTTGGCTCCAGGCGTGGGCTGGGCTTCAGCTCCAATGTAGGCGCGTCGGCACGGCTTTGCCCGATGTTCACCAAGCCTCTGGGCCGGATGGCCCTGGCGCCCGGGTTCCTCCGACACCCAGCCCATCCGTCAACGACGCGCAGGGGCCCCGTCAACCCCGCGCAGGGGCCCGTCAAACGACGCGCAGGAGCTGGTAGCGCCGTCACGACCGGATCCAGCGCCGTGTTGAGCCCCGCTCCCGACGCACCCCTCGCACTGCTCGGCCCCAGGGGGCCTCTCAGGCATCGGGCCGCTGCGCCGCCCTCCGGCCGTCGGACGTAGGCAGCCACCCGTCAACGACGCGCAGACACACCCGTCAGCGCCGTCACGACCGGATCCAGCGCCGTATTGATCTCCTCGCCGATGGAGCGGAAGAACGTGATCGGCGCACCGTACGGGTCGTTCACCTCGTCCGCCTCCGCGTTCGGGGCCAGGAGCCACCCGCGTAGAGCCGCCGCCGCGCGGACCAGGGCGCGGGCGCGTTCGACCATGCCGTCGTCCAAGGGGTCCGGCAGAGTCGCGGGATCTATGGCGCGGACGAGCCGGGTGAACTCCTTCAGGGTGAAGGTGCGCAGACCCGCCGAGTGGCCCATCGAGATGACCTGCGCCCGGTGGTCCCGGGTCGCCGTCAGGACCAGGTCCGCGCGGATGACGTGCTCGTCGAGGAGCTCGCGCCCCACGAAGCCGCTCGCGTCCGCGCCGAAGTCGGCGAGGACCAGCTCCGCGTTGGCCTCCATCGGGGCGCCCTCGTGGCCCCACGTGCCCGCGCTCTCCACGATCAGGCCGCCGCCCCGGGGGTCGCCCAGGCGGTCGCACAGGGCATGGCGGGTCAGCCGCTCGGTGATCGGCGAGCGGCAGACGTTGCCGGTGCTGACGTGGAGAATGCGGAAGGAACTGCTCTCGTGCCCCGCTATGCCACGCCCCTCAGGGGCGGTCAATTGGCCACCTCGAGGTCGGGTACGACCTTCCGGAGCTCCTCCGGGGACAGCGCACCCTCGCGCAGCAGGACGGGCACCTTGCCGGTGACGTCCACGATCGACGACGGGACGATCCCGGGGGTAGGGCCGCCGTCGAGGTACACCGAGACGGAGTCGCCCAGCATGCCCTGCGCCGCGTCGCAGTCCTCCGGCGACGGGTGGCCCGTCAGGTTCGCCGAGGAGACGGCCATCGGACCGACCTCGGTGAGCAGCTCGATCGCGACCGGGTGCAGCGGCATCCGGATCGCCACCGTGCCCCGGGTGTCCCCCAGGTCCCACTGCAGCGACGGCTGGTGCTTGGCGACCAGCGTCAGCGCGCCCGGCCAGAACGCGTCGACGAGCTCCCACGCCTGCTCGGAGAAGTCGGTGACGAGCCCGTGCAGCGTGTTCGGGGAGCCGATGAGAACGGGCGTGGGCATATTGCGGCCCCGGCCCTTGGCGTCCAGCAGGTCCGCGACCGCCTCAGAGCTGAAGGCGTCCGCGCCGATCCCGTACACGGTGTCGGTGGGCAGCACGACCAGCTCGCCACGACGAACGGCGGACGCGGCCTCGCGCAGACCGGTCGCACGGTCCGTCGCCTCGTTGCAGTCGTATCGCCGAGCCATCAGCGGGCCTCCTCATACACAAGCGTGGTCATGGCGGTGCGGTTCACGGCATCGCCTTGCGGGCGGTGGCGAAGCGCGGCCGGTTGTTCAGGTCGGGGTGGTCGGCTGCGTCCGCCCAGCCGGCCTCCTCGTTGAAGATCCACGGCACCTGGCCGCCCTGGGTGTCCGCGTGTTCGATCACGACGAGACCCCCCGGGCGCAGCAGCCGGTGCGCGGTGCGCTCGATCCCCCGGATCGTGTCGAGGCCGTCCTCGCCGGAGAACAGCGCCATCTCCGGGTCGTGGTCCCGCGCCTCGGGCGCGACGTACTCCCACTCGGTCAGCGGGATGTACGGCGGGTTGGAGATGACCAGGTCGACCTGGCCGTCGAGCTCCGGCAGCGCGCTCAGCGCGTCGCCCTGGTGCACGGTGACCCGCGAACCCTCGGCGTTCTTACGGGTCCACACCAGCGCGTTGTCCGAGAGCTCCACGGCGTGCACGCGCGAGCGCGGCACCTCCTGCGCCATGGCGAGCGCGATCGCGCCCGAACCGGTGCACAGGTCGACGATCAGCGGCTCGACGACGTCCATGGCCCGTACGGCGTCTATGGCCCAGCCGACGACCGACTCGGTCTCCGGACGGGGCACGAAGACGCCCGGCCCGACCTGGAGCTCCAGGTAGCGGAAGAACGCCCGGCCGGTGATGTGCTGGAGCGGTTCGCGCGCCTCCCGGCGGGCGACCGCCTCCCAGTAGCGGGCGTCGAAGTCCGCGTCCTTGACGTTGTGCAGCTCCCCCCGCTTGACGCCGTGCACGAACGCGGCGAGCTCCTCCGCGTCGAAACGCGGAGAGGGAACGCCGGCGTCGGCCAGCCGCTGGGTGGCCTGGGCCACCTCGGCAAGCAGCAGGTTCACGCTGGTCCTCCGTGGTACGGGGTGGGGCTTACGGAACTTACGCGGCGGCCAGTTTCGCAGCAGAGTCGGCGTCGACGCAGGCCTGGATCATCGCGTCCAGGTCGCCGTCGAGCACCTGGTCCAAGTTGTACGCCTTGAAGCCGACGCGGTGGTCCGAGATCCGGTTTTCCGGGAAGTTGTACGTACGGATCTTCTCGGACCGGTCGACGGTACGGACCTGGCTGCGACGGGCGTCGGCGGCCTTGGACTCGGCCTCCTCCTGCGCGGCGGCGAGCAGCCGGGACCGCAGGATACGCATGGCCTGCTCCTTGTTCTGGAGCTGGCTCTTCTCGTTCTGGCAGGAGGCGACGATGCCGGTCGGCAGGTGCGTGATGCGAACCGCGGAGTCGGTCGTGTTGACGGACTGGCCGCCGGGACCGGAGGAGCGGTACACGTCGATCCGCAGGTCGTTGGCATGGATCTCGACGTCGATCTCCTCGGCCTCGGGGGTCACGAGGACACCGGCGGCGGAGGTGTGGATCCGGCCGGCCGACTCGGTGGCGGGCACGCGCTGGACACGGTGCACCCCGCCCTCGTACTTCAGCCGCGCCCAGACGCCCTGGCCGGGCTCGGTCGCGCCGTTGCCGCCCTTGGTCTTCACCGCGACCTGGACGTCCTTGTAGCCGCCGAGCTCGGACTCGGTGGAGTCGATGATCTCGGTCTTCCAGCCGACGCGCTCGGCGTAGCGCAGATACATCCGCAGCAGATCGCCGGCGAACAGGGCGGACTCGTCGCCGCCCGCGCCGGCCTTGATCTCCAGGATGACGTCCTTGTCGTCGCTGGGGTCGCGCGGGACGAGCAGCAGCCGAAGCTTGTCGGTCAGCTCCTCGCGCTGCTTCTCCAGGTCCTTGACCTCGGCCGCGAAGTCGGGGTCGTCGTGCATCAGCTCGCGGGCGGTCTCGATGTCGTCACCGTTCTGCTTCCACGAACGGTAGACGGCGACGATCGGGGTCAGCTCGGCGTAACGCTTGTTCAGCTTGCGCGCGTTGGCCTGGTCCGCGTGGACCGAAGGGTCAGCGAGCTTCTTCTCGAGATCGGCGTGCTCGCCGATCAGTTCCTCGACCGCCTCGAACATCGGGGGCTCCTGGTTTTCGTACGAACGGACTGCGGGGACGGCAAAGCGCCGGTCCGGTCCCCCCTGCGGGAGCGACCAAGGACCGGCGCAGTGACGTGCTACTTCTTGGCCGCAGCCTTGCCGAAGCGGGCCTCGAAGCGGGCGACGCGGCCGCCGGTGTCGAGGATCTTCTGCTTGCCCGTGTAGAACGGGTGGCACTCGGAGCAGACCTCGGCACGGATGGTGCCCTCGGTCAGGGTGCTACGGGTGGTGAACGACGCGCCACAGGTGCAGCTGACCTGGGTCTCGACGTACTGGGGGTGGATCTCGCGCTTCAAGGTGTCTCCTAGTTTCGGGAGGGCGCCGGGTCGCCGTGCGGATTGCACCTGCGTGAACCGGAGCCGACGTACCAGTCTGCCAGGACCGGCCGTATCTCCCAAAACCGGGTCCGTGGTGAAACTATTCCGGGCGGTCGAGGGGCGTACGCCCGGCCTTGCGGAGGGCTACTTCACGACTCCGTCGGCCTGCCCCGTGGCCGTGTCCTTCGTCGCGGAGGCGGGAATGGGCTTGTCGGCCTTGAGTGCCTGCCAGACCTGCTGCGACTGGGTTTCCAGCGGTAGGACGCGGTTCGGGTCGGCGGGGTCGTACCGGACCGGCATCGTGACCATGTGGACGTCCTCGGCGCCGATCTTCGAGAGCCCCTTGGCGAAGCCCATGAGCTCGTTGACGGAGTCCAGCTCGGAGTCGGGCGTGATGGCCTTGGTGGCCGTGTCCGCGATGTCCAGGAGCTTCTTGGGGTTGGTGAGGACGCCGACGTCCTTGACCTGCTCGATGAACGCCTTCATGAAGGCCTGCTGGAGCTGGATGCGGCCGAGGTCGCTGCCGTCGCCGACGGTCTTTCGGGTGCGGACCAGGCCGAGGGACTGCTCACCGTCGAGAGTGTGGGTGCCCGGCTCGAGGTCGAGGTGGCTCTTGTCGTCCGTGATGCGCTGCGTCGTGGTGACGTCCACGCCGCCGAGCTTGTCGATCAGCTTGGTGAAGCCGGTGAAGTCGACCTCGATGTAGTGGTCCATGCGGATGCCGGACATCGACTCGACGGTCTTCACCGCGCAGGCCGGGCCGCCGACCTCGTACGCGGTGTTGAACATCGCGCGCTTCTCGCCGGCGACGGCGTTCCCCTGCCCGTCGGTGCAGGCGGGCCGCGCGACGAGGGTGTCGCGCGGTACGGAGACGACGCTGGCCTTCTTGTGGCCCTCGTAGACGTGGACGATCATCGCGGTGTCGGAGCGAGCCCCGCCCTCGTCCTTGCCGTACGCGCCGTTGTCGCCGGAGCGGGAGTCGGAGCCGAGGACGAGGATGTCCATCGAGCCGTTGTCGACGTTCTCGGGGCGTTCGGTGCCGAGCTGGGCGTTGATGTCGACGCCCTTGAGGTTGCCGTCCAGCTTGAAGTAGACGTAGCCGAGTCCGGAGCCGCCGACCACGACGAGCACGGCCGCGCCCCAGGCGGCGACGGTCACCGCGCGCCGGCCCTTGGTGGGCGGCTTGCGCCGGCGGCCGTTGCCGCCGCCTGGTATTCGGGCTCCCCAGCTCTGCTGACTCATCTGCTACCTCAGGTCCTAGTTTCACCTTCTGTGACGGCGAAGCGCCCAAAAGGGTTGCATAGGAACCTGTGAGGTTTCGAAGAGCGACGGACCGCAACGCACCGCGCCCACCGTGCGAGGCACGGTGGGCGCGGTGACGTTTGTCCAGGTCACGGCGGGGTTACGACCCCAGGGGCAGGCTCCCCGCCGTGTGACGGACGTCTCTGGAGTCAGTCGTTGTTGCCGGCTCCGGGAGTCGTCTTCTGGATCTGGAGCAGGAACTCGCCGTTCGACTTCGTCTGCTTCATCTTGTCGAGGAGCAGCTCGATCGCCTGCTGCTGGTCGAGCGCGTGCAGCACACGGCGCAGCTTCCAGGTGACGGCGAGCTCGTCGCTGCCGAGCAGGATCTCTTCCTTACGCGTACCCGAGGCGTCGACGTCGACGGCCGGGAAGATGCGCTTGTCGGCGAGCTTCCGGTCGAGCTTGAGCTCCATGTTGCCGGTGCCCTTGAACTCCTCGAAGATCACCTCGTCCATGCGCGAGCCGGTGTCGACCAGCGCGGTGGCCAGGATGGTCAGCGAGCCGCCGTCCTCGATGTTGCGCGCGGCACCGAAGAAGCGCTTCGGCGGGTAGAGCGCGGTCGAGTCGACACCACCGGACAGGATGCGGCCGGAGGCCGGCGCCGCGAGGTTGTACGCGCGGCCCAGGCGGGTGATCGAGTCGAGCAGGACGACCACGTCGTGACCCAGCTCCACGAGACGCTTGGCGCGCTCGATGGCCAGCTCGGCGACCGTGGTGTGGTCCTCGGCCGGGCGGTCGAAGGTCGAGGAGATGACCTCGCCCTTGACCGACCGCTGCATGTCGGTGACCTCTTCCGGACGCTCGTCGACCAGGACGACCATCAGGTGGCACTCGGGGTTGTTGTGCGTGATCGCGTTGGCGATCGCCTGCATGATCATGGTCTTGCCGGTCTTCGGCGGGGCCACGATCAGGCCTCGCTGGCCCTTGCCGATCGGCGACACGAGGTCGATGATCCGCGTGGTCAGCACGCCCGGGTCGGTCTCCAGACGGAGCCGGTCCTGCGGGTAGAGCGGGGTCAGCTTGTTGAACTCCGGGCGGCCACGGCCGGAATCGGCGGCCATGCCGTTCGAGGAGTCCAGGCGGACCAGCGCGTTGAACTTCTCGCGACGCTCGCCCTCCTTCGGCTGACGCACGGCACCGGTGACGTGGTCACCCTTGCGCAGGCCGTTCTTGCGGACCTGGGCGAGAGAGACGTACACGTCGTTCGGGCCGGGCAGGTAGCCGGAGGTCCGGATGAACGCGTAGTTGTCGAGGATGTCGAGGATGCCCGCGACGGGGATCAGGACATCGTCGTCCGACACCTGCGGCTCGCCGGTCGCGAAGTCGTCGCGGCCACGACGGCCACGGCGGTCGCGGTAGCGGCCGCGACGGCCACGACGGCCGCCCTCGTCGTCGAAGTCGTCCTGCGGGCCGGTGTTCGGCTGCTGGCCGCCCTGACGCTGCTGACGCTGGCCTCCCTGGCCACCGCCCTGCTGGTCGTCGCCCTTGCCGCGGTCACGGCGGTCGCGCTGACGGTCGCCGCGGTCACGGCGCTCCCCGCGCTCGCCCCGCTCGCCGCGGTCACGGCGGCCGCGACCCTCGGCGGTGTCGACGGCGGCGTCGGCCTTGGCGTCGGCGGACGTGTCCGTACGGGCCTCGGTTCGGGCCTCGGCCTTGGCCTCGGTCTTCACGGCCTGGGCCGTCTCGGCCTTGGCCTCGCCCTCCGGGCTGCCGGCGGGCGCGGTGGCCCGGCGGCGGCGGCGCTCGCCGGCCGGCTGGTCGTCGGAGGCGGGCTGGCCGGGGATGTCGATCTGCTGCTGGGCGACGGCCTTCTCGGCCTTCTCCGCCTTGGGGGCAGCGGTCTCGGCGGCGCCCTCGGCCGTGCGGGCCTTGGAGGTGGCGCGGCGCTTCGGCTTGGTCTCAGCCGTGTCGGCTGCGGCCTTGGCGGGGGCGGAAGAACCGCCACCTGCCTGCGCCTCCTTGATGACCTCGATCAGCTGGCTCTTGCGCATCCGCGCGGTGCCCCTGATGCCGAGGCCGGACGCGACCTGCTGCAGCTCGGCCAGGACCATGCCCTCGAGGCCGGTGCCGGAGCGGCGGCGCCGTGCGGTGGTGCCAGTGGCAGCACCTGCGGCGGGCGCGGCGTTGTCGACATTGCTGTCGGCAGTCACGCCCATCAGATCGGTGGTGTCGCTCACGAAGGGTCCTTCCCTGGAGCGGACGTCGGCCATCTGGCTCGGCGACCGGTTGTGCTGTCCGGCAGCGGTCCTGGCTTGTGGACCGTGTCGGGGCGGTGGTCCCGCCGGGTACGGCGGAAGAGAAAAAGACGTGCTGTGGGTCCGGCCCGAGGCCCCCTGCTCGGCCCTCACCTGGGAAGAGCGAGGGGTGTCGTGCCGGTTCCGGAGCGTGCTCGAAACTGCTCAGGCAGGCTGCTCAGGCAGTTGGGGAGGCTCCCGGAAGAATCGGTGGTCCCGGATGGGGACACTCAGCACCGCGCCTCAAAGGCGCCGGGTGCTGACTTGAGGTTAACACTACCGGCTCCAACAAACATTCCCCCTCTCCATCACCGGCAATCACGTGTCCCTACGGCGCGAGCGGCAGAACACTCGCTCCGGACACGTCGAGATCGAGCCGGTTCGCGGCCCATCCCTCTCCCGCCAGCCGGGCGACCTTGTCGGCCGTCCCGTGTTCGGCCAGCGCGAGCACCGTGGGGCCCGCGCCGGAGATGACCGCGGGGACTCCGTCCGCCCGCAGCCGGTTCACAAGGGCGATGCTCTCGGGCATCGCAGGGGCCCGGTACTCCTGGTGCAGCCGGTCCTCCGTGGCCGCGAGCAGCAGCTCGGGGCGGCGGGTCAGCGCCTCCACGAGGAGCGCGGCACGCCCGGCGTTGGCCGCGGCGTCGACGTGCGGGACGGTGCGCGGCAGCAGACCGCGGGCGGTCTCGGTCAGGACGGGCTTCCCGGGGACGAAAACCACCGGAACGATGGAATCCGAGGGATCCATCCTGATCGCCCGCGCGGCACCGGACTCGGTCCAGGCGAGCGTGAAGCCGCCGAGAAGACAGGCGGCGACGTTGTCGGGGTGCCCCTCGATCTCCGTGGCGAGCTCCAGGAGGGCCGCCTCGTCGAGGCGGGCGTCGCCGCCTATGGTCACGGCGCGGGCGGCGACGATGCCGGCACAGATGGCGGCGGAGGAGGAGCCGAGGCCGCGGCCGTGCGGGATGCGGTTGGCACAGACGACCTCGAGGCCGCGCGGCTGCCCGCCGAGCAGGTCGAAGGCCGTGCGCAGGGAGCGTACGAGCAGGTGGCTCTCGTCGCGCGGGAGCGTGTCGGCGCCCTCTCCGGCGATGTCGATGTGCAGCCCGGAGTCGGCGACCCGGACGACGACGTCGTCGTAGAGCCCCAGCGACAGGCCGAAGGCATCGAAGCCCGGGCCGAGGTTGGCGCTGGTGGCGGGAACGCGCACCCGTACGGCGGCGGCGCGGAACGCGGGACCGGCCATCGCTCGATGACTCTCCTTGACTTGCGACAACGGGATTTCAAGAGAAGTACACGGAAACCCGGGGGCCGCTTCTGCCTCGGGGGCGACAACGGCAACGACACCGCGCATATGCAACGGGGCGGGTTGGGTACAGCCTATCGAAGGAAGGTTCTGTGGCGACATAGGGCGCACAGGAGGCGCACGATGCGTGTCGCGAGCCATCCTGTGCGCCTATGTACGTTCCTGATCGGGTTTCACCCGGTGGCCCCTCCGTTCGGAGGGGCCGAATCAGGCCAGGCAGAGGTGGATCAGGCCAGATCAAGAGGCCGATCGGGCCGGGCGGGGCGGATCGGCCTCTTGCACCGAGTCCGATCACGCCGGGCGGACCGATCAGATCAGGCCGAGGCGCTCCGCGGCGGTCGCCGCGTCGACCGGGACGGTGACCGGCTGGGGTGCGCCGGCGACGGCCCAGTCGGGGTCCTTCAGGCCGTTGCCGGTGACCGTGCAGACGATCCGCTGGCCCGGGTCGACCTTGCCCTGCTCGGCGGCCTTCAGCAGACCGGCCACGGACGCGGCGGAGGCGGGCTCGACGAAGACACCCTCCTGAGAGGCCAACAGCCGGTAGGCGCGCAGGATCTCACGGTCCGTCACCTCGTCGATGAAGCCGCCGGACTCGTCCCGCGCGGCGATCGCGAAGTCCCAGGAGGCCGGGTTTCCGATCCGGATCGCGGTGGCGATGGTCGACGGGTCCTTGACGACCTCGCCGCGCACGAGCGGCGCGGAGCCGGAGGCCTGGAAGCCCCACATCCGCGGGGTGTGCGTCGCCAGACCGTCCGCGGCGTACTCCCGGTACCCCTTCCAGTACGCCGTGATGTTGCCGGCGTTGCCCACGGGCAGGACGTGGATGTCGGGGGCGTCGCCCAGCATGTCCACGATCTCGAACGCGGCGGTCTTCTGGCCCTCGATACGGACCGGGTTCACCGAATTGACCAGCGCCACCGGGTAGTTCTCGGAGAGCGCGCGGGCCAGGGTGAGGCAGTCGTCGAAGTTGCCGTCGACCTGGAGGATCTTCGCGCCGTGCACGAGGGCCTGGCCCATCTTGCCGAGCGCGATCTTGCCCTGCGGCACGAGGACGGCGGACACCATCCCGGCGCGTACCGCGTAAGCCGCCGCGGACGCCGAGGTGTTGCCGGTGGAGGCGCAGATGACGGCCTGCGCGCCCTCCTCCTTGGCCTTGGAGATGGCCATGGTCATGCCGCGGTCCTTGAAGGAACCGGTGGGGTTGGCGCCCTCGACCTTGAGGTGCACCTCGCAGCCCGTGCGCTCGGAGAGGACCTGAGCGGGGACGAGCGGCGTGCCGCCCTCACGGAGCGTGACGACGGGCGTCGTGTCCGTGACCGGAAGGCGGTCCCGGTACTCCTCGATGATGCCGCGCCACTGGTGGGTGCCCTTGCTGGTCATGGGTCCTTACTCCCCTTCAACACGCATGATGCTGGCGACACCGCGCACGGTGTCGAGCTTGCGCAGCGCCTCGACGGTCCCGGAGAGGGCGGCGTCGGGCGCGCGGTGGGTGACGACGACGAGGGAGGCCTCGCCGTCCTTGCCCTGCTGGCGCACCGTATCGATGGATACGCCGTGCTCGGCGAAGACCGTCGCGACCTGGGCGAGTACGCCAGGCTTGTCGGCCACGTCGAGGCTGATGTGGTACCGCGTCACGACCTCGCCCATGGGGCTCACGGGCAGCTGGGTGTACGCGGACTCGCCGGGGCCGGTGGCCTCGTTGAGCTTGTTGCGGCACACGGCGACCAGGTCGCCGAGGACGGCCGAGGCGGTCGGAGAACCGCCGGCGCCGGGGCCGTAGAACATGAGCCGCCCGGCGGCCTCCGCCTCGACGAAGACCGCGTTGTAGGCCTCGCGGACGGAGGCGAGCGGGTGGCTCAGCGGGATCATCGCAGGGTGCACACGCGCGGTGACGGAGCCGCCGTCGGCGGAGCGCTCACAGATGGCGAGCAGCTTGATGGTGCAGCCCATGCGCTTGGCCGAGGCGAAGTCGGCCGCGGTGACCTCGGTCATGCCCTCGCGGTAGACGTCGTCGAGGCGCACGCGGGTGTGGAAGGCGATCCCGGCGAGGATGGCGGCCTTGGCGGCGGCGTCGAAGCCCTCGACGTCGGCGGTCGGGTCGGCCTCGGCGTACCCGAGGGCGGTGGCCTCGTCGAGCGCTTCCGAGTACCCGGCACCATTGGTGTCCATCCGGTCGAGGATGAAGTTGGTGGTCCCGTTGACGATGCCCATCACGCGGTTGATCTTGTCGCCGGCGAGGGACTCGCGCAGCGGCCGGATGAGCGGGATGGCGCCCGCGACGGCGGCCTCGTAGTACAGGTCCTGGCCGTGCTGGTCGGCGGAGGCGTAGAGGCTCGCGCCGTCCTGGGCGAGGAGCGCCTTGTTGGCGGAGACGACGGAGGCGCCGTGCTCGAAGGCGGTGGTGATCAGGGTGCGGGCGGGCTCGACCCCGCCGATGACCTCGACGACGACGTCGATGTCGCCCCGTTTGACCAGGGCGGTGGCGTCGGTGGTGATCAGCTCCGCGGGGATGCCCTCACGGACCTTGTCCGGGCGGCGGACCGCCACGCCGGCGAGCTCGACCGGGGCGCCGATGCGCGCGGCGAGGTCGTCGGCGTGCGTCGTCATGATGCGCGCCACCTCTGAGCCGACCACACCACAGCCCAGCAGCGCCACCTTCAGCGGACGCGTACGCATCATCCGACCTCGTTTCTCGTACTACTTCGTATCTCTACGGTTGGACCAGTCTCACTCACCGGACGAGGGTTTCTGTCCCTCGTCCGGATCCTGAGACGCTTATTTCATCACCCGACATCGAGACGCAGGAGATCTTCCTCCGTCTCACGCCGGACGATCACCTTCGCCTCGCCGTCGCGCACAGCGACGACGGGCGGGCGGAGTGCGTGGTTGTAGTTGCTGGCCATGGAGCGGCAGTACGCCCCGGTGGCCGGTACGGCGATGAGATCGCCGGGGGCGATGTCGGCGGGCAGGAACGCGTCCCGTACGACGATGTCGCCACTCTCGCAGTGCTTGCCGACGACGCGGGTGAGCATGGGCTCGGCGTCACTCGTCCGCGACACCAGGGCGACGCTGTACTCGGCGTCGTACAGCGCGGTGCGGATGTTGTCCGACATGCCGCCGTCGACGCTGACGTACGTCCGCAGCCCTTCGAGGGGCTTGACGGTGCCGACCTCGTACAGGGTGAAGGCGGTGGGTCCGACGATGGCGCGTCCGGGCTCGACGGAGATGCGCGGCGTACGGAGTCCCGCCGCCTCGCACTCACGGGTGACGATCTCGGTGAGGGCCTTGGCGATGTGGTGCGGCTCGCGGGGGTCGTCCTCGGAGGTGTAGGCGATACCGAGGCCGCCGCCGAGGTCGATCTCGGGGAGCTCGACGCCGTGCTCGTCGCGTACCTCGGCGAGCAGCTGGACGACGCGACGGGCGGACACCTCGAAGCCCGCCATGTCGAAGATCTGCGACCCGATGTGCGAGTGAATGCCGATGAGCTCGAGCCCGTCGAGCCTGAGGGTCCTGCGGACGGCCTCGGCGGCCTGTCCTCCGGCGAGGGCGATGCCGAACTTCTGGTCCTCGTGGGCGGTGGCGATGAACTCGTGCGTGTGGGCCTCGACGCCGACCGTCACCCGGATCTGCACGCGCTGCCGCTTGCCGAGGGACTGGGCGATGTGGGCGACGCGGACGATCTCCTGGAAGGAGTCGAGGACGATGCGCCCGACGCCGACCTCGACGGCGCGCTGGATCTCTTCCTGGGACTTGTTGTTCCCGTGGAAGGCGATGCGCTCGGCGGGCATCCCGGCAGACAGGGCGGTGGTCAGCTCGCCGCCGGAACAGACGTCCAGATTCAGCCCCTCCTCCTTCAGCCACCGCACGACGGCGCGGGAGAGGAAGGCCTTGCCGGCGTAGAAGACGTCGGCGTCCGTGCCGAAGGCGTCGGCCCAGGCGCGGCAGCGGGCACGGAAGTCGGCCTCGTCGAGGAAGTACGCGGGGGTGCCGAACTGCTCGCGGAGCTCGTCGACTCCGATGCCGCCGACGGAGACGACGCCGCGGTCGTCGCGCTCGACGGTCCTGGCCCAGACCTTGGGGTCGAGGAGGTTCAGGTCGGAGGGCGGGGCGGTGTAGTGCCCTTCGGGGAGGACGTCGGCGTGACGGGGCCCGGCGGGGTGGGCGGAACGGCTCATGTCTGCAATCTTTCAAATCTGGTCGGGTGCGCTGATGCCGAGCAGGGAGAGGCCACCGGCGAGCACCACCCCGGCGGCTTCGGCGAGCGCGAGCCGGGATCGATGGGCGGCCGAGGGTTTCTCGTCGCCGAGGGGCAGGACGGTGTGCTGGAAGTCGAGCAGCGCATCGGCGACGACTTCGAGGTGCCGGGCGACCCGATCGGGGGCACGGTGGCGAGCGGCGCCGGCGAGGACGACGGGGTGGTCGCCGAGGGCGCGGGTGAGGACGGGGGCGTCGTCGGGGGTGGCGACGGCGGGGGTGCCGGCGTCTTGGACGGCGGGGGCGGGGTCGGGCCGGCTGGAGAACTGGAGCTGCTCGGCATTACGAAGGAGGGCGCGGGTACGGGAGTGGGCGTACCGGACGCGGAAGAGGGGGTTGTCCTCGTGCTGACGGAGGAGCTCGTCACCGAGCCGGGCCCGGTCGTGCGAGGCGGCGGAGAGGAGCCCCCAACGGGCGGCGTCGACGCCGAGACGGCGGACGAGGCCGCGGGGCGAGTCGGGAACGGGAAGGGGCGCGATGTCGGCGGGAAGGCTCTGCTCGCCTCGGTGGCTTTGCTCGCCTCGGTCCTCGACCCGCACGCCGAGGAGGGCCCAGTCGGGGTCGGGGACGCCCTGGCAGTGGGTGCGGACGGGGATGCCCTGGGAGGCGAGGATGCGCTGCACGGAGTCGGCGGTGACGGCGGCGCGGAGATCGGCGCGGTGGACAAGTTCGTGTCCGGTCCGGTGTCGGGTCCCGTGACCGGTCCGGTCTCCGGTCTGGTGTCGGGCCGGGTCTCCGGTTCGGTCTCCGGTCTGGTGTCGGGCCGGGTCGGGCCGGTGCCACCCGTACCGGTGACCCTGGCGGAGGATCTCGCGCACGAGGTCCTGCTGCGCCCCCTGGCGCAGGGTGAAGTTGAGGAACCCGGGCCCGGTGATGTCGACGGCGGCGAGCTCGGGGCTGTGGTGGAGCCGGTCCCGGAGAATGGCGGCCACATCGAGGGGCGTGCGCCGAGCCGCGCGAGCGAGGGTCAGGGCCACATTGCTGGCGTAGTCCCCACGCCCGCCGGGCCGGGGCCGCTCGATCTTGATGTGCCGGGGCAGGTCTCCGCCGTCGACCCGCAGCGCACCGTCGTCGACCGCACGGCGCACGGCGTGCAGCACGGTGAGGGAGAGGTCCGCGGGGGTCACGGGACAAGCGTATGGGAGAAGGGGGGTCGGAACGCGAACCGGTTTCGCAATGCGGGCAGGAGGGGGCGGGCGCATGGGCGGGTCGCGCTCACCGACGACCCCAGCCCATGTGGCAGCCCACGCCCTAATGGGACCCGCTGGGGCTGCCGGCGCGTCCGGCCCCGTGTCTGCCGTCTACGGCAGAAGGCCCCTCCTGTGCGTCACGCCGCTCGCCGCGCTCCCGGTGCATGAGCTGCCGCACGACGCGGACGAGCTCTGCGGGCTCGAAGGGCTTGGCGAGGAACGCGTCGACGCCGACCGCGACACCGCTGTCCATCTCGTGCTGCGTACAGGCACTGACGATGGCTACGGGCACATGACTGGTCCGCGGATCGGACCGCAGTTTCTCGGCGGTACGCAACCCGTCCAAGCGGGGCATGACGACGTCGAGGGTGACGACATCAGGACAGACCTGATGCACGACATCCAGACACTCGGCACCATCGGCCGCGGTCACGACCTCGAACCCCTCGAGTTCGAGATTGACCCTGATCAACTGCCGGATCACCCGGTTGTCATCGACAACGAGCACCCGACCGGACACGCCTGACACACAGACGAGAGTAGGTCGCGGGAAGGGGCTGCGTCCGGGTTTTGCCCACTTCCGACCCGTGAGGGGGAACGAGGGGTCGGTGACGCGACGGAAATACCTGTTCACAGGCACTGCTCGGATGCTGGTAGGGTTCTACCCGTCGCCGCCGAACACGGCGGACGCCCCCGTAGCTCAGGGGATAGAGCAACGGCCTCCGGAGCCGTGTGCGCAGGTTCGAATCCTGCCGGGGGCACTTGCCCAGGATCAGCAAAAATCAAGCGCTGACCAGGGCGGATGCCGAAGGAAGAGGGCGGGAGTCAGTCTCACTGACTCCCGCCCTCTCTGGCTGTCCATCGCCATTCCCGTGTGAGCAGCGTGTGAGGCAGCGGCCATCAATGAACTGAATGCCACCCGCCGCAACTGGGTCACCACGTCGAGACAGGCGCCTTGCTCCGCGATCAGGCGGAAGCCGCGGAGCGCTAGGACTTGCAGGAGCCCACGTTCTTGACGGCCTTGAGGTCCGTCCCTTTGATCGCTTCAATCCCACCGCTTTGGCGTCTGACCCGCAGTTCGCCATCAGTCGTGGTATCGACGACCTTGCCGCACACCTGCGAGTCGTCCTGGCGCGTCACTTGCACTTGAGGCACTGGAGTATCCCGAGGCGAAAACCAGATACACCCGATGGCCACGACCAAGCCGACCAGTGAAAGCAAGGAAAGGCGCACACCGTTCTTGAGATCACCCAAGGCTGTCCTGAGGTAGCCACGGCGCCCTTCGAACCACTTGGTCAGGAGTTCGTCGTTGCTGATGTCAACGTCCGTCGGCCACCCGAATGCCGCCCGGTAAACCAGCACAATCGCCCATGCGGCCGTGCCGACAGCAAGCCCGGCAGCCACCCCGGCAACCACACGAGTCTCCGTTTGCGTGCCGACGAACGTGTCCTTGCCCACCACAAGGCCGGCCAGACCGAACAGGCCGAATAGCGCCGTCACGCCCGCGATCCACTTCTCCGCCGAGGACCGCAGTTTGCCTTCTTCAGTCGCCACCAGTTCCTGCGCCGCACGCGCCGCTGCAAGCAAGGAAGCGTCCGAAGCAGCTCGCACTTGCTGGCCCTGCGGTCTGGGATCAAGAGCAACGCTCACGAGCCACCATCTGCCGCAGCTGGGCCAATGGCCAGGCGGATCTGCGGTGTCCGTGTGATCTTGTCCGCAAGCGCACTCACAGACTCTGGTCATACGAGCCGACGGAGGCAGATTCGGCGGCGCCCCTCCAGCGCCCGCAGCCAGACGGTCCATCACGTGACCTTGCACGGGCTGCACGGTGTCGTGCCCACAGCTCGGGCAGGAACCGTTGACCCGCAGGATCTTCCCCGCATCATTCCTGACGGGCGTCCACTCAGCCAATTCGTCGTCGGTGACCGGATATTGCTCGGGCCTGTACTTCACACTGGCATCTGGCATGGGATCAGGTTGCAGACTTAGGCGCAGCGGGGGCTACTCCATTGCTCCTAATGGCGGAGCCGGGAGTGCTCGCCACGTGAGCAAGAACTACGTTGCCCTCAGAAGTGGAGGAAACCCATGTGCGAAGATACAGAAGAATACTCAACGGTCGTGGGACCACTAGGGCAAATTCAATGGCTCCTGGAGATTTGGTCTCGCCTAGACACGCCGCGGCGCCTGGAAATCGACCGACCTCGCCTTATCGACCTTGCCTCAATCGATGAGCGCACAGCTTCCAGATTCACCCAGGAGTTTAGCCCCGCAATCGCCGTCGCTCATCATCGGCGCCACATCGGAATTCAGGCTACTGCACAATTGCAGGCCGAGATGATGACGTCCCCATTCCCGCCTTTCGAACGATTCCCGCCCTTCGGACCCCCTTACTTGACTCATCTGCTATGGGAGCCAGGATTCCAGTTGCAGGCAACACAGGGAGGCAGCGGCATCCCCGACCCGTTCGACGCAGGCAAGCTTAGCGACCTCGTTAATAGCAAGCCAAGCATCCCTAGTACGAGGCGGGCCGCAGGCCATCGGGTTGCCGTTCTAGACACCGGAGTCCGTGGAGCAGTCACCGGCATGGTGGACTTCCTCGACTGCGATCAGCATGGCGTTCGAGTGGTGGCAGCAGACGACCCGCACGGACACGGAACAGCGGTTGCCAAAGTCATCGAGGCGGTCGAAGGTAGCGCGATCATCCACCCACTCCGGGTCCTCAATAAGGACAAAGTAGGCCAGTCCTACGAAGTGCTCTGCGGTCTAATGCATGCCCTCTGGTCGGGTCAATACGACTTGATCAACGCCAGCTTGAGTACTCAGCTCTCGGAGTCATGTGATACCTCGATGGGCAGGAGCATCGACTACACGGTGCGCTATTGCACACAGGCTGTCGATACACCCGTATTGGTGGCCGCTGCGGGCAACGGAAACGGCGCAAATAGCGGTTACCCAGCGCGCGTCCCCGAGTCCATTGTCGCCCTTGCGCTCGACATGCAGGGCGCACTAGCGCCGTACAACTCCACACCGCCTCAGGGGGCAACCACGGAATCGGCCTATGGAGGGAGCGACAGCGACAGCCTCGGCGACTTGAACCCGATGACTGGTCTGACTGGCCCGGCCGCCAGTCTGTGGGGCACCTCATTCGCTGCCGCTGTCGTCTCCGGCGCGTACCTCCCCTAACTCTCCCAGCCCATGACTTGTTCGATCTTCTTGTTGTTCTCCTCCGCGCTGTTGTCGATGCAGCCGGCATAGCGGCGGTGAATGACCTCTGGAGAGTTGCCGGCGCGCCGGGCCACCTCCGCCACGGGGAGGCCCGCACGAAGCCAGTTCGTGATGCACGTGGCCCGCAGGTCGTACGGCTTGCGGGCAAGCAGCGATCTCGCCTTGTCCGGCGGGAACGCGAGCGGGCGAGCCTCCTGCCACACGCGCCAATAGCTTGAGGTCCCCAGCATGCCGCCTCGCTCGTTGGGGAAGAGTCGGCCATCCTTGGCCGTCCCGAATTCGTTCCAGTGCGCCCTGAGCATTGCCACAAGGACAGGCGGAATCGGTACGGGCCGGTCAGCGCCAGGATCCCTCGACTTCAGTCCCCGCTTGTCGTGACGATCCCCCGAGTCGGTCCACTTCTTTCCGGAGATAGGGCGCGTCTCGCGAAGTGTGAGAGTCCCCCAGCCTTGTTCGGGAAGGTGACAGTCATCTGATCGCAGCCCAACGACTTCCGCTGGCCGCATCGCCGCGTACAGCATGCAGCCGAAGAAGGCGACAAGGCGCCTTCCACGATTGCGATACACCGAACCAATATAGGAGACGGCCGTGAGGAGTTGCCGTCCCTGCACTTCGTTGACCAAGACTCGCGGGTCCACGGCATCAGTTCCTCGGGAGTTGGGCCGCTTTACCCCGGCGAGCGGGTTCTCGTCGAGATACCCCTCCTGGATCGCATACTCCATCGCTGTGTTGAAACCGCGACGGCGCCGCTTGTAAGTATCCGAGGCGGCAGGAGCGTCGTCGAGCTTGAACGACAGTCGGTAGTGGACGTCACGCACAACCTTGGAGTCATGGAGAGCCGACAGGGGAAGAGAGTGGTTCGCCAGCCACGCACAGGCTTTCTCCAAGTCCGGCGGAGGCTCTTCATCCTTGTGAGCCGGTACGACGGCCCACCGTACGGCGCGCCGCACGTCCTCAAGCTCCGGCGCCCCGGGGATGTCCCCCATCATGCCGAGAGCTGCGGTAGCGAGACTGTCCGCCAGCCCCTCACGCGTCTTCGCCGCGGCAGTGCGCCAACGCATTGCCATGTACTCGCGAGAGAAGTCCCACCATGACGGGTCCGGCTTGGTACTCGCCTTCTCTGCTGCTGCCCGAAGATCCGATTCGGGCAGCCCAGTTTCTACATCGAAGGCTTCGCCCTTGCGCATGGCTCGCCAGAGCTCCGAACGGCGGCTCTCGGCAAGCGCCGACGTCGTGAAAGTCGCGTGGCGAACTCTCCCAGCAACCACCCAACGCAGTTGGTAGGGCGCTGTCTTGCTGGAAATCTTGCTGACTTTCCAGACACGGACGTCAGTGGAAAGCGTGGGCTCTTCGGGCCCGGCCGGGCACTCGCTCTTACGAGCGCCCGACCTTGCGCCGGTCTTGCGGTCAATCACGCGGCTTCCTCCAGAGCTGCAATCCAGCGCTCCAACTCCGAACGGCGAATGCGTACGGCGCCGTTCGGGAGCTTGATTGCCTTCGGTCCTTTCCTGAGCTGTCGCCAGCGGTAGAAGGTCGAGAGGGGCACGCCGATTTCCTCGACAACTTCGGAGATCGTGAGCATTTCGTCACGCACGGCGGTCGGCCTCCCCTTGGCTCTCGTCTGCGGGTTGGGAGTCGGACAGGTGGGACAGTCCCGATTCCGGCTGTCCCACCTGTTTGTGCAGGTCAGGTGATGGACTGGGACAGTCGGACACCTTGGACAACCCCGGTGTTCCCTCGGTCCGGGTCTCGGTGTCCGGGTAGTAGCGGCCGGCTCCGTCCTTGGTGAGCTGTCCGTCCGCGGCCATGCGGGAGCAGGTGCGGCGGACGTTCTCGGCATCGAGTTGCGGCAGCGCGGCGACGATGTCCTTGGGTCGGGCGCCGGGGTGGGCGCGAACGTGCCGGAGGATCGCGGCGCGGGTGTCACCGATGGTGTGGTCCGTCACCGGTCCGTCGAGCATCTGCCAAGCCCCGGAGGCGGCTTGGAACTGAAGCGCGTACTCGGCTTCGTCGACGTCGCGACCGGTGACGTGCAGGATGCCGTCCGCCTGCCCGCGCGCCCGCTTCAGCACGAGCGTGGCGTCCGCGGCTCCGGCGATGCCGTTGGTGCCGGAAACCTCAGTCAGGAAGTCGTCCGAGCCTGCCTTGCGGACGTGGTGGACGAGCACCACGGCGATGCCGTAGTGGTCGGCGATCCGCTTGGCGTAGCCGACGGCGACATAGTCCGCGTCGTACGCGGACACGCCCTGCGGGGCGGGGCCGCGCATCTTGGCGAACACGTCGATGACGACCAGGCGCGCATCCGGGTTGCGCTCCAGCCAGTTGGCGATGGCGTCGCTGCCGCCCTGGGGGAAGGGCGGACACTCGGTGACCAGCGTCAACCCAGCCGGGGCCGGTTGTCCCCCGAGCATCTTGCGCATGCGGGTCTGGAGACGGCGTGGGGTGTCTTCCAAGGCGAGGTAGAGCACCGGGCCGCCGTTGACCGGCACCGCATCGAAGGCGTGGCCGCCAGCAGCGACCGCAAGGGCCAACCCGAGGGACAGCCATGACTTCCCCACCTTCGGGGGTCCGGCGAGCAGGTTGACACCCTCGGCGAGGATGCCCGGCACGGCCCACTTCGGCTCCGGGAAGTCGGCGGCCATGAGCTGATCCGCGGTCCACGCCGTGCGTGGGCGCTCCCGCTTCGGCAGCTCGCGCGGAGCTGCCTCGGGGTCGCTGGGCACGGAGTACAGGTGCAGCGGGGGAATCGGGTGGGTGCTCATGCTGCAACCTGCCGGGGGCGGTTGGCTCCGGCGCGCAGGCCGGAGGCGATCGTGCGGCGCGCTTCGCGCTCGCCTTGGCCGACGATGCGCGCCGCTTCGGTAAGCTTCTCGGTCACCTCGTACGCGTCCAGCTCTCCCCCGGCGACCAACTGACCGAGGGCGACGGAGGCAACGTAGAGAGCGTTGTTGTGCTGGTGCTCGCCGGAGCCGGTGACGCGCGCCAACTCGCCGTTGACCGCGGCGTTCAGGAACCTGCCGCGCCGGTCGCGGGCCGTGAGCGGGACCGTGACCGGCCGCTGTGGGGGCAGCGGCGCCGGGCGCAGCAACTCGGCGAGCCACCCCGGCAGCGGGGCCACAGGGGCGTTGTGAGACACCGTGTACGGTTCTCCGGCGAAGGTGCTGCCCGCGCCGACGACGAGCCCGCCGACGGCGCGGGTGTCGACTTTCCAGCCGAGCCCGCGGGCGCTGTCCCCGGCGGTGTTCCGCAGGGACTCGCCCGCAGGTGCGGCGAAGTACAGGTGCGTGCCGCCGCTCCAGGTGCGGACCATGTACGTGTTGGCGGGGAAGGGCTCGCTGTGGCGCTCGCAGAGCAGGGCGAGCACGTCGGCTCCGTCGGTGACGCCGTGCGCGGTCCATTCGGCCGGCGGGGTGTCGTCTGGCCCCTTGGGGGTGTCGAGGTCGACGACTACCAGGCCGGAGGGACCAGTGGCGATGCCGACGTTGTAGGGGGCGTGCGTCCAGCACCGGGTGATGCGCTCGGGGTCGGTGGTGGCGCGGGTCTCCCAGTCGCGGACGGCGGGGCGCTTGGCGCCGGGGATGAGGGGGAAGACGTGCCAGCCGCGCGACGAGGCGTCAAGCGCTGCGGCGAGCTGGGCAGAGCCGTCCAGTTGAGGCATGCTGGAGGTTCTCCTGTTCTGTCGAAGGGACAAGGGAGCCGGGGCGGGCGCGGTCTTGTGGTGAGAGGCGCCCGCCCCGGGCGTGTCTAGAACGGGGGTTCGTCGCTGAACCCGGAACCGGAGCCCTTAGCGGCTCCGGCCGCGGGGGGGGCGGCAGTGCTCCACGCGTCGGTGGCCGGACCGGAGGCGGCGCCGTTGCGCTGGACGCGTTCGACCTTGGCCGTGGCGAAGCGAAGCGAGGGTCCGATGTCGTCGACTTCCAGGGCGAGCATGGAACGGTTCTCGCCCTGCTCGTTCTGCCAGTTGTGCTGACGCAGACGGCCGGTGACGACCACGCGCGTGCCCTTGGTCAGGCTCTCAGCGACGTGGTTGGCCAGGTCGCGCCACGCGGTGCAGCGCAGGAACATCGCGGTGCCGTCCCGCCACTGACCGGTGGCCTTGTCGTAGGTGCGCGGGGTGGAGGCGACGGAGAACCGGGCGATGGCGTCGCCCCCGGTGGTGAAGCGCAGTTCGGGGTCAGCGGCGAGGTTGCCGACGATTGTGATGGGGGTCTCTCCCACGGACATATGGATCACTCGCTTTCGGTGTGGGTCGGGTTGGTGCTGGAGTCGCGATGGTCGGCCGTGAAGTACAGCCGGGTGCGCTTGCCGTCGCGGGTCGAGTACTGGCGTGCCGGGCCGGTGTCGAACGCGGCGGCCAAAGCGGTGCTGACGCGCTCGGCGTCGTCCTGCGTGCAGATGACGCGGATCTCGAACACGGCTCAGTGCTCCTTGCTCGTGTCGAGGGCGGGCAGCTCGGGCAGTCCCGCGCGTTCCAGGGCAGCGGGGTCGAAGCCGGGCAGCGCGGCGCGGGTGGCGAGTGCCTGCGCGAGCTGTTCGGCGTAGGCGGCGCCGGTACAGGCCACCTCGATCTGCGTGGTGCCGCGGATGGTCTCGACACGCTCGATGTGGGCGCGTTCCTCGCGCCGGTCGCTCACCTGCCGCTCGTAGGCGACGCGCTCACGCCGGTCGGTACGCCAGTAACGCGCGGCAAGCCCGTAGGCGACGGCGGTGGCCAGCGCCCACAGCAGCAACGGCAGGGACCACCCGTCGGCGTATCCGGCGACCCCGGCGAGGGCGAGCCCGCCGGAGGCGGCGAACGCGGTCCCGGCAAGCACGGGGTCTCCGGCACGGCCGACGCTCGCGCACGCGCCGGCCGCAGCGGCGGCGAGAGACAGGGCGGCCATGAGCACGGCGTTGCCGACGGAGTGTTCGGCGCCGTTGGCATTCCAGATCCGGGCCAGCCCGAGCACGGTCGTGGTGGCGAGGGCGGGCGCGGCCTTGGGTGCGGCGAGGTTGAGCCAGTGCCGGGCGACGATGGGTTCGTTCATGGCCGTACTCCTCACAGGTTCGGGAGCGCGTTGACGACGGCGGTCATGAGCTGGTTGACGGTGTCGGCGGCTCCGGTGGAGGCGAGGTAGAAGCCGAACATCACGGCCACGAACGCGCTGCCGGGGCCGAGGGTCTTGGAGCGCAGCAGCATGAAGAGCACGAAGCCGAAGAGCAGGGCGAGGGAGATGGTCACGGCCATGCCGCAACCTCCTTTCCATGGGGTGGGGTTGGGGTCAGCCGGTGCCTGCGCGGTAGGTGCGGGCGGCGCGGTTGTAGAGCCAGCGGCCGACGCGTATCCGCTTGCCGTGGCCCTTGCAGCGGCGGCAGTTCTTGCCGCGCTTGGGCCGTCCCTTGCGGTCGGTGGTCATGGCGAAGCCGAAGCCGTTGCACTTGCGGCAGTTGCCGAACGGGCTCGCCGCACACACCGAGGCGTAACCGAACGTGATGAACAGCAGGAGTGCGATAGCGAGCAGGATCGGGGTCACGAGAGCCCTCCCGGGGCGGTTTTCAGGGGTTTCCGCAGGTGGGGACCTATCAGCTAGCTTGCAGATCAGAGCCCGCATGGGGCGCTAGCGGGACCTCTAGCGCTAGAGGGTTGGACCCCTAGCGCTAGAGGCTCCCGAGAGTCAGCCCGCGTCCCGATTTCGGTCACGCTCCGCAATCGCCGTGACGATGTGGGCGCGCTCGAACCCGGTCCGGTTGACGGTCTTGCCGTTGATCCGCCGGGCCACCTGGCCCGTGGTCACGCCGTACGGCTTGAGCGCGGTGGTGAGCTGCCGCGCCTTGTCCGCCGGGGCCATCTCCCCCCACGGCCCGTACTTCTCCGGCCGCAGTTCGGCGAGCCGGTCGACGGTGACGTCGTTCCACGGCTTGGCCTCATCCGCCGGAACGACGGCGAGGATGTCTTCAAGCAGCGGATCGACCGCCTCGCGCCGCTCCGGGGTCTCGCCTGCGGCGATGCCGCGCAGCGTGCCCGCCTCGATGCGCGCCTTGCGGGCGCGCTCGCAGATGGCGTCCGCGGCCGGGTTGTCGAGGTAGTAGCCGCGCACGATCTGCGGGTCGTCGGCGGCGCCGACCAGGTAGCCGATGCCCTTGTCGGACTTGGTGAACGACGTGGCGCGGATGCCGTTGCGGTACATCGACGTGCCCAGGATCATGTCGTTCTCGATCTGGCCCATGACCCGCAGGCAGAACCGCGTGCCCACGTTCGCGCTGATGGCGGGCGGGAGCGAGTCCTTGTCGGGGCGCTGCGTGGCCAGCAGCAGGATCACCCCGAGCGCCCGGCCGCGCTTGATGATGGCCGTGCACAGCGCTCCGGCTTCCTTGCCGTACTTGTCGTGGCTGAACAGTTCCTGGCACTCGTCAATCGCGAGAATGAGCGGGTGCAGGCCCAGGGAGCGGTTCGCGGCCAGGGACGGGATGACCTTGTTCTCCGGGCACTTGTCCTTGGGCAGTGAGCTGATGACCTTGGCCCGGCGCTCCAGGTCCTTGTAGACGTAGCGGATCGAATCCAGCGTGGCCGCACACGTGTCGTCGTCCGGGCCGGAGCCGTAGTCAGCCGCCACCTTCTTCAGCGGGTCCAGGTCGCCGGTGCCCTTCAGCTCCCAGATCAGCAGCTCAGCCGTCACGTCCAGCGCTGCGGCGAGCAGCGGCGTGCGCAGGCTGAACGTCTTGCCCATGCCGGGCATGGCGCCGATCAGGACGTTGTCGTACATCAGCGTCAGGTCGACGTTCCGGCCGCGCTGGTCGATGCCGAACGGCAGCGGCTTGAACAGCGACGCCGACCCCGACTTGGCCAGCGGCCACGGCGGGGCGGCCACCTTGTTCAGCGCCCGGTCGCCGACCCAGAGCATCATGCGGCCGGCGTGTTCGTCGGCGACCGGCTCCGGCCACACGCAGCCCAGCGGGCGGCGCAGGCCGGAGGCCAGCTTTTCGCGCCGGTCGAGGATGTCCGGCACGGTCACGCCGTACGGGAGGTCGACATCCGCGCGCCAGCCGGGGCCGTCGCGGGTGATCGGGGCGGGGAACTTGATGCCCTCCCCGCCCTTGGCGAGCGCCTTGTTGATCTCGGCGATACCGAGCGCCCCCAGCGCCCGTTCCACGATGCCGCTCGTCAGCCGCTCGACTTCGGTCGTGACGACTGCACGGGAGATGACGGGCTTGTCGGACGGCGCACCGAGGAAGCCGAACCCGGCCGTCAGCAGCGCCAGCGTCAGCACTTCGAGCCACGTGGGGGCGAGCAGGAACAGCACCAGGGCGAGCGGCAGGCCGACGACCAGGGCGAGCAGCATGAGGATGCTGCGCAGCTTGACGCGGTTGTCGCGCTGCCGGGACAGCTTCAGGTACTCCTCGACGTTCTCGCGCCGGGCGGCGACCTGCCGCAGCGGCTCGCCCTCGGTGTCGGCGACCCAGCGCATCGCGCCGCCGATGAACTTCGCGACCCCGGCCGGGGCCTGGAAGGCGAGCCGGAGCGAGTACCAGGGCAGGCGCACCGCGTGGAAGGCGGTGGTGTGCCAGGCGTAGCCGCCGAGCCAGCCGAGCGCGGTGACGAACTCCGGCTTGGACTTCGCCCACGCCGGGATCACCTCGCGCCGCTGCCCCGACCGGAGGCGGTCCATGAGGCCCGGACCGGCCGGGGCCGGTCCGTCGACCATCACGGTCGACCGGTCGTCGGTGTCGTCGTCGACCGAGTCGGCCGACCGGTCGACGCTCGGGGCGGCCGACTCGGTCGGCCGGGAGTCGGCCGCCGGGTCGGGGGCGGGGTCGGCCGACTCGCCGCGCGCCGATCGGGCCTTGTTCAGGTCGACTACCTCGGCGCCGGAGTCGGCGGCCATCTCGGCTTCGAGTCGGTTGAAGAGTTCGTTGTCGTCGGGGTGGTTCACTGAGATTCCTTCTCTCGGGGAGGGGTGACGGGGCCCGGCCGCTGTCTTGGCGGGCAAGGCCGGGCCCTGTCGGCTACAGGTCGAACAGGCCGCACTGATCTGTGGAAGCCGCGGGCAGCCGCTTGCGGGCGAGCCGGGCGGCGGCGCCGTGGCAGTCGGAGCACCATGCGCGCAGCTCGCTCGCCAGGAGACGGGCGGCGGCGACGTCGGTGGCGAGCGGGTCGGCGGGTGCGGCCATCAGCCGTACCCGGCGCCCGTGCTTGCTGGTGTAGTGGTCGTGCTCGTGCGGGCAGCGGCCGTCGCCCTTGGTGTGGGGGTTGCCGCACTGGCAGCGGTAGCCGGCCGCCTCCATCACGGCGGTGAAGACGGCGGCGCCGACGATGGGCTGTGACTTCATGCCGCGGCCCTCCCCCATGCCGGGGGTTCGGACCGGTTCAGCAGGATGCGCAGGGCGGCGACGGCTTGCGGCCAGACCACGCCGTTGCCGAGCGCCTTGAGCTGGGCGGTGCGCGACAGGCCGGGCACGGCGGTCACGTGGCCGTCGTCCAGGGCCATCAGCCATTCGACGAACGGCGGGTTCAGCCGTCCCAGATCGTCAGTTGGCCGGGGGGCGGGGCGGCCGATGACCTGCGCCCACCTTTCGATCGCCGCGGCGTACGGGCCCCAACGCTGCGGGCCGCGTCCGTCAGGGTCTCCCCGTGTCCCCAGGCCGGGTTCGCTCCGCTGCTGCTCTTCGCGTCCGTTGCGGTCGGTGTCGGCAGCAGCTCCCCTACCTCCGCGGCCAGGCTCTTGCCGTGCCTGCCTGCTTCCTGCGAGGGACTGCGCTTGGTCTGCCGGTTCTCGTTCGCCGACGCCCGCGGGGCGGGCAGCAGCGAGACGACGTGCCGCAGGTTCATCCCGCCCTGTGCCGCGTGCCCCGCCCCTGTGTTCTCCGAGGTCGACGGCGTCGGCAACAGCGCCACGGCGGTGGGCAGTTGTCCTCTCTGCCCACCCCCGCGCCAGTCCCTGGCCGCCGGAGTCGGCAGGCCAGGCGTAGAAGAACAGGCGGTTGCGCTGGTGTGCGGCGCCGATATCCGACGCGCGTACACAGCACCAGTCCGCATCGAACCCGAGGGCGGCAAGGTCGCCAAGGACGGTGTCGAAGCCGAGTGAAAGGTGCCCTGCGACGTTTTCAAAGACCGCGAGTCGGGGTCGTAGAACCCCAAGGGCGCGGGCGATGTGCGGCCAGAGGTGCCGGGCATCCTTGGTTCCCTTCCGTTTGCCCGCGGTGCTGAACGGCTGGCACGGATAGCCGCCGATGTAGATGTCGACCGGCTCGACGTCGTGCCAGTCGACGGCGGTGATGTCCCCGAGATTGGGCACCTCGGGATGGTGGTGAGCGAGGATGAGCGCGGCGCCGGGGTCGTTGTCCGCCACCCACGCCAGCTCCCCGCCGAACACGGCCTGGACGGCGATGTCCAGACCGCCGTAGCCGGTGCACACCGAACCGATCCGCGGGGCCGTCATGCCGCCACCCCGATCACAGGCGCATCGGTCCGGGCGCTGGCCCGGCCGGCGCGGCGTCCGGTGACAGTGGCGAACAGCCAACCGAGCCCGGCGCGGCGCATTCCGGCACGGGCCTGCTTGGCCGCGTACATCGCCTCATCCGCGCGCCGCAGCAGCCCGGACAAGTCATCGGCGGGGAAGTCCGCTGCGCGCACCCAGCCCAGCGAAACCGTGGTGTGCACGTCCGGGTCCTGGCCGTCGACAGGCCGGGCGAGCACGCCGTGCAGCACGGCAAGCAGGTCCCCGGCGGTGTTGTGGTCGTCGATGAGGAGGGCGGCGAACTCATCGCCCCCCAACCGCCCGGCGACCCCGGTACGGCCGACGTGATGGGCGAGCCGGTCCGCGGTCGCCTTCAACAGGGCGTCCCCGGCCGCGTGCCCGTAGGTGTCGTTGATGTGCTTGAAGTTGTCGACGTCGGCCAGCACCACAACCGCGCGCGGGTCCTTGAGCAGGGCCGTGGCGCGGCGGGTGAAGCCGTCGCGGGTGCGTAACCCGGTGAGCGGGTCTCGCCGGGCGGTGTTCAGGCAGCCGCGCAGCCACCACACGTGAACCGCCCAACCCACGGCGAGCGGCAGCGCGGACAGCAGGACCGTGGCCAGGGTGTTCACGCTGCCACCCCCTCGGCGGCGTCACCGGACGCGTCCGGCTCGGGGCTGTCGACGGGGTGCAGGGCGCGCCCGTCGGCCCGCTCGGCGAGCAGGGCGTCACGCACCTGCCGGGCAGGGCCGGAGCCGCAGTGCAGTTCCTTGCGCAGCGCCTCGGCGTTGATCTGACCGTCCTTCCAGCCGGCCGTGATCGTGCGCGCCTCGGCGAGCAGTTCGGCCGTCGTGCGCTGCGCCGTCTTGGCCTTACCCGTCGTCGGCCGCTTGCGTGGCGGCTTCGGCGCCTCGCGCGTCGGCTTCTCGGGGGTCTGCGGCGGCTCCGGGACGGCGGGCACGTTAGCGCCGGCGGGGGCGAGTTCGCCCATGCGCAGCATCACGCGCTCACGCCGCGGGGTCCTCCAGCGCCACGCCACCGGACCGAACCGCTCATGTAGGTCCGCACGGGCCAACAGCCGCTCACGCTCGCAGGCAAGGGCGTCGGTGTAGGAGGTGACCTCCCACAGCGCCATGCGCCGCCACAGCGCGAACGTGGACAGCGGAGCCAACAGCCAGCGAGAAAAGCGGATCTTGTCCATGCGCCGTCCGGTGACGGCACCGATGCGCACGGCGTAGACGTGGGCGCCGATCTCGGAGAACACCACCCACAGCAGCGGCATCGTGCCGTGCGCCACCTTCGCGGACAGCGAGTGCCCGGCCGCGATGTTCAGCCAGCAGGTGACCAGGGTCAGCACCCAGGGCACGAACCGCACCCATGCCAACGCCATGTCCAGCCGGATCAACAGCAGGTTGGCCAGGGTGAACACCGGGATGGCGATGTCGATGGCGACGGGCAGGGTGTGCGGGTTGCTGAAGCCCCACCGGGCCGCAGCCAGGGACACCGCGTCAAAAGAGGAGTACAGGCCCAGGGCGCCGACCGCGGCGGCGGCGAGCGCACCGATTCCGGCAAGGCCCATCTCCGGGCGGGTCAGCGGCGGCACGGCCAGACGCTCGATCGTCTGCGTTGTCATGCCGCACCCCCGTGCGTGGCGGGCACATCGGTGTAGCCGTGCAGGTGCACCACGGCGCCCGCGTAGCCGGTCGTCGCCTTCAGCACGCGCGTCATGCCGTCGCCCTGCACGCCGTGCGTCACCTTCTCCGGCGGCACGGCCAGGGCCTCCCGCCACGCCTCGAACGCGTTCAGACCCTCGTGGAACCGCAGGGTCAGCCGATCGGGGTAGATGTGGGACAGGTCGACGTCCGGGGCGGGCAGGTGCCCGAAGTCAGCAGCCAGCAGCCGCAGCACGCGCAGCGGAGCGGCCAGCGCGTCCAGCGTGAGCGGCTCGTTCATGCCGCCGCTCCCTTCCGGGACGGCCGGCGGCGCCCGGCCGGGCGGGCCAGCGGGACGACGTTGAACAGCTCCGGGGCGTGCGCCTCGATCACCTCGGCGGCGATGCGGGCCACGTCGTCCGGGAGCTCCGGGTTGTCGGCGAGGATGTCGCGCGCGGCGTCCAGCCGGGCCGCGCGCTCTTCGCTGGTCTCGCCCTCTTCCCCGAGCCACAGCTCAACCGGGGTGCCCAGGGCCAGTTCGATGAAGTCGTTGACGGAGACGGCCTGATGACCGCCGATGTACGTGCGCATGCGGCGCTCCTGATGTCGAAGGGACAGGGAGATGCCGGGCGGTCGTGGCCTGGTGGTGAGAGGCGACCACTCGGGATGTGCAGCCCCAAGCCGCATCGGCGGCAGGGCAGCGCCCCGGAGGCAGATTTGATCTGCCGCCATCACGACTGTCCGGGGCCGCAGCGCCGGAGCACTGCGAGGGTTGGAGTCGTGCAGGTGCGCGGTCTTGCATCCGCGCGGCCGTCACTTCGGGGGAGACGGCTCAGAGGCCCACTTATGTACGCCTGTGACCAGGCGTTTCTCAAAGACCAGCCGCTTCCTTCAGACCCGTTTCACGGGGCCCTCCGGGCGTGAGTTCAGATTGACTTATGTCAATCTGGCTGTCAAGGAGGTCCGACGGGAAAGCCGAGATTGACTTAGTCCGGCTACTCTCGAACCCATGGAGCACAGCTCAGAAGCGCCCAGGCAGGCGCCCACGGCCAAGGACATCGCTGCGGACTTCCGAGCGAAGATCACAGGCCCGAAGCCCGAGTACGAACCGGGAGATCGACTCCCAGCGGCTCGCACGCTCGCCAAGCAACTTGGCGTGCAGCTCCTGACTGTTCAGAGCGCGTACGGCCAACTCCGCGACGAGGGTTTGGTCCTCACCCAGCAAGGCCGCGGGACGTTCGTCCGAGACCCCTCGATGCCGCTCGGCACCGAGCCGGGCAGCAGCCCCGCCTTCACCGCACTGGCCGCAGAGCTCAGCTCGATTCATGACGCTCTTCGTCTGCTCGGTGAGCGACTCGACCGCCTTGAACAGCTTGTCGGTGACGGGACTCCACCCTCGCCGTGAGTTCGTCCGCACGCCGCTGCAGTCGTTCAACCGTGGCGCGCGCCTCGCTCAAACTTGCTTCGATCAAAGCAAGTTCCGTGGGAGTCAGCCCTCCCAACTCGCCGCTTTGCTCATTGATCCCTGACATGGCAATGAGCATGCGGCCGGAAATTGAAGAGGACCCGGACAGACTGTCCGGGTCCTCTTTCCTTGCAGGTCAGGCAGGTTGACGATTCGTCATCGAGTGGCTTCTTCCACGGCGTCCAGCACTGCGGCCCATGGGAGTTCGCGCCCCGCCGGCGCCTCCCTCGGCTCATACAGCGGCCAGACGTCCGGGCCGTAGACGACGAGCACTCCCCCAGCACGAAGAGCATCGATGTGCCCTTGCCACGCGGGATGGCGCGCGTGCGCCGCGTTCACCCGCGGGAAGACGACGACTGGCAGACCAAGCGTGCCGATAGCCTCGCCAACCTGGGTCAGTGCCTGATTGTCCATCACGCCAGTCGCGAGCTTGGCGACCATGTTGGCGGACGCGGGAGCGACCACGTAGCAGTCAACTGGCGGATGCGGCCGGGCCTCACCAGGCAGGCGCGGTTCGTCACGTACGGCTAGGCCGGTGAGCTTCTCCAGCCGCTCAACCTCCCCGCTCATCCGCAGCCACTGACCTGCGGTCGGCGTCAGCGTGACGGCAACCTGCCATCCGCGGTCCATCGCGGGTTCGACGAGACCGGTACGCAATGCCTCTACGCCCCCGGCCGCCGACCCGACAACTCCGAGCACCCCGCGCTTGCCTGAACTCACTGCACCGCCCTGCACCGTTGCGCCATCACGAACACCTCGGACGAACGCGAACCGCCGGTCACGGGAGACTGCTTGATCAGGTCCCGCAGCGTCTCGCGCACTCTCGGATTGTTGCGTACGAGCTGCGGCGACGTGCGCTCTGCCGTCCGCAGCTCCGCAAACGCTTCGTCTCCGTGGCCGGCGAGCGACAGAGCCCGCGCATAGTCGATGCGGTGGGAGACGCTGCGCTCCTGCGGCATGTGGTCGACATTGATCCGGCCGTGTTCCACCACGTACGAGACGTTGTCGAGGTCCAGCTCAACGGACAGGCGATGGAGCAGCACGTTTGTTGGCCCGAATCCGGTCTGCCAGTAGTTCTCATCCGACCCGAGGTCGTCCGCGAGTTCTTCGGCACGGTCCAACAGCTCCGTGGCGGTAGGCCGGTCCTGATGCCGCGCTGCCGCCACTGCGGCACGCAGGTGGATCATCCCGAGCAAGCTGAGCGCGGCCGGGTCGTTCTCTGTCACCTGGGACGACAGCCACCTTGCCGCTGTGTTGCCCAGTTCGAGAGCGTCGTCGTAGCGCCCATTGGCAAGCAGAGCATGCGTGCCGGACCGGGCCGCGGATGCCAACACGAGCGGGTCGTCCGACTCGTCAGCGGCTCGCATCGCGCGCTCGGCAGCGAGCCATGAGATGTCAGACTCACCGATCTTCGCGAGTGTCGTGGCGGCGAGATGGTGCGTACGGGCCGACACTGCCCAGCACTCGCTACGGTCGTCGCCTCGACGCGCCGCGCGATCCTCCAACTCCTGTGCGGTCTGGAGCAGCGCGGGAAGAGCGGCGATGACACTGCCGAGCCGTCCGCCCTGGTAGTCGTTCCATGCCTGCTCCACCCGTACGGCCACCGGGGCAGGTGTCGGCAGCTGAGTCTCAGCCTGGGGGCCGAAGAGCATACGCGAGAGGCGACGCGGGGTCATGAGGGCGTCGCGCACGGCGGGGACGTCGTCCTGTTGGCGCTCGTCTTCCATGAGGACGGTCTGTCCGAGCAGGTCCCCGAGGGGCACGCGCAGGATGCGCGACAGCTCCGCCAGCATGTCGATGCGGGGCGGCTTCCGGCGCCCGGTCTCGATCTTCGCAAGCCAGTCAGTGCTACGACCGACCAGACCGGCCAGCACCTCTTGCGTGTAGCCACGGCGCTTCCGGTAGAACGCGATGCGCTCGCCGATGCTGAGGTGATCTCCAAGACCACGCATTGCGTGTTGCCTCCTGGTTCTAGGGGCTAGCTTCACGGTACCGAGCCGGTCGTCACGCTGGACAGACGGTCTTCCCTCTCCAGCCGACCGAGCATGAGGCACCGAACAGCAGCGGACCCGGACAAAGTGTCCGGGCCCAGTCGTTCGGTTGAGATCCAAGGTGGAGGGCAGGGGTGTCCCGACTGTCCGACTGTCCCAGTAGCCGGGGTGACCTGCGAAAACAGGTGGGACAGCGGGAAACCCACCTGTCCCACCTGTCCGACTCAGCGCTGAAACACCCGGGGTGTTTCAGCCCGTGGGAGTCCGAAAGTTAAGTGCCAGAGTCGGCGGAGAGCCCAGGGATTGGCGACACAGCTGGCAAGCGGTCATGCACGTTCGCCAGTTTCTGAAGCAGGTAGCGAGCAACTGACGAAACCCTTTCTCGCTTCGGCTTTGCAAGCTGTTCCGTCAGGCGACAAATGAGCGATTCAACTTCATTCGCTCGCACGCATTGATCATCTCCACTTAGGACATTTGTTTGCCGGATGGCAACTAGCACCAGCTCAAGACGGCGCACCAGGACGTCGGATTTTCCGCTCTCTTCGAATGAGGAGCACATAACTAGCGTGTTCCGAATCGCCATGCGGAGCACCACGCCAAACGCAACTTCACGCTGATGACCCCCAGCAGCCCTCACCGAGTACTCCGCTGGCATGAAGACGAAGGCAGGCAACACCGGGAAGAGGGTACGCGCTTCGCCCCAGACAGGGAACATCGCATCCAGCGCCGGGCGGCTTACCACGACCGGAACTGATTCGGAGCCGCGAATACTCACAGCGACTTCTTTTAGATTCTCCAGAAAACGGGAAGTCCACATTGCCGCCTGAAGACCAGGATAAAAAGAGTCCATCCCCCAGCGGTCCAACACCACTTCGAGGCGACCGCGCTCATAGCACCAATCGTGGACCGAGAGCCCACTACTACCGAAAGCATTGAGAGCATTCCTCTCGCGCAGCGCACGGACTCCCTGCGGCGGATCGCTCTCATCAAGGAAGCGCGCAAGTTCTGGCATCTCGGCTCGAAGCGCCATCAATGCACAGTCGAACCCCACCATGAATGCGTACGCCCGCTCGATTCCATCAGCAAGATCATCTACCGCAGTGGTGTCCTCGCCGACACAAATTAGCTCGCGATCTTCATCCCATTCGAAGTCTTCGTGAGCGGCTCCGTTTCGGACAGCCGGCAGTATCGCCTGTGCTGCATCCTGAAGGACTAGATGCCCATCAGCAACTAGCTGATCGCGCAATGATGCAATCTCGGGCAGCCTTCCAGATCGCCCTCGCAGCTCAAGGACCGTCCATGCACAAGGTCGGAGCTGGCCCTCGACCACCCTGCGATAGATATCGAGCATGGAGAAGGCCCGCTGCTGAGCAGTTGATGCATTCCTGAGGTTCTGCTGGGCTTGAACGATCCCCTGGTGGTTAGCCGCGCTTCGGTCGGTCCGCGCCCTCAGGCGCCTAATCGGCTCTGCGAAAATCGGGTCTGCCGAAAATCCGCTTCTTACGATGCGCGAAGCAAAGAATGCCGAGCGCAGCACCAACAGGGGCCGTCCACTCTGTGTATAGGCCCACGCGAGATCGACTGCACTTTCGACTTCCAGTGGCTTCTTCGCTAGCTCGGAAAGCACAGAAGTTAGGCGTTTATAGAGCACGCCAATACGCCCCCGATAGTTCGCCAGAAGGCGCGACGGCAAAAAGATCCCTCGTTGATCACAGATTTCATCGCGCGCAACGCCAAAGATCTGAACGCACGTTTCACTCGGCAGACTTGGTGTGGCGCTTGTGATCGAGTCCAGCTTGGCCTGCAGCTCATCCACATGCCGCAGGCCATCAGGAAATCCACAAGCAGCATCATCAAGAACTTGGATCGCAAAATTATGCAAGCACTCTCGCAAGTGCAGTACTTCCTGCGAGAGTCCAGATTTGAGCACGGCCAAGTACCACAGATTTTCTTCTCGCGACTTTACGTCATGCACCAAGTCGAGCGCGCGTTTCTTGATCTCCTTAGCGTTCCCCTCCGCAACAGCGGTCGCCAGCGCATCCATTGGGCCACCGAGAAGCCACTCCTCTTCACAGAGCCCTGCATCCCACAGGGACTGCTCCCAGTCGTCCTGGGCCACGGGAACACTGGCCCGCGGCGGTTCAGTCAGCTGACCGAGTTCGTTTCTCGCTGCCTGCAGGATGCGCGCCAAGGCTTCTGTCGGGAGAGACATGGCTTCATGGTCTCGAAGCTTGCCGTTCCGAGCCATCGGTTTGTGGTCACGTCAGGCTGAAGGTGTAGGCGGCAACGGGCTGTTGGCCTGGACAGGCATACCCTCAAACTGTCTGATGTGACTGATCTTGAGGACGCATACACGAGCTGGCTCGCCTCCCTTCATCGCCTGGTCTCGGATCCACCGAGCCTCGCTCAGTGGCAGGACCGGCGGTTTGCCTTCGCCCATCAGGTGGGTGACTTGCTGACGCGCGCGAACGGCCGGCGCTCCCCAGTGACCGGGCCTGTCCTGTACGGGGTCTTCACCAGTGGCGGGCTGTGCTACGTCGGTCAAACTCAAGAGGGGGAACGGCGGCTTCGTGATCTCCCTGTCGGAGAGAGTCACCACGTCGCCAACACCGTCCCTCCGGAACTCTGGGAAAGCGTCGTCGTGCTGCGGTGGCCGGAGCTGCTGGCACATATCAGCGCGTCGGAACGTGTGACCGCGTCTGCACTCGGGCCCGTTGTCTGCGGCTTGGTCCTCGAGCACCGTCTTCAAGTAGCCACATCGCCGCCGCTCAACAGTCGGCGCAGAGACAGCCGCGGTGGGTGGCGTGCAAGGAATCATGTGGCCAGTCGGTCACGGGGCGCCGTTCACGCGGCGTCCCTACCAGAGTTGTGGCAGTGCACTTGGGAGGCATGGACCACACTGGCCAACCTCGATGCCCCGGGCCTCAACCTCTTTCGCGCGGACGCGGGAGCGGGGCACATAGTGTTTCCCGGGGCGCTGCACAGAAGCCAATCGAACACGTCCTGACGACGGGTTCTCCGCTTGGACTAGGCATGGCGCCGCACGGCCATCGTGTGAGGGGCGTGTGGATCGGGAGAGCGTGCGATCTTCCCGAAGGATTCGTGCAGGTCAGAGCAATAATTTGACACTGCGGGATCACGCTCTCCGGAGCCGTGTGCGCAGGTTCGAATCCTGCCGGGGGCACTTCGCAGGAAGTGCCTAAAGACCCCGCCACCAGCTAAGACGCTGAGGACGGGGTCTTGTTGTATGTGCACGCGTATGCCGCACTGAGCCGCCGTATGACAGGCGCTGCGGCCTATTCGCGGCCTGGGCCGTGAGGCGTCGATGCAGGTCAGGTCCGGGTCTCAGGCCAACGAACGTGGGGGAACAGCGGATGGTTTCGGAAGCCGGGGAGACCTCGACGGAGCCAGGCCGGCCGGTGTGGGTGCTGACCCCGCTGGAGAGCGTCGGCCCGCTGCACTTCGGCATGTCCGCCGACGAGGTCAGGGCTGCGCTCCCGGAAGCCTTTGAGCTGAAGCGTTTCTCGGCTGAGCCCTTCTTCCCGGACGTCTACGGCCTCCCACTCGGCTTCCATCCAGTGGTGCCCGCTGTCTACACGTACTTCAACCGCGTTGATCGGCTCTTCTGCGTGGCAGCTGACGCCGCCTACGGTCCGCGCGTGACCCTGGACGGACTGGAACTGACAGGCCGCATGCCGGCTGCACTCGAGGAAGCCGTCCTGGACCTTCACTCCTCGGGTGCTCACAGCGTGTCTTACGGGCCGCGGGGCAACCCGGGGATCAACGGCGTCGGCATGGTTCTGCGCGTCCAGGACACCGCGAACGGGGTGCTGACCCGACCGGTGCTGGTGGGCCGCGAGTGGACCGACCGCTGCACCGACGACTGGGAAGGTTCCATACCGGAGTGCGAGTGGCTGGGCCGTCAGTGGTGCGTGTACAACGGCTCGGATGTGTGGCCCCCGCCCGGATACGCGACGAACTGGCCGCCAGGGTGGACTCCCCCGTTCTAGACGTCGCCCGTGCGGGATCGCAGCTGAACGCCAAAGGCCCCCGGACAGGTCCAGGGGCCATGGATCAGGGGCGTCAGGCGACGCTCATTCGTATTCGCGCAGCAGCTCCTCGATGCGCCGGTTCGCCACCTCCTGACGGCCGTCGAGACATTTCGCGTACCGAGTCAGCAGCACCTCCACGCTGTTGCCGGCGCGTTCGGCCACCTCGGTAGCGTCGACGCCCGCGTTGAGCCATGTGGAGAGCGCGGAGTGCCGGAGGTCGTAGGGCCGCCGGGCGTGTGGCGAGGCAACGACGGCCGGCGGGAGCGCCGGTTCCCGGGCTTCCTGCCACGCCCGGTCATAGGTCGAGGAGGACACCACTCCCCCGCTCTCGCTGAAGAACAGGCGGCCGTCGTCGGCAGTGCCGAAGGTGTCGATGTGCTCGCTGAAGATCCTCACGAGCTGGGGAGGGAGCGGCACGCGCCGGACATCCTCCGTAGGCCGGTTCTTGAGGCCACGGTCGTCGTGGCTCTCGCCAGAATCGGTCCACTGCTTGCCCACACTGGGGCGCGTCCGATGGAGGAGGGCAGTGCCCCACCCCGATGCCGGGAGAGTCAGATCAGGCTCGGCCAGGCCCACCACCTCAGCAGGCCGGAACCCGCCGAACAACCTTCCTTATTTACTCGAAGTCGTGCTGGCACAGGACGTCCTCGAAGTCTGGTCGTCCTGGCGGGACGGAGCCCGGCCCGACGCCTCGGAGAAATGCCAGGCGGTCATCCATTACGCCGAGCACGACGCGTACCTGGACGTACATCACTGAACATCGCCACGCAGCAACAAAGGCTTCGGCCGTCGTTGATAAAGAACAAGCTATGAGCTGTCCCGAAATCCGGTGCCGGGCTGGGGCGCCACTACCCCCGGGGGCAGGAGGTGGCAGCTACTGGCCTGGTGCTTGCGTTCGACGTCACCTCCGGGAAGAGTTTCGCGGACGCCGTCCGGCGATGTCGTGGGAGCAGGGGCAGTAGAGATGTGTGTGATGGATACGGCGGTCAAAGAGGCTGCCGTCGCTCGGTTCCTGCGCGAACATCCGGAGATGGAGCAGGCTGCATGCGACCACCCCGCGCTGCTGGGCGGCGCCGATGTCGACTGGTCGCAGATTCCGGGTTGTCCTGCGGGGGTCCCGGTCCTGCTCCGCAGTCTCCTGGATGAGGCAGCCGGCCCTGAGGCCCTGCCCGTGCTGGAGAACCTCCTGATGAACAGCGTCTTCCACGTGAGCGCCGTGATGCCGGCCGCCCTGCCCTTCCTGATCCGTCTGGCAGCTGTCCCCGATATCGCGGTGCGGCCCGACCTGGTCGGCCTCCTGGTCGTCGCCGCGGAGCTGTCTTCGCCCGTCGACGCCGACGACGAACGCCAGGTGCTGCTGTTTGGGGAGGACTCCGATCACCCGGAACGCGAATGGTGCAGGGCCGCCTTCGCCGCACACGCTTCCGCCCTGCGCGCGTTGCTGGAGACCGGGACCCTTCCGGAAGGACTGATCAGCGCAGACGACCGCGAGTGCCTGCTCAGGACCGTGGAACCGTAGCGATGTCCATCCTGACGGCCCGCAGATCGGCACTGCGGCCCGTGAAAAGATCTTGCGGTGTCTGGTGTGATTACGGTGTCGGAGCCGTCCTGGATAACCCCGTTCACCGGGCTGAGCTCCCGCTGTCTTGGCACGTTGGTGACACAGCTGCGGCATGAAGGAGCTGACGCGGTCCGCAGAGGCCGGCCGTGGAGCCTGTCGCTGGAGGACCGGGTACTGCTGGTCACGGCGTACTGGCGCACCAACTTGACGCTACGACAGCTCGCACCGCTGCTCGGCGTCTCGAAGTCCGCGGCCAACCGCATCATCAGCCACCTCGGCCCCCGGCTCGCGCTCAAGCCCCGCAGACGGATTCGCAAGGGCACCGTGCTCATCGTGGATGGCACCTTGGTCCCCACCCGCGACCACACCGTGGCCGAACGGTCAAGAACTACCGCTACTCCACCAACCACCAGGTCATCATCGACGCCGACACCTGACTCGTACTCGTGGTCGGCCGACCGTTGCCCGCAACCGCAACGACTGCAAGGCGTGGGTACTGTCCGGTGCCAAAGACGCCGTCGGCCGGCCCACCGTGATCGCTGACGGCGGCTGCCGAGGCACCGGCCTGATCATCCCGCACCGGCGCGAGCGCGGCAGAGCGAACTGCTTGCTTGGAAGGAAGAGCACAACACTTGCCACCGCCAGGTCCGCGGCCGTGTCGAGCACGCCTTCGCCCGTATGAAGACCTGGAAGATCCTCCGCGACTGCCGCTTGAAGGGCGACGGCGTCCATCACGCGATGAGAGGCATCGCGTGCCTGCACAACCTTGCCCTCGGCCGATAGGCGAGCAGAGCAGACGGCAGCTGATCACGGCCCTATTGACTGGAAGATCTTTACGAGATGAGCTTTTGGGTGGGATTCAGGTGGTGCTGCTGACGAACCGCCCTACCTCCGCTGGGCTCTGACGTGCCCGGCCGTCTCCAGCTCCCGGACGGCACGGCGTACCGTGCCCCGGGAAACGTTGTAGGTCGCGGCCATCGCCGCTTCGCTGGGGAGGCGGGCCCCAGCCGGGAGGGTGCCCTCGTGGATCTGCTTCAGCAGGTCCGACATGATCTGCTCGTATGGTGCGTGCGGGGAAGCCCCAGGGATCTGCCGGCCAACCCCGGCAAGGGTTGCGACATCCCCGGTCTCCTCCAAGGCACGCAAGGCGCGCCGCACGGTCGTACGGGCCACGCCGAACTCACGGCCGATCTCAGCCTCGGACGGCAGGCCGTGGGCGTAGCGCCCCTCGGCGATCCTCGCGCGAAGCGCCTCGGAGATGAGCAAGTACGTCCCTCGCGGACTGGCCTGCGGCACGCAGCCTCCCCTTCCTGAGCCTCGGCCGCAAGTGGTCGACCACCCCGGCTTCGCACGCCGGGCGGCTCTCGCCGAGGCCCCGCAGCCCACGTCGGGCCCGTCCAGGTGGCTTTGCTCGCGAGAACGGCTACCGGTTGAGCGGCCGGTACTTCGACAGCCAGGACTGATGGCTGTCGAGGGGGGCGCCGCGCATTACCAGGGCCGGGTTGCGCTGGACGGTTCCGGTGTCTTCGCGGGCTCGGGCTTCCTGCCCTCCGGGATGGAAGGAACAGCCACCGGGGCCTCGCTGCCGCCCCCGAGTCGAAGATTTCTGCGACTGACTCGGGCGTCGATCCAGAGCAGCAGCGCGGTCGGCAGGAACAGGGCGTCGCAGACGATCATCGCCGCGGACAGGAACGGCAGCCCGAGGACGACCGCGATGCCGGCGTGCTCGGCCATCATCACCGCGAGCAGGACGTTCTTGATCTTCCGGGAGGCGAGCGTGAAGGGGAAGGCGACCTGGACCACGACCGTCGCGTAGGCGAGGAGGACGACCGGAATCATCCCGGCCGCCAACAGGTCGGACAGCATCGGCCAGGGCCGGAAGTGGTCCAGGTGCAGCGCGTAGTGCAACGCGCTGCCCTCCTGCCAGCGCGATCCCTGGATCTTGTACCAGCCGGCAGTGGCGTAGATGAAGCAGACATGCACCGCGATGATGAACATCCCGACGTTGTGCAGCATGGCCGCCAGACCATCCAGCAGGGTCCGGGCCTCGTGTCGGGGGAACCAGCGGTCGGCCGCATACCGCAGACCGCATCCGGCCCACAGTGCCCAGAGCAGCCCCGTCCATCCGGAGTCGGGGAGACCGAGCACCAGTCCCAGCAGTACGCCGGTCAGCTGCCACAGCAACGGACCGGACCGGTCGTCGGCACCGGTGCGCCGACGGCGTGCGTCCAGTGACCAGACCTCGCCACAGCGGGTGAAGACGAGGTAGACCGCCATGGTGATGAAGACACTGTCACCGCCGTCCCCCAGGTAGGGAGCACGAAACTCCAGGGACAGCACGCCGACCATGAAGAGCGCCGACGTGGCACGGGTGCGCCATCCGACCATGAGCAGCAGTGCCGCCACGAGGGTGCCGTGGTAGACGGTCTCGAACCACCAGTGGCCCGGCCACCAGGCCAGGGCGGTGAAGGCCTGGTCCTCGCCGATGACGCGCAGAGCCATCTCCTGCGACCAGGGGCTGTGGTCTCCGTAGAGAGTCCGGCGATGGGGCCATTCGCGGACGAGGAAGGCCGCGAAGAGGAGGGAGAAGCCGATCCGGATCGTGGCGGCCTGGTAGGGGAACCGGGTCCGGGTAGCGAGGTCGAGGACGTGCGTCATACGTGTGGTGAGATCGGTGAGGCGCTTGGTCACAGCCCCAGCCCTTCGTAGTCGTGTTCCCTCACCGGCCACCAGGGCTGCGTCCCGGGAGCGGCCGCGCGGACCATGACATCGGTGCCCACGTCGCGCGTGTCCCAGTGGGGTGGTTGCACCCGTGTCACCTGCTGCCGGAACTGGATGGCGACGATGTGAGTGCCGATGCTGTCCCCACGGCCGAGGCGCTGGAGCGCGATCCGCTTCAGGTACTGCTCCGACAAGTCACCGCGCCGGTCCACACGGCGACCGTCGCGCAGGTCGTGCGTCTTCGCGTAGAAATCCCAGGCGCGGCGGAGCAGGTTCTGATGTGCGTGGCTCGGAAGGGGGTTGCCCCTGATAGCCGCGATGTCCTGACCGGTGAGGTCGACCCAATTGCTCACCTGGCGGCGGCCGTCGGGGGACGCCACCTCGACGCGTGCGGAGACCGCGGTGTTCTCCTGCAGGGGGTTGGGGGCGAACAGTTTCCAGTCCCTGGCGAATGTGGGTCTGGAATATCCGTCGATCTGTTCTTTGTATGCCTGTGAGATCCCGTTCTCCGGCGCGAGAGCAAGGAATACCACCGCTACGTGCCAGGCCGCGGCTCCCAGCATGATCACGGCGGCGGAGACCACTACCGCCGTGGCCGGTCCGGACCGGACCCGGGAAGAGTTGCTCTGAGTGCCCGTCATGCGCTTGCGCTCCGATTTCGCCGGGTCCGGGTGCCGTTAAGTCGTCGTCATGGGCGGGCTAGCCGCCCTAGGAGCCGCTGCTGCTGCCCGAGGAACCACTGCTGCCCGAGGAGCCGCTGCTGCTGCCCGAGGAGCCGCTGCTGCCCGAGGAGCCCGACGAGCCTGAGGAGCCCGAGGAGCCGCTGCTTCCCGAGGAGCCCGACGAGCCCGAGGAGCCGCTGCTGCCAGAACTGCCGGTGTCGCCGTCGTCATCGCCACTGCCCAGAAGCAGATCGCGGATGCTCAGATTCACCACGGGGTTGAAGGTGTTGGTCTGGTTGCAGAATCCGAAACTGATCGGGCCACAGTTGTGGTCGAGGTTGTTCGACGTCGAGTTGTTGATGTCATCGCCCAGATGGATCTTGTCGCCGTTATCGGCCGACGCGACTCCACCGAACACCGTGGTGCCCACAACAGACGCCACGACCAATGCCGTCCGGAGAATCCCCTTCATCGCCACTGCCTTCCCTGTAGGGCGGCGCCCCACGGTCGCCGCTGCCGCACACAACCGGCGCGAACGAGGGGAGGTAACGAAATCGCAGCTCTGGATGGACCAATCGGGTTGCACCACGCGAACCACGCTGCTTCGCACCCCGCAACCCGGCCGCGTTCGCCAGCCTGCAGGTTCTCAACGCGGAACACGAGCTCTGGCGGCGGGGGGACGCCGCCGCCATCTGCAGTCGGCCTTGACCACGAGGAACCGCACGCCTACTGCTCAGCCTGGCGCTACGCGAGCTCGCGTACGTCCGGCCATTCGCGAACAGAGGAAGTCCGTTGGTGCTTCGCGCACGGCATGCGATAGAGATCAGCGCGGACAGCTGGGCCCGGCAGGGAAACAGCAGGTCAGGTCCGCATTCAGGCGACGAACGGAGGGGATACGGAATGACTGCGGGAGCCCAGGAGACCACGGCGGAGTCCGCTCAGCCGGTGTGGATGCTGACCCCGCTGAAGAGTGTCGGACCGCTGCGCTTCGGCATGCACGCCGGCGAGGTGAAGGCTGCTCTCCCAGGGGCCCTTGAGCTGAGCCGCTGCTCCGCCGACCCCTTCTTCCCGGACATCCGCGGCATCCAGCTCGGCTTCCACCCGCGGTGCCCACCGTTTACGTGTACTTCGACGGTGGCGGCCAGCTCTTCTGTGTGGCGGTCGACGCCCGCCCACGGCCTCAAGTGACGCTGAGACTCCTGGAACTGACCGGCCGTGTGCCAGCTGTGGTCGAGGAGACGGTCCCGGACCTTCATCGGAGGGCCGGGGTTCGGGCTTCCCGCCATGCCCAGTAGTACGTCGACGAGGCTCCAACTGCGCTACCGGAAAGCCATCATGGGCCCATGGACACTCTCAGCAGCGCTCAGTTGCTCGCTGCCCAGGTTCGGTCCGCTCTCGGCGACGGCCCCTTCGATCCGCCCGGCGGCTGGACGCACATGGGTGCCGTCATCTGCGACACCAGCTTCCAGGCGCGCCGCAGATACCGGTCCACCATCCTGCCGCGGCTGCTCCAGCTCCAGTCCGCATGGCCTGACGCCGTCACGGTCCGCGGCTTCCGGAACCGGCTGGCCACGGAAGACCTCGCCCTCGCCATGAACTTCAACAGCCCCGGCAGGGTCGCAACGGCTCACGCCATCACCGAACTGCTGGCCGCCAGAGGCGTCGACAGCCGGAACGACCTCCACGAGTGGCTCGGTCACCAGGACAACCGCGCCGCCCTGGGCACAGTGAAGGGGGTGGGGCCGAAGAGTGTCGACTACATCGGCAACCTCGTCGGCAGGTCTCAGGTCGCGGTGGACATGCACCTGAGGTCGTTCGCGGCAACGGCCGGGGTTGCCGGCCTCACGTACGCAGAGCTGCGAGCCGTGTACGAGGAGGCCGCCGCCCTCCTCGGGCATGAGCCGGGGGGACTGGAACACGCCGTCTGGCGGTTCAAGGCGCAGGCGGGGTGAGCTCCGCATGTGTGGGGATGGCGCCGCTCGCCCTCCAAGGGTTCTCCGCCGGCCTCCCGCCCGGCGAGGAACCGGGAGCGAGGGTCTGAGCCCGCGCGTAGGGATCTACGGCCCAACGGGTCGGCGAGGCCGACCAGGACGAGACCCTGGGACCGACTCGGCTTCGGACAGGAGGACTTCGGGGTGCGGTGGTAAGACAGACAGCTGTTCGCCGCGCGGGGCGGTGACCTCGATGCGGAGACCCCGGGACGCAGGCCGGGCAAGCGGGGACGACCCGCCTGTCACACCCCAGGACGCAGGCCGGGCAAGTGAGGACGGCCTGCCTGTCACACCCCAGGACGCAGGCCGGGCAAGTGAGGACGGCCTGCCTGTCACACCCCAGGACGCAGGCCGGGCAAGTGAGGACGGCCTGCCTGTCACACCCCAGGACGCAGGCCGGGCAAGTGAGGACGGCCCCGCCTGTCGCACCCCAGGACGCAGCCGTGCAGGACAGCGTCGGCCGCGAGTTCGGCGACGATCCGTCCCGCTCGTTCGGCCCCATCGGGTGATACCTCCCAGGCCGTCAAAGGAGTCCGGGACTCCAAGAACAGGAGCCCCTCGCGGCCGAGCGCGAAAGGTCGCCGCGGAGGACTGAGGCGGTACTCGGGCCCGGCGGCGAGACGGTGAGAAGACCCGCCGCCGCGCCCCCGTCAGCGGTGTTTCCAGAGGCTGTGGAGCCGAAGGACATCCCTCTGCCAGCGCGCATGGAGTTCGTCCTGTCGTGCGGGCGTCTCCCGGTCGAGCGAGAAGGCGACATGCCGGTACAGCGGGTGGAGATCCCCGTTGTTCGTGGTGACCAGGGCGGAGAGGAGCGGCTCGTCCGCCGGGGTGTCCTTGTCGGCGAGGACCAGCACCTGCCCCTGGTCGTCCGGGCGCAGGTGAGGGAGCTCCACGCTCAGCCGGTGCCGGATCGCCGACCAGTTGAGAGTGGCCCGGTCCCGTGCGGTGTCCTCCAGCAGGGAGCGGACGACAGAGGCGAGTTCGGACAGCTTGGCCTCGTCCGATCGGGACGCGTCCTCCGCCTCCGGAGCGGAAGCCTCGTCGTTGCCCCCGGACGGCGCTGCGGAGTGCTCGGCGAGTCGTTCCACGCAGACGCGATAGGCGTCCTGAAGGTCCTGCGGGAGTTTGCCGCGGTGCCGCCGCTTGAGCCCCTTCGCACGGGCAAGGCCGTCGTGAAGGGCTTCGGCGGCAGCGGACCCCGTTCGCTGCTTGAGGTCGCCGAGCAGTCGGCGGAGGTCGGCCTGGACGTCCGAGTTCTCGCGCTCATGCACCCACTCGCTCATGTCGCGCAGGTGGGGACGGTACGCGGCCTGCTGCTCGGGCGGCAGCTTCACGCCGTACAGCTTGCCCGCCTCCTGCCACACGCGCCTGGCCTCGGCAAGGTCGCCGGTCTGCCGGGCGTGGTCGAATCGCCAACGCAGTCCCGTCAGTTTTCCGATGGCCGCAGCCGCAGAGGAGCCGACGGGGTTACCGGTCGTGGCGGGGGCCGATGCGGCGGACGGTTCCGGGGCGGGGGCCGATGCGGCGGACGGTTCCGGGGCGGGGGCCGATGCGGCGGACGGTTCCGGGGCGGGGGCCGATGCGGCGGACGGTTCCGGGGCGGG
>NZ_JBVIUJ010000014.1:106959-229896 GCF_055596705.1 Streptomyces sp. NPDC039609
GGGGCCGATGCGGCAGCGTGTGATGCCGCCTCCCCGCCCGTCGACCGGTTCGCACCGCCCGTGTACGCGTCCCGGATGCGGTCCGCCTCCAGCCGCCTCGCCCAGTGCACTTCGCTCTGAAGACCCGGCACCGGGCGCCCATGGCGCTCGAGAATCATCGGGAAGTACGGCAGTGGCTTCCCGCCGTCTGCCACGACGAGGGCCGCGTACATGAGGCCGTGATCGTCGAGCGGTTCGTCCACGCGGAAAAGGAGATGGGCGCGCCGCTCGTCCGAGAGGACCCCGAAGTCGAATCCGGTGTTCTCCGAGAGCTCACGCCAGGTGATGTCGGCGGCGCTGATCTTGGCGAGCGCCTTGAGGTGTTCACGCACAGCGAGGACGAGCTGCATATTCGAGAGCCCAGCGGGCGAGGTCAGCCCACGGGCGGTCTCTCGTTGCTGCTGCGCGTCCGCCGATGGGTTCGGACGCGGCTTGACCGAGTTCCCGCCGCAGAGCTCGTACGCGCGTTGCAGCTCCTGCTGGTGGATACGCCCGACCTGCTGCGGAGCCAGGCCCGGTGCCCAGCCGAGGCCGGTGAGCACATCGGCGAAGTACGGCACCGGGCCGGCGCCGCCGGATTCGATGAGCGAGGACAGCACCGGCTTGTCCCGAGCACGGGGGAAGTCGAGGGCGACGAGGAGCTTGAGACGGTGCTCCGGTGTGAACGGCTTCACGGACTCGCCCAAGCCATCGGTGAGTACCGACCACGTGACCCGACCCTGGGCGCGGGCCGTGCGCTGCAAGGTCTGCCGGAAGGAAGCGATGATCTCCGGGTCGCTGAGTGGTGGCTGTGGGGCGGGCGCCGCTGTCGGCTGCGCCGTCCGGGCGGTGGTGGGTACGACGGGCTCGGGCGGAGCCGGCTCGAGACCGCTCCAGGCGGCGGCCTCTCGGGCGTCGAGGCGTCGCGTCTGGGCTGCGGTTATCAGCCAGGCCGGTGACTCGGGGTCGGAGGCGAGAGGAGTCAGAGTCACCCGGTCCCGCAGGGAATACACCCTCGCCGGGTGGGGAGTCGTCGAGGAGAGGGGAAGGACGACCCGGGCGCGGGTCACAGCCGACCCCAGGGGCTGAATGTCCGCGTCGTACACGCTCCCTTGCATCGTGCCGCTCGGCGGACGGACATCGGTTCTCGGCTCCGCCCCCGTGAATGCCACGGTGTCATCGGCGAGGCGGAAGGAGAGCGGAGTGGGGGCGGAGGGAGCGGGCTGAGCGGGCGCGGTGGCCGTGTCGGTGGCCGATACGCGCGGCACGATGCCCTGGGCGGTCTGCGTCAGGCTCGGTGTGACGATGCCCGCGCGGGTCATCACGCACTCGGACAGCGTGCTCCATTCGACGGTGTTGCCGGGAAGCTGGGTTCCGATACGCACCTCGCGCGTGGCACCGACGGTCCGGCACTCGACCCGGATCGCGTAACCGTGGCTTTCGACCCGGTCGTAGGCCAGCATGCTGTCCGGACCGAACAGCCACTCGACGCGGTCGGAGCTCTTGGAGAGTTCGTCCGCCTCCTGCCGCCACGGGTGCAGCCCCAGCCGGGCCATCTGCACCCGTACGAGCTGCTGCCCGCCGGACAGCCGGAAGTCCACCGTGCCGCCCGGCCTGTTCCCGACCGTCCGGTACGACGCCTTGGCCTGCCGGTGGTTGTGCCGAGCGAGCCACCGCGTCAGGGCTTGACCGATGTAGAGGTGGTCGGCGCTGGACTCGCCGTTGGCGGTGCGGCGGCAGTGGACGGGCGGACGGTGGGCGAAGTGGCACTTCTTCTCGGTGTAGCGCTTCGCGCTGAGCTTCTTGCCACAGCCACCGAGGAGGATCCCGCAGTAGAAGTCGTCGCGGGAGCGGCCCCGCATGAAGTGGTCGAACTCGTCGTGGTCGTACGGGAGGAAGACGGGGTCGTCGGATCCGGCCCGCCCGATGACGGCGGTCTGGACCTTGCGGGTGTCTCCCTCGTCGGGGAACGATGTCATGACACGGCTCCGGGCAGGCGGTGAGTCGGGGCTGTCGGCTGGAAGCGGTACCGGTGATCGTGACGACGGCCAGGTCGCCCTCGGACTCTCCCCGGGAGCCGGAGAACGCCCACTGGGCAGGACGCGCGTCGGCGGGGAGCTTGTGGACGCAGAGGGCGTCGCGCGCCGCGACAGGTCCGCTCGTCAGGGCATGGACGGCTCGGCCGAGGCGCCCGCCGTCGAGGCCGGAACGGCTCCTGTGAAGCCTGTCGAGGTAAATCGAGCCGCGAGGATCGTCGGCCCAACCCCACAGAAGCCACGTGGCTGAGGGTCACGCCCTCTCAGGTTTCCTCCCCGCCCGCACCCCCGCGCCGGCGGAGTGCTCGCTCGGCGATCCCGCCGGAGAGCTTGCCCGTCGCCGACCTTGCCCGGTCCAGGGTCTCGGTGCCGAGGCGCCGGGCGGCGTCGATGTTCTCCGCGCTCTTCTCCAGCGCCTTGTCCCTCACCTCCACAGCCGCGTCCTTCCAGCGCCGCGCCTCCAACGACTCCTGGTCGCGCGCGATCCCGAGCCGCCCGTGGAAGTCGACGACGGCGACCTCGACGTGGTTACGCGCGTGCACCACCTCGCGGGACGTGGTCGGGTGCAGCAGCACCTTCGCGTTGGCCGTGCCGGCGGCCGTGTGCAACCTCGCGACCAACCGCTCCGTACTCTCCGAGATGAGCTCCATCCGGTTCTTCCGGGCGGCCCGAAGCCCGAGGCGGTGCGGGTCCAGATCATCCGGGTCCGTGTCCCGCACCCGGTCGAGTTCGAGCACGGCGAAGGCGTCCTCGAGCCGGAAGCAGTGTGCCAGCACGGCGAGCCACTGCCGCGCCGTGGACTCGATCTCCTTGGACGCCTTGGCGAGATCACCGATCTTGCTCTTGCGCTCCGTCTTCTCCGCGAGCGCGTCGAGCTGACGCAGCGCGTACGCCTGGGTGTACGCGATCGTCGCCGGCGCGTTCTGCACCTTCGACCACGTGACCTCGGAGACCCGGCCCACCCGCTCCCGGACGGTGACGGCATCCTTGATCGCGAAGTCCACCGCGATCATCTGCGCAAGCGCCTGGTCCTCCTGGGCACGGAGCACGTCGTCGACCTTCTCGTCGATCGTGGCGAGGTAGTCGGCGACCTCGTCCATGGCCTGCTGCAGCGCGAGCTGCGCCATGACCGCCGCGATGTTGGCAAGCTGCGCCGGGTTGCCCCGGAGCGCTCCCGACCCCTTCGCGAACTCGACGAACCCGTCGATCCGGCCCTTGGGGCCCTTCAGCACTCCTGTTTCGAGACCCGTCGCGGCACTCTTCCTCAGCCCGATCCTGTCGATGCGCTGCGCGGACTCCTTGGTCACCTTCAGCCAGAGACCCGAGTCGGCGGCGATGTCGGAACCCGTCTGCGCGATTCCGGCCGCACTGCCGAAGGTGGATCCGAGCCGTCGCGTTCCAACGCCCTTCGACGGCAGTCCCTCGGAGACGAGGAAGCGCTCGACCGCTGTTCGGTCTCCGAAGACCGCCAGGCCGTCATCGTCTCTGAACAGCTGGATCTCGTCATCCATGGTCGACCCCTTTCGAGTCGCGGCCCGAACCGAGGCGGTCTCCTCCGGTCCGGGCCGCGTAGGCGTGGTGTGGGTGTCGGGCGGCCGGGTGGCGGGGCCGTGGCCCGGGGGCGGGGTGAGGGTGGAGGTGTAGCTTTCGCCATCCACGAGGTACGTGGTCAGGCCGACGCCGGCCGCCGCCATGCGGTCGTACTCGGCGAGGACGAGGCCTTGGTGCGGTAGGTGCCGTACCTGGCCACGTCCTTGCGCTTGACGATGGGGAAGGTCAAGACCTCGGCACGCGTCCTAGCTCTGCGTCGGGTTGCTGTCCAGTTTGCGTCGTTCCCGGCGGTTGGGGTGGCGGATGACCACTCCTCCCGAGCCGCCGGACCCGGTGAGCCGGATCAGCGGGGTTCCCGGGAGCCGGTCGGTGGTGGTCTTGTCCGTCAGGCCGCCGACGCCGGGATCCATGCCGCTGGTGTCCGCGGCCCAGGCGTCGGGGAGGACGATCGTGACACCGGATGTCTCCCCGTACGCCTCCACTGCGACCTCCGTGAGGCGGCACTCGACCCGGGTGAAGTCAACCTTCACACCCCCCACGCCTCCGTGAGCGATCACGTGCCCGGGGACGTCCCAGCGCCCGGGACCTCGAGACGCGCCGTACATGCCGCCCTTGAGCACCAGCGGCGGTCGGTTCTCAGGGGAATTCGGCCTCGGCAAGTCGGCGGTCAGGACGGCCAATTCGGCATGAGTCTTGGACTTCAGCGCCTGCTCCAGGCGGGAATCCAGCTCATCGAAATCGATTCGCCCCTCGGCTGCCGCATCGCGCAGCTGCTCCACCACTGCTTCGCGGTCGTCGTGAGAGGCGCGGAGGTCTCCTGATGGAGCAGGACGCGGAGAGGGCTCCGAAGGCTGGACAGTCATGACAAACAGAATAGGTGGCCCGAGGACTGAGCGAAGTGAGACCGCACATCTCAAACACCATTCGGGGAGCGGAGGTTGCACCGCCGTCCTTCACCTGCTGCACGGCACCGGCAGCCGCTGCCGCGGCTTCGGGCCGGCGCAAGAGCCGGTCCGGAGGTCGCGAACCATCAGGGCGTGATCCGAGTCGGCCTCTTCGTCGTCGTGGTTGCGCACGGCCGCTTGGCGTCCCCAGGTGGTCGTCAGTCGGCCGTGACGCCCCAGGAGCCGATCCGTGTGGGACGGCCGACCTCGTAGAGCACCGTGCAGTTGCCTTGGGCTCGGTTGGGGAAGGGCACGCGCTCGGTGTGCAGTGCCTCCTCCCACTCCACGGTGGGCCGCACGAGGAAGCTGCCTGCGCGGGCCCGGAGGCCTCGTCACATCGCCCCTGCATGAGCTAGGTTGAACGCGTTCAATTGCGGGAGGGGAGGCGCGGGCCGTGCGGGTATCAACACTGCTCTTCCGTCATGGTTGATCGAGACTGGGATGACGACAGCGACTATCGCTCCGCTGTGGGGTGCGGCTGGATCATGACGGTGGTCGCTCTCGTCTGTTCGCTGGGAGTGGTGGCGCTCATAGTCGTGGCCCTGTGCGGGCTGACGTTCTTCCTGGACCTCTTGGATGAGCTCAGTCAGTGAGTACCGGTTGGAATCCGGGATGTCTGTCACCTCGGCATCCAGGGGCATCCCGGTGTCAGCTGTTCGTGGGTGGTGGTGGCGACCAGGTGTCGAAGGCTTTGACGCAGGCGTCCACGAGCGTGGCCGGGTGACCCAGGGAGGCCGCCGGGGGTGCCGAGAGCGACAGGGTGAAGCCCTCGGGGCCGCCCACCGTGAGTTGGCAGGTGAGCTCCGACAGGGGCACGGGCGTGCCGGGTGGGGCGGGCACCGAGAGAGTCAGTTCGCAGGAGTGGGGCGTCTGCGACACGGCCGACAGTTCCCGTTCCACCGCCTCGATCAGCGGGGCGGCGCTGTCCTCCAGCGGCCCCGGCCGCAGGGGGAAGGTCTCGTCGAGGACCCGTACGCCCGCACCTCCGAGGCTCGTGGCCCGGGCGTGGAGTGTCCGGGCGTCGAACAACCCGCTCGTGTGCAGGACGTAGACCGCGACCAGCGCCGTCCTGACGGCGGCCGCCAGGTCCGCCGGGGTCTCGGTCAGTGGCCAGTGCCACGTTCGCGCCCGGACGTGCAGCGGTCGGTGGCCCTCGGCCAGCGCGGTCAGGCCGTCGCTCACGGTGTCGCCGAGCAGCCACGCGCCTCCGATGCCCACGGAGAACAGCCGGCCCTGCTCGTCGACGGCCATCGACGCGTCGGCGTCGGTGCGGCCCAGGGGGAAGAGACGGGTGTCGAGTGCCTCGGCCACGCGGTGCAGGGCCGGGCCCGAGTACCGGGCCTCCTGGGGGTCGACGACGCAGCCCGTCGCCGCGACCTCGCTGCCGCCGTGGGCGGCCGGTTCCAGGCGCAGCCCGTAGAACTCCCGTACCGCGCGCTCGGCGGCCGGGAACGGGATCCAGGGACCCAGACCCGCGGTCCTCCTGATCGCGAGCATGGCCTCGTCACCGGCGTCCCGTCCTGGATGCCAGCCTGCCCGGGTCAGTGTCCCCGCCGGGTCCGTCACGCCGTCGTCCGCCATGGCCCGGCTCACGAATCGTCGACCACTGTGATCGACAGCCTTTCCGCCAGCGCCGTGCACGAGCGGCAGATCGTGGCCGGTGTGCCGTGCTCGGGGTCGCCCTGGGCCCGGATCTTCCGGGAGACCAGGGCCGCACCGGTGAAGTGGGGCAGTGCCTCGTCGAGGGTGGTCGTCCTGCCGTCCGGCCGGCGTGCGTCGAAGGCGTAGAGCTGGTCGGAGATGAGTGCGGACTCGGCGCAGTAGCCGAGGAACGGTTCACGCAGGCTCGGCGGGAGCGCGTCGAAGAACTCCCGGACGGCGGCATGGAGACGGGGCTCACCGTCACCGGTCAGGTTGGTGTGGCTGGTGATCGTCCCCTGAACGAGCAGGGACGAGGCCGTCCCCGGGATGGCGTCAGACAAAGTACATTCCCGCTTCCTGCTGGGGGCCGCGCAGCAGACAGCTGATGGCCTCGTCCGTGTTGGCCCCGAGGAAGTAGGGACCGGTGTGGTGCATGAGGAAGAAGCGCCCGGTCTCGTCGATGAGGACCATCGCCCCGTCGAATTCCTCGTATCCGACCGGGAAAAGCCGCCGGCCCAGGTTCCCGGCCAGCTCGGCCACGTCCTCGCCGCTCTCCTCGTAGATCCAGTGCGGGGTGAAGCCCACTGCGTCCGGCGGAGTGCCCGCGATGACCAGACGCAGACCGCCGAATTCGCGTACGAAATCCTGGGCGGTCTCGAACGGTTGGATGGGATGCCCCTCGTCGGCAAAACGCTCCGTCACGACCCGCAGGAGTTCGGGAAGTTCCGCACCGATGTCGCGCCCACGGGACCAGCCCGCCTCGGCGAGGGCGGCCGCGACCTCGTCCGCTGTCATTCTCGGCATTGCTTGCTCTCTCTCAGTGGTGCGCGACGACGCCTGTGAGCGGCAGCATTTTCGCACAGGACCGCACGGCGGTTTGTCGTCGCAGTGGAACAACCGGCGTCCTCTCCGGGCCTGATGTTTACGGTCCGAATGGAATACACGAGCGATCCGTCCATGGCCTTCAGGACATCGGCGGCGGACACGTTCTCGTCCCGCCCGGATCGAGGGCCTGCAACCGGTCCGATACGGGGGAGACTTCCGCGCATTTCCCGTGCCCGCCGGTCGGGGTACTCCCCCACCGCCGCCCGTGCCGCCCGTGGGCTTGCTCCCTGCGCCGCTCGCGCCGTCCTTGCCGTTGGCGTCCTCCCTCTCGCGTCGCGGGGTGTCGTCGCCGGTTGCGACCCACCGGCTTGCCACGGCGACGGCGACGATCAGCCCCTCGTCGTCCACACGCCCACCCGCCCGACGCCAAGAGCTCGCCGAGGACGGCGAGTTGGGGCGGATCGCTTCCATAAGCAAGCCTGATGGCGGGCTCATTGTTCCCCTCGATTCGCCACCCTAGCTTTGGGGACAAACGTCAGCCGTATTCGGACTGACCGAAGGGGGCGAAATGAAGTTCGGGGTATATCCGGCCTACATCGGTGGCCAGGACATCACCGGCGCCGATCCGCAGTTCGTACACACCATTACCGCCCGTTCCCTCATCGAGGACACCTTCCCCAGTCTGCGTCTCAAGCGCGATCTCGATCTGGGAATAGTCGATCCGGATGCGGCGGGGGAGCGCGTCGTCGGGGCCTGTGTCGTCGCCGACGAGGACATGGCGGCGCTGGCACTCGAGGCGGCGGCCAAGGCTGCCGAGGAGTGGCGGCGGGTGCCGATCGAGACACGTCTGGAGGTGGGGCGGCGAATCGGAGAGCGTCTGTTGGAGCACCGGGAGCCGCTTGTCGAGATTCTGGTCGCCGAAGGGACTCCCCGGGACGCGGCCGAGGGAATGATCACGGGAATTCCCTTCACCAGTTGGAGTAGCGAAACGCTCGAATGGTGCGCCGAGCAGCTGGAGTTCCGGCGCGTGGACGGCGAGCGGGAGATGATTCTGCGCCGCATTCCCGACGGCGTCGTCTGCATCAATCCGCCGCAGAACGCCGCGACCGTGAACGCGCTGAACGGGCTCACCGCCCTCATCGCCGGCAACACCGTCGTGGTGCGGGCGCCGCGTGGCGTCGCGCTCAGCTGTATGTACGCGATGCGAGAGGTCGTGGCGCCCGTGCTGGAGGAGATGGGCGCGCCGGCCGGGACGGTCAACGCGTTCTGCGGGGCTCCCATGCTGGAGACCTGGCTCGCCAGTGAGCACGTCGACGACGTGCTCTACTTCGGTGGCAGCAAGAAGGGCCTGGAGTTCGAGGCCGACGCGATCGCCGCGGGCAAGAAGCCGATCCTGGAGCTCGCGGGGAACGACTGCTGCGTGGTCTGGCACGACGCCGACCTGGACGCCGCGGTGGAGACCATCACCCAGTTCTTCCTGAACTCCGGCCAGATCTGCAACGTCCCCAACCAGGTCGTCGCCCACCCGACGATCGCCGACGAGCTCATCGAGCGGCTCGTCGAGGCCACCAGGGACATCCGGCCCGGCTATCCCGACGAGCCGGGCGTGGTCCTCACGCCTGTCCTCGGGGTCGACTGGTTCTTCGGCTGCCTGGGCGAGGCGCTCTCCAAGGGCGCGAAGCTCCTGCACGGCGGGCGCCGTCTGGAGGTGGACGGTTCGGAGTCGAGCACCGGCTTCTTCGTCGAGCCGACCATCGTGCGCGTGGAAGGGCTCCAGGGCGCCAGGTCGCTCTCCGTCGTCCGCGACGAGACCTTCTTCCCGCTGCTGCCGATCATCGTGCCCGAGACCGTCGCCTCGGACGACGAACTCCTGGAGCAGGTGCTGGAGTTCGTCAACAGCAATGCGTACGGGCTGCGCAACTCCGTCTGGTCCTCCAGCTTCTCGACGATCGAGCGCTTCCTGGACGGGGTCACCAACGCCGGCAATCTGAAGATCAACGACTCGCACAGCGGCTTCCTCCCCTTCCTGCCCAACCAGGGCGGCCCCGGTCTCACCGGCGGTGCCTTCGGCGAGGCGAGCCACCCCATGCTGCGCACCACCCGCTTTCAGGCCGTCAGTGTGCTGCGCCCGGCGGCCGACAAGGAGGACGCGTCATGACGACCCGCGTACTGAAGGCCACGGTCCCCGCCTCGGCCGCCGAAGTGATCGAACGCCTCGCGGACGGGGCGGCGTTCCCCTCGTACGCGGAGGACATCCTCTCCGTCGCGGACACCGTCGACGGGGATCAGGAGTGGGTGCTCGCCTTCCGCGGCGGTACGGCCGGCTGGGTGCAGAGGTACGAGCGCGCCGACCGTGCGGACGTGCAGCTGAGCGAGCCCGCCGACGTGCGGCCCACCGAGCGTGACACCCCGCCCGAGCAGTCGTACCGCATCGAGTTCGAGCAGGTCAGCGGGGACTTCCAGCATCTGAAGGGGGCCTGGACGAGCACCGATGTCCCCGGGGGCAGCGAGGTCGCCTTCGAGGTCAGCTACAGCACGAGCGTCCCCCATCTCGCGGGTGCGATCGACTCGGCCGTCGGACATGTGCTGCTCCGCAGCGCCCACCAGGTCATCTCCGCCGTCGGAGGCCCCGCCCGGGTCACCGCGGGCGGCCACTACCTGTCCTGAGACACAAGGAGAAGCACCCCCATGGAGAAGGTCTGCATCATCGGAGCCGGCTGGTCGGGGCTTGCCGCCTGCCAGGTTCTGCACGCGCGCGGGATCGAGTTCGACTGCTACGAAGCCGGCTCGAAGGTCGGCGGCAACTGGCGCTATCTCAACGACAACGGCATGTCGTCGGGGTACCGGTCCCTGCACATCAACACGTCCAAGAAGCTGTCCGAGTACCGCGCGTACCCCATGCCGAAGGACTACCCGCACTATCCCGACCACGTCCAGATCGCGCAGTACCTGGACGACTACGTCGACCACTTCGGCTTCCGCGAGTCGATCGCGTTCCGTACGTCGGTGACCCATGTGGAGCCCGCCGAGGGCGGCGGCTGGACCGTGACCTCGCAGGACCGTGACACGGGGGTCGAGACGACCCGCCACTACGGCTCCGTGGTCGTGGCCAACGGCCACCACTGGGACCCGCGCGACCCGGAGCCGGCCTTCCCCGGCGCGGACACCTTCACCGGCACCCAGATCCACTCGCACTACTACAAGGTCCCCGACGAGTACGCCGGCAAGCGGGTGCTCGTGCTGGGCTTCGGCAATTCGGCTTCCGACATCGCGGTGGAGACCTCCACCGTCTCCGAGCGCACGTTCCTGTCGATCCGTACCGGTGGCTACGTCTTCCCCAAGTTCATGTTCGGCAAGCCCGGCGACGACATGATCAGCCCGTTCATCACCCGCGTGATGCCGCGCGAGACCCAGCGCTGGGTCATGGCCCTCCTGCTGCGGATGACGATCGGCAAGGTCACCGACTTCGGTCTGCCGAAGCCGGGCCACAAGCTGTTCAACTCCCACCCGACCGTCTCGGAGTCCCTGCTCCCCCGGCTCGGCCACGGCGGTCTGTCGGTCAAGCCGAACATCTCTCACTTCGACGGCGACACGGTGCACTTCACCGACGGCAGCAGCGAGGTCATCGACACGGTCATCTACAGCACCGGTTACAAGGTCAGCTTCCCCTTCCTCGACGAGTCCGTGATCGCCCCGACGGACAACGACGTCTCCCTCTTCCACCGTGTGGTCGACCCCCAGCACTCCGGGCTGTACTTCGTGGGACTGTTCCAGCCACTGGGGGCGACGACGGTGCTGGCCGAGGCCCAGTCCCACTGGATCGCCGATCTGCTCCAGGGCAAGGCCGCGCTGCCGTCCCTGCCGGAGATGCGCAAGGAGATCACCCGGTACAAGGAGAAGCTCGCCAAGCGCTACATCACCTCCAAGCGGCACACCATGCAGGTGGACCACTACCCCTACCTCGCGGAGCTGCGCGGGGTACGTCGCAGGGGCGCCAAGCTCGCGAGGAAGGCCGGCGGGACGATCGCGGCGGACTACCGTCCCGAGGAGGTGTCGATCCGGATCGACGCGTCTCCCGAGGTAGTGTGGGACCTGATCAGCGATGTGACGCGGATGGGCGAGTGGAGCCCCGAGTGCCGCCGCTGCTACTGGCGCGGGGACAAGCGCGGGGTCGGGGCGAAGTTCATCGGCATCAACCGCCGCGGCTGGGTCGCGTGGATCACCTCCAACACGGTCGAACAGTGGGAGCGGGGCAAGTCCTTCGCCTTCCACACCACGACCAACGGGGTGCGTTGGGGCTACCGTCTGGAGCGGGACGGCCAGGGAGGAACGCTGGTCACCGAGGTGTGGGACGTCTCGGGGCAGAACACCGGGCAGCGCAAGCGCACCGCGTCGTTCGCCAACTCGATGCTCGGCGGTTACGACAACCACACCGAGGAGCTGCGTGAGGGGATGCGGATGACTCTGGAGCGCGTCAAGGCCGCCGCCGAGCAGCAGGGCCGGCAGCCGCTGAGCAGCGTGCCGGACACCGCGCGCTCCGGTGCGCGCGTCACGGAGGCGGTGGAGGTGGACACGGCGGCATGACGACGGACGACAATCTGCGCTGCTCCTCCGTGGAGGAGTTCGCCGCCTGGATGGAGACGCATCACGGGGCGGCCGACGAGGTCTGGCTCGCACTGCCGAAGAAGGGCACGGCGGTCGCCTCGGTGACCCGGTCCGAGGCCCTGGACGTCGCGCTCTGCTACGGCTGGATCGACGGCAAGGCCTTCTCCGGGAACGTGCCGGACGGTTGGTGGGCGCAGCGCTTCTCGCCCCGTAAGCGCCGCAGCCCCTGGTCGAAGATCAACTGTGCCAAGGTCGAGAAGCTGATCGCCGCCGGCCGGATGCGGCCGGCGGGGCTCGCGCAGATCGAGCTGGCGAAGGCCGACGGCCGCTGGGCCGCCGCGTACGCGCCGCAGAGCACGGCGGAGGTCCCGCCCGATCTGCGGGCCGCGCTCGACGCGTCCCCGGCGGCGGCCGCCGCGTACGAGGCGTTGAGCAGGAGCAACAGATATCAGATACTGCTCAACGTGGAGAAGGCGGTGAAGTCGGAGACGCGGGCGCGCAGGATCGCGGGGTACGTCGAGCGGCTGGAGGCCGGCGATCCCCCGCATGGACCTCGGAGGAAGCTGTGATCCCGTCCCTGCCCGATTCGCCGGGCGTGGTGCCGCCCGCCGCGCTGCCCGTGCAGCGGGCGTCGGAGACGACCTTGTGGCTGGTCGAGGCGGACGCCTGGGCCGACTGGGCGGGGCGGCTCGCTCCCCGCGTGCTGGACGCCGGGGAGCTGCGGCGCGCGGAGTCCCTGCGCCGGGAGGCGGACCGGCGGAACTATCTCGTGGCCCATGTGGCGCTGCGGGTGCTGCTCGGCGAACGGCTCGGTCTCGCGCCGGAGGCGGTCCGGCTGGGGCGGGCGGTGTGCCCGTGCTGCGGCGGGCCGCACGGCCGGCCCGTGGTGGAGGGGGGCGGGGCGCACTTCTCGCTCTCGCACGGCGGGTCGTTGGTGCTGCTCGGGCTCGCGCCGATGCCGCTCGGCGTGGACGTGGAGCGCGTGCCGACGCCCGAGTCCGTCGCGGAGACGATGACGGTCCTGCATCCGGCCGAGCAGGCCGAGCTGGCGGCGCTCGACGAGACGTCGCGCCCGTCGGCCTTCACGCGGGCGTGGGCGCGCAAGGAGGCGTACCTCAAGGGCATCGGTACCGGACTCGGCCGCTCCCCCGCGCTGGACTACATGGGTACGGGTGTCACACCGGCCGCGGGGCCCGACGGCTGGACCGTACGGGATGTGGCCACCGCGGACGATCATGCTGCGGCGGTCGCTTTCGCGCCGGAGCTCTGACCAGCGTGAATACCGGAGTGCAGTAACGATTATCCGCCAATTCCCGCTTGCCGCACTACGATTCACCTCGCGAACGGGCCCCACAGGGGGGTTCGTGAGGGGGGAAAACAGTGATCCGAGTCATGCTCGCGGACGACATGCTGATGCTCCGGCGGGCCCTGGTCTCACTGCTGGAACTGGAGGACGGCATCGAAGTGGTGGGGGAGGCCGACAACGGCGACCGGGTGCTTCCGGTGGCGCTGGAGACCCGGCCGGACGTGGCGGTACTGGACATCGACATGCCGGGTATCGACGGCATCAGGGCCGCGGAGCTGCTGAGCCGGGAGCTCCCGGAATGCAGGACGATCATTCTCACCAGTCTCGGCAGGCCGGGGAACCTGCGTCGGGCGCTGGAGGCGAAGGTGTCCGGGTTCCTGCTCAAGGACGCCGACCCGACCCGGCTCGCGGCGGCGATCCACCAGGTCGTCGCCGGGGAGCAGGTCGTGGACCCGCAGTTGGCGCTCGCGACGCTGACGGCCGGGGGGAGTCCGCTGAGCGCGCGGGAGACCGAGGTGCTGCGGTTGGCCGCGCAGGGGCTCGACGCGCCGGAGATCGCGCGGAAGGTGTTCCTGTCCGCGGGGACCGTGCGCAACTATCTGACCACAGCGGTGACGAAGCTCAACGCCCGCAATCGGATGGACGCCGTACGGATCGCCCGGGACGCCGGCTGGCTGTGAGCCGGGGGCGTGTCCCGCGGCCCGTTCCGCGGGACACGCCCTAGCTCTCCGCCGCCTCGACGTCGGGGGTCTCCGCGGCGGCGCCGGCCGGCGGGGACGGGAGTTCCACGGTGAGTTCGAACCAGCCGTCCTCGCGGACACGGCTGGCGAGCCGGCCGCCCACGGACTCGGCGCGGATCGTGAGGCTGCGCAGACCCACCCCGCCGGTGGCGCCCTCGGCGTCGGGGCAGTGGGCGGAATCGCGGTCGCGCAGACCGTCGTTGGCGATGCGGAGGCGGGCGGTGCCGTCATGGACGCTCGCCTCCATCACGCAGTGCTGGGCCTTGCTGTGCCGCAGCAGATTGGTCACGCCTTCGCGCAGTACGGTCGCGAGGACGGTGTCCACGGAGCTGTGCAGGGGCTCCTGGGTGACCCGGATGTCGGTACGGATACCCACCGCGCGCAGCAGGGAGGCCGCGCTGTCCACCTCGCGGCTCAGGCTCATCTGGACGTAGCTGCTGGCCACGGAGCGGACGTCGGTCAGCGCCTGGCGGGCGGTCTGGACGATCTCCGTGATCTCCATCTCCGCGCGCTCCGGCGCCACCCGCACCAGCCGGTGGGCGAGTTCGCACTTGAGCGTGATGGTGGAGAGGCTGAAACCGAGCAGGTCGTGCAGGTCGCGGGCGAAGCGGAGCCGTTCCTGTGTCACGGCGAGGCGAACCAACTCCTCGCGAGCCGCCTGCACTTCGCGAATCAGACCGGAGAGCCGGCTGAGCCCGTAGACGACCAGACCGGTGAGGGCGGTGGCGACGGTGTTGTAGGCGAGCTGGCCCACTCCGTATCCCACGGCGAACTGGACGACGCCGGTCGCGGCGATGACGGCGGCGAAGGCGGTCCAGGCGAGTGCCGACCTCAGGACGAGCAGCGAGGACGCGGCGAGGAAGCCGGGCATGCCCAGCCAGGCGGCGCCGAACAGGGTGAACGGGGCGAAAGTGAGGACTGCCTGGAGGGCCAACGTACCCCTGCGGAAGCGGGCGGCCGCCGGTATCCAGTCCGGAAAGGAGTGGCTGAGCTGGAGGAAGAGCAGCATCAGCATGAGGACGCCGCACAGGGCGAGCTCTCCGCCTCCGAATCCTCCGCCGACGGCGTAGGTCAGCGCGACGGCGAAGAAACAGAGGATGACGACAATGGTGATGGTGCCGGCGACGCGCGGCGCCAAGTCACCTCCTTCGCTGGCCCGGTGGCTGCATATGTCTGAATCTGCGGTGCGGGACCATCGCACAGGGGCTCCCTACTCGACTGCGTTATCGCACGGGGTGTGCAGCATAGGCCGAGTAGGTTACGGACTGGGAGGTATCTCCGGTCGTGAACCTCTCGCGGCCAAACCGCCTGGCGCTACCGGAAGTTGGTGTTCCGCGGAGGGCGCCCCGGCTGGAAGCGCCGCCAGGACGAATTCGCCGACGCCCGATTCGGCGCGCCAGTCGAGACCGAAGGCGCGGGCCGAGATGGCGGTGTCGCCGAACGCCAGGGCGCAGGGCCCGATGCCCATGGCCGTGGAGACCAGGTAGAGCGTCTGCTGGAGCGCCCCGACCTCCTTGAGCAGCACGCTGTAGGCGCTGCCCGGGTAGGCGGTGCTCATACGGCGGAATCGTGCCGTCATGCTGATCAGGACGGGTGGTTCCTGGCTCAGCCCCGCGTTGGTGCCCGCTTCGCCCAACAGCGCGTCCACCAGAATCGGTTCGGTGCCGAGGGGGAAGAGGGTGTGTCCGTCCGGATCGTAGTGATAGGCCCCGCGCGGAAGTTCGGCGGAGCCGGCCACCGTGACGTACAGCTCCAGCGGGTACACCGAGCCTGCGCTCGGGTACGGGCGTCCGGCGGTCGGCCGGGCCCGGGCGGAGCGGTAGAGCAGCTCCCCCAGCTGGGACAGGGACAGCGGCAGTCCGCCGTCGGTCCGGACGGAGCGGCGGGATTCGAGGACGGTGGTCAGCCGGGGGTCCCGGGCGAGGACGAGGTCGAGGTCGGGAACCGGCAACGCCAAGGGCGCGCGACCGGGTGCCGGGTGTTCCCGCGCGGTCGTGCCGTCCTTGACGTCGAGGCCGAGCTGCTCGTCGTGCAGGCCCGGCCTGCTGCGGTTGTGCAGCATCAGCTCGCGCGGTGACCAGTGCTCCAGAGCGGGATCCCGGTCCTCGGCGAAGGTGACGGCGTACGAGCCCCGGTCCTCCGCTCCGGTGGCGTGGCCGTCGGCGCGCCCCCCGGGCGTCCCGGGCACGAGCATCCCGGCCGCCTCCAGATAGCCGACAGCGGTGCGCACCACGTCGACCGGAACGTCGAGGAGCCGGGCCGTGTCGAGGACCGAGGTGGGGCGTACGTAGCAGCTGACCAGCCACATCGCCTGCGGGGTGTGCAGCAGCACCCGGTGGGTGCTCAGCGGCGATTCGAGGATCATGTCCTGGGACCCGACGCGCAGGGTGGCGAACCGGGACAGCCGGTGGACGGCGTCCAGCGGCGGCCTGGCGGGGGCGAAGCGGGCCTCGCGCACGATCGGCACGACCGCGAGCTGTTCGGTGCCGTCGGACAGGGCGAGGGTACGGATCACGGCGTGGCGCACCGACTCGAGGGTGGCCCGGAGTGCGGCGCGGCGCGGGTCGCCGGGGAGGGACCCGGCGTCGCTGAAGCCGGGCAGGACGTTGTCCAGCGACACCGGGCCGTACGTCATGCGTTCCAGGGCGCGGGAGATCACCGGGTCGGTGAACGGCAGCCGGATCTCGTCCCAGCGGGTGCTGACGAGGCCGGTCCGGGGATCGTCCGCCGCAGTCTCCACCGTGGTGTCCTCGCGGAGCGACCACAGTTCGATCAGTCGGGTTTCCCGCGGGGCGGGTGGGGCGGATGACTTCATGGCCGGGACCTCACGGATGGCGCGCGACGGGTGTTACAGGAAGAGCGGGACCGGGTTGAGGTCCTCGTAGCGGGTGGGGGTGGCCAGCCGGCCCAGGCGTACCGGGACGTCGTACAGCCGGCCGGGGGCGAAGCGGGTCCAGAAGGTGCGCAGTCCGGGCACGATCACCTTGACGACGGGCAGGCCGATGTCGGCCCGGGTCTGGTCGAGGACCAGGAGTTCGCTGCCGAGACCGCGGGCGAGCTGCGCCGCCGCGGCCACGTCGTCGGCCAGGTCGGCGCGCGGCGTGTACGGGAAGTCGGCGGGGGTGCGGTCCGGTCTTCCCGACGGGAGCAGATAGGGCTGGTTCGCGGTGGTGGCGGATCTCCACCAGTTCAGTGCGGCGGAGTCGTCACAGGTGTAACCGGCGCCGTCCGCGGTCACGTTGACGACGGGCGGCAGCATCTGGTTGACCTCGGCCACGGCTCTTCGCAGCGCCACCCGGGGGTCGAAGTGGGCGCCGAATCCGAGGGTGATGTCCTCGGCGGGCTTGTCGGTGCGCCGGGAGAGCGCGGCGAAGACGGGGACGCCGAGGTCGCTGGTGAGATCGAGGACCCAGAGCTCGCGGTCCAGGTCGGCGTGGGCGGCCCGGGTCTTCTCGATCCAGGGGTCTGCGAAGGAGGTGAGGTCCACGCCGGGCTGGCGGGTGCGGTTGTACCACCACAGGGCCACGGCATCGCGTTCGACGAGCTCCAGGAAGCCCTGGACGATGGCGTCCTCGCGGGAGCTGCCGGCCGCCGTGCCGTTGGAGTGGGCGGAGAAGAAGCCGGTGGGGCAGGGCGCGTCGTAGTAGAGCATCGAGGTCGGCAGCAGCCGGTGGCGGTCCTCGGTGAGCGACCAGACCGGGGTCCAGTCGACCGGGGTGTCCTCGTCGAAGGGCACGACGATCCGGTGCGCCGGGCCGTGCTCGGCGTTCCAGGCGGCCCGGTCGGGGAACTGACGGGGGTGGAACAGCTGGACCGTGTCGGGGTGGACGGCGCGGTCGGCGACCTCGCGGTAGGTGGCGCGGAGGGTGGGTTCGTCGCCCTGCCGGTAGCCGCTGTGGCGCTCGACGGCCTCGCAGAGGGCGCTGACCCGGGCCTGCAGCGGGGTGGTGCCCTTCCCGGAGCTGTGGCTGCGCAGACCGGCGCGGACCGCGGCGAGTCCGGTGGGCGAGGTGGCCGGGTTGTGGCCCGAGTGGAAGCAGTTGAGGAAGCCGGGGTCGCGCCGGTCGCGGCGTACCTCCTTGACCACGCCGGTCAGTTCGTCCACCAGGTGGCCGTAGGTCTCCAGCATCTCCTCGGGGGTCAGGGACCGCTCACCGGTGCCGGTGCCGGTGCCGGACTTGGGCCGGCTGACCGGCCGGACCGGTGCCCAGATACGGCGGGCGGTGATCTCGGGGTCGCCGCAGGACGGGCACTGGGGGCGGCGGCGTACGGGATGGTGGCGGCCGGCCAGGGTCAGGGTGTCCATCGTCCACAGGGCGTTCTGGCCGGAGTGGCGATGTCCCGCCATCCACTTGACCGCTTCGAGGCAGGCCAGGTGGAGACCGACGGCGCGGCCCGCGGCGAGACCGGAGGGCGGCACGCTGACGGGGCGTCCGAGGGCCTGTCCCAGATAGGTCTCGGCGGGGCGGTTGCGGCGCAGGGGTTCGGCCAGGCAGTGCCAGCACGGCCCGTCGTCCGGCTGGAACACCGGGCCGATCCAGGGCTGTTCGCCCGTCAGCCGGACGGGCAGCCAGGGGGTGCCATGGGCGCGGTAGGTGGCGTCGAGTTCGGCGAGCGCGGGGTCGAGGTAGCTGTCGCAGAGGACGACGGCCAGACCGGGGGGTTCGTCGTCGGTGTCGGCGCGGTGGATGCGCAGGCCGGCCGCGGCCAGCGCGGCGAGCAGTTCCTCGGTGCCCGCGCCCGCCTCCGTGCCGCGGCCGAGGCCGGCGACGGCCGCGCTGCCGGTGCGGCGGGCGGCTTCGCCGCCGTCCACTCCGGCCAGTTCCCAGAACGCCTCGCCCGAGCCGGCGGTGGCCGTGTCCGGCGCCCGGTGGGACAGCAGTCCGGAGCCGAGGAGCCGGGTGACGACCTGGCGTACCTGGTCGGCGGGGAGGGAGCCGGCGGCGTCGGCGATCAGACGGTCGAGGGTGCGGGTGCCGTCGAGCAGCGGGGCGAGAGCGGTGACGCAGGATCCTCGCAGCGCGGTCACTCCACGCTCGGATATGAGGAACACGCCCTCTCCGGGGACGACTTCGGCCTTCAGATGAGGCTTGAACCCGAGTCCGGTCGTGGTGCCCTGGCGGTGTGCCACCGTGTTTCCCCCTGTCTGGTGTGCGGCCTGCGGTCGGTGGTGTGCGTCGAGGTGCGGGCGGTTACTCCGCGACCGAGTCGCCCATCCAGCAGATGCACGTACCGGGCTGGTACGGCTCGGTGGCCATGGCGCCGAAGTCCTCTATGACCAGGTCCTCGGTGACCGGGGTGACGGTGACGGGGGTGGCGACGGTGAGGTTCATGTCGGCCCTTCCTGGAGTCGTTGACCTGCTGACGGGGAAGAGTCTGCTGGGCGCCGGGAAGGGCCGACAGTGCCTGTGTCACCGGGCCGACATGAAGTTCTCATGGTCATCTCGCGATGGCGTCACACCCCTTCCGCGGAGCTCGGCCCGTCCGCCATCGCGGCAGTGAGGGTGCTGCCGTCGGAGGGGTCGATGAGCAGGAACGAGCCGGTGCGGCGGAAGTCCGCGTAGCCGTCCAGGGCGAGCGGCTCCGCGGTGCGGACGACGATCCGGCCGATGTCGTTGACGCCGAGGGTGTCGGGCCCCGGGCGTTCGGAGAGGTCCTGGAGGTCGAGCCGCGAGGTGATCTCCACGACCACGGCCCGTACGGTGCGGGTGGTGTGCCGCAGCAGGACCTGCCGGCCGGCGTGGAGGGGCTGCTCGCCGAGATGGCAGACGGTGGCGGTCAGCAGCCGGACGGCGCGGGGCGCGGCGGCGGCCGGGGCCAGCAGGTCGCCCCGGGCGATGTCCAGCTCGTCGGTCAGCCGGACCGTCACCGACTGGGGCGCCCAGGCGGTGTCGGTGACGGTGCCGTCCAGGGTGTCGATGGCCGCGATCGTGCTCACCGCGCCGGACGGCAGCGCGGTGACCCGGTCGCCGACCCGCAGCACACCGGAGGTGATCTGCCCCGCGTAGCCGCGGTAGTCGCGGTGTGCGGCGGTGTTCGGCCGGATGACGTACTGCACCGGCAGCCGGGCGGACTCGGTACGGGGATCGGCGCCCACCGGGACCGACTCCAGGTGCTCGAGCACTGTGGGCCCCGCGTACCAGTCCATGCGCTCCGAGGGGCGTACGACGTTGTCGCCGGCCAGCGCCGAGATCGGGATGGCGGTCACCCGCTCGACGCCGAGGGCGGCGGCGCAGTCGGAGAACTCGGCGGCGGTGCTGGCGAACACCTCCTCCGAGCAGCCCACCAGGTCCATCTTGTTGACCACGAGGGTGACGTGGCGGATCCGCAGCAGGGCGGCGACGGCGAGGTGGCGGCGGGTCTGCTCGACGACGCCGTTACGGGCGTCGACGAGGACGAGGGCGAGGTCGGCGGTGGAGGCGCCGGTGACCATGTTGCGGGTGTACTGCACATGGCCGGGGGTGTCGGCGAGGATGAACCGGCGGCGGGCGGTGGCGAAGTAGCGGTAGGCCACGTCGATGGTGATGCCCTGTTCGCGCTCGGCGCGCAGTCCGTCGGTCAGCAGGGCCAGGTCGGGCGCCTCCTGGCCGCGCTTGAGGGACGCGGCCTCGACGGCCTCCAGCTGGTCGGCGAGGACCGACTTGGAGTCGTGCAGGAGACGTCCCACCAGGGTGGACTTGCCGTCGTCGACGGAGCCGGCGGTGGCGAACCGCAGCGTGTCCACCGCCCTGTGCGGGTCGGCGGTGTGCTGGTCGGCGGCGTATGAACCGGTCGGGTACGGCGCGGTGTTCGGAGCTTCGGTGAGGTTCACGGCTAGAAGTACCCTTCGCGTTTGCGGTCTTCCATGGCGGCTTCCGAGAGTTTGTCGTCGGCGCGGGTCGCGCCGCGTTCGGTGAGCCGGGAGGCGGCGATCTCGGCGATCACGGACTCGACGGTGGCGGCGGTGGACTCCACGGCTCCGGTGCAGGACATGTCGCCGACCGTGCGGTAGCGGACGAGCCGGGTCTCCAGGTGCTCGTCGGCGCGCGGGCCGCCCCAGTCGCCGGGGGCCAGCCACATGCCGTCGCGGGCGAAGACCTCGCGGTGGTGGGCGTAGTAGATCTCCGGCAGGGCGATCTTCTCGCGCTGGATGTACTGCCAGACGTCGAGCTCGGTCCAGTTGGAGAGCGGGAAGACCCGGACGTGCTCGCCGGGGGCGTGGCGGCCGTTGTACAGCGACCACAGCTCGGGGCGCTGGCGGCGGGGGTCCCAGGCACCGAACTCGTCGCGCAGCGAGAACACCCGCTCCTTGGCGCGGGCCTTCTCCTCGTCCCGACGGCCGCCGCCGAACACCGCGTCGTAGCGGCCGGTGGCGATGGCGTCGAGCAGGGGCACGGTCTGCAGCGGGTTACGGGTGCCGTCCGGGCGCTCGCGCAGCCGGCCGTCGTCGATGAAGTCCTGCACCCGGGCGACGTGCAGCCGGAGGCCGTGCTCTGCGACCACGCGGTCGCGGTAGTCGAGGACCTCGGGGAAGTTGTGCCCCGTGTCGACGTGCAGCAGGGAGAAGGGCAGCGGCGCGGGCGCGAAGGCCTTGAGCGCCAGGTGGAGCATGACGATGGAGTCCTTGCCGCCGGAGAAGAGGATCACCGGCCGCTCGAACTCACCCGCCACCTCCCGGAAGATGTGGACGGCCTCGGACTCGACGGCGTCGAGGTGGGAGAGTCCGAAGGCGTCGCCGGTCCGGACGGGGGGCAGCGACGGGGCGGCGAACGTGGTGACGGCCGAGGTGACGGTCGTGGCGGTCATGCGGCACTCCTCTCCTTCTCGTCCGCGCCGGCGAGCAGTCCCCGCCGGGTGAGCAGATCGAGCAGCTCCTGGGCGGACTCGGCGACGCTCTGGGTGTGCGAGGCGATCCTCAGATCGGGTGCGGCCGGCTCCTCGTACGGGTCGTCCACCCCGGTCAGACCGCTGATCTCGCCCGCCGCCTGCCGGGCGTACAGGCCCTTGACGTCCCGGCGGGCGCAGACCGACAGCGGGGCGGCGACATGGACCTCCAGGAAGTCGGTGCCGCTCTCCCGGTGCCAGGAGCGCACCGTGTCGCGGGACTCGGCGTAGGGGGCGATCACCGGGACGAGGACGGTCACACCGTTGCGGGCGAGCACCTGGGCGACCCGGCCGATGCGTTCGACGTTGTCGATCCGGTCGGCGCGGGAGAAGCCGAGGCCGGCCGAGAACGTCCGGCGCAGCTCGTCGCCGTCGAGGACCTCCACGCGTCTGCCGTGCGCGCGCAGCAGTTCGGCGGTGGCGTACGCGAGGGTGGTCTTGCCCGCGCTGGGCAGACCGGTCAGCCAGAGGGTCGAGCCGGGGTAGCAGGTGCAGTGGACGACGGGGGCCGCGCGGTCGTGCCCGGGGGCGGCCGTCAGGACGGTCACAGCAAGCTCCATTCTCGGACCGCGGCGGCCAGCAGGCGCTGGGCCCGCCGGAACTCGTCCGCGTGCAGGTGTTCGTCGGGGGTGTGGTCGAGCTTCGCGTCACCGGGGCCGTAGGCGACCATGGGGACGTCGTGCCAGGTGGTGGCGAGCGTGTTCATGTCGCTGCTGCCCTTCTTCATCAGGTACCGAGGGGTGATCCCCTCCGCCCTGAAGGCCCGCTGGAAGGCCTTGACCAGCGGACTGGTGCGTCCGGTGGACACTCCGGGGGTGGCCCGCAGGATGTCGATCCGCACGGGGGCGGTCGCCAGCGCGCACAGCGCGTCCACGGTCGTCTCCACGTCCAGCCCCGGGGGTACGCGGACGTCCACGACGGCCTCGCCGACCTGCGCGTCGCCCTGGTTGAGGGCTCGTACGCCGAGCACGGCGGTCAGTGCGTCCGGGTGCAGTCCGGCCACCGTCCCCGGGACCTTGGCGAGCACCTCGACCATCCGGTCGCCCGCGGTACGGACGCCCTCGCCGGCCGTGTGCCCGGTGGGCTCCTCCACGCCGTACCGGACCTTGACCAGGCCGTAGTAGCCGAGGGTGAGGGCCTCGGCGCCGCTGGGCTCGCCCACGACGACCGCGTCGGCCGGGTAGGCGTCGCGGACGTGGAAGGCGCCGGCGCCGGTGATCTCCTCCTCGACGGCGCCGATCACCCGTACCTCGACGCCCTCGGGCGGGTCGAAGTCGGCGAGGGTCTGGAGGTAGGTCACCAGACTGCCCTTGGCGTCCACGGAGCCGCGCCCGGACAGCACCTCACCGTCCCAGCGGACGGGCCAGCGGTGCGGAACGGTGTCCAGGTGACCGAGCATCAGCAGCCGCCGGGAGCCCGATCCCTTGGTGGCCACCAGGTTGTTCGCGGCGTCGATCTCCGCCTTGATGCCGCGCTCCGCGCACCATTCGGCGAGGAACTCGGCGATCTCCCGCTCGTCGCGCGAGACGGAGGACAGCTCCACCGTGCGGGCGAGCAGATCGAGGTCGGGGGCGGGGGCGGGGGCCCGCCAGAACCAGGTGGCGCCGGCGGCGGACAGCGTGTGCGGCCCGGTGATGGCGGTGTCGGAGGTCCCCTTGAGGGCGATCTCGGCGGCCCTGACCTTCTGGCGCATCCGGCCCTTGGCGTAGCGCCGGCCCTCGCCCTCGGTGAGGTGGCGCAGGCTGCTGGTGGGGTCGGCCGGGTCGGTGAGCAGCCCGGCGGTGCCGGTGACCAGCCGCAGATGGTCGGCGTCCAGGGCCAGCGCGGCCTCGGCGGCGAGCACGTCGGCGTCCACGTTGAGCGCCGTACCTCCGTCGGCGTCGCCGACCGGCGGGGAGAGGCAGACGACGTCGAAGGTGGCGAGCAGGCCGTTGAGCCTGGGGACGTCCACGGAGCTGACGGTGCCCGCGCGGTGGTCGCGGATCACCCGGGTCCTGCCGTCCTCCTGCACGCGCAGCGGGCCGTTGACGGTGGCCTTGACGAGCGCGCCGGTGCGGGCGACCGCCGCGAAGACGGAGAGTCCACGCCTGGTCAGCTCCTCCTCCACCAGGGGCAGGGTGACCTCCTCGTACGCGGCGACGATGTGCCGCATCTCCTCCGGCGGGCAGTAGCGGATCTCGTCGCCGTTGCGGGAGAGCAGGGTGCGGACTTCGCGGCCGGTGCGCCGGTAGTGCTCCCGGATGCCGGCCGCTCCCCCGGCGATGACGAGCAGGCGCGCGCCGCGCCGGTTGAGTTCGAGCAGTTCGTCGAAGACCTGACTGTGGAGCAAGGTGGCGCTGCCCAGTTTGACCACGTAGAGCGCGGCCTCGCGTGAGCTGGCGACTTCCCCGAGGGCTGGCATGTACGGAACTCCTTCGGCTGGTGGGAGGGCGGACGGTCCTGGGGCGGGGGGAGGCGGGCGGGCTGAGGGCTGACGGGACGACAGGGGCGGCCGGGGTGAGGGGGCCTGTGTGGCCGGTGAGGCTCCTGGCCGCGGCGGCCGGCGGGTTGTCCGGGCTGCTCGGCAGGGCGGCCGGGCGGGGCTGTCTGGCCGGGTGGGGCCGGCGGGTTTGTCCGGCCGGGCAGGCGCCCGCAGGCTGCTCGGCCGGGGCGGCCGGGTGAGGGGGGCGGGATTGTCCGGGTTGCTCGGCCGGGGCGGCCGGGTGAGGGCGGCGGGATTGTCCGGGCTGCTCGGCCGGGGCGGGGCGGGTGTCAGCCGATCCCGCGGGTGTTGCCGCCGTCCGCGACCAGCACGGCGCCGGTGACGAACCCGGCCTGTTCGCCGGCGAGGAAGGCGACCAGGGCGCCCAGGTCCTCGGCCCGGCCGATCCGGCCCAGCGGGATCCCGGCGGCGACCTCGGCCAGGCGTTCCTCGACCTCGTCGCCGTACTGCACGTCGAGGATCGGGGTGCGGTGGAAGCCCGGCGCCAGAACGTTCACCGTCACCCCGGCCGGGCCGAAGGCGTGCACGAGGCCCTTGGCGAAGCCGAGGACGCCGAGCCGGGCCACCGAGGACAGTCCGCTGCCCGGATGGGGCTGGCGCACCGACTCGGAGGTGATCATGACGATCCGGCCCCAACCGGCGTGCCGCAGATAGGGCGCGGCGGCCAGCGAGATCGACACATGGGGCAGCAGGTTGGCGTTGACGGCCTCCCGGTACTCGGCGACATCGAAGTCCTCCACGGGGCCGAAAGGCACCCCGCCGGAGTTGGTGACGACCACGTGCAGCGCGCCGAACTCCGTGGCGGTGCGGCGCACCCAGCCGGCGGCGGCGTCCTCGTCGCCCAGATCGACGACCGTGCTCAGCACCCGCCCCGTACCGCAGGCGTCCACCTCCTTGTGGGCACGGGCCAGCCGCTCGGGGTCACGGCCGCAGATCGACACGTCGGCGCCCTCGGTGGCCAGGACGCGGGCCACGGCGAGGCCGATTCCGCTGCTGGACGCCGCGACCAGGGCGGAGCGTCCGGAGAGACCCAGGTTCACGAGGCCTCACCTCGCGAGGGCGGTCCCGAGGTCCGCGAGGCAGGCCGCCCGGTCGGTCCTGAGCTCCTGCCGGAGCCCTGGCCGGTGCCCGCGCGAGAGCCGGAGCCGGCGCCCGTACGAGTGCCCGAGCCCGAGCCGGCGCCCTTGCCGGAGCCCGAGCCCGCGGCCGCGGTCCGGGCGGGCCGGACCGGGGCGAGCGGGTAGCCGTAGCGGGAGAGCAGCGGTGCGGCCGCCGCCGTGGCCGCCACGATGTCGGTGCCGGGCAGTGCGGTGCGCCAGCGCTCGTCGGGGCGGATCTGGGTGACGCCGCGGCGCAGTCGGTCGGGATTGCCGGTGACGGTGTGGTTGGCGCCGAGCGGGATCCGGCCGGATGCGTCCACCGGGGATTCGTCGTCGAGGCCCGCGAAGCGCAGGACGCGGGTCGTCACCTCGCGGGGGTCGCGGGCCAGGTCCTCGTGGCGGATGCGCAGATAGCGCTCGCCCGCCGTCCGGCCGACCAGTTCGGAGGCGAGGTTGAAGGCGGTCCAGTAGCCGCTGCTGCGGGCCGGGGACATGGGGTCGATGTAGTCCTTGGCGCTGCGGTAGGACAGCGCGGTGGCCCGCGGGTCCCGCACGATGTGCAGCACCCGGACGTCCAGGTCGGTGCGGCCCAGGAGCGCGGCCGCCTCCGCCGGATACTTGGATCCGTCCACGATCAGGCGGTCGCCGCCGAGGGCGGCCACCTGCCGGTAGACGGAGGCCGAGTGGTCGAGTAGCTCCGTCACGCCGGGGGCGGTCGGGCGCTCGCCACGGGCCTCGGCGAGCCGGGCGGGGGTGTGCCGGGTGCGCAGCAGCGCCTGCTGGAGCGTGGCCATCCGGTGCGCGGTGTGATCGGCGGACCCCTCGGGCAGGGCCGCGAGGATGCCGGCCCAGAGCGGGCACTCGCGAAGCGGACTGCCGCAGCCGCAGCTGGAGTTGGTGCCGGCGCCGAGGACGCCGTTGCGCCAGAGGTAGTACAGCTCTCCGACGTGCCGGACGCCGGGGATCTCGTTGAGGACGTTGCCGAGCAGGGTGCTGCCGCTGCGCATCCATCCGGTGATGTAGAGGACGCGCGGGGAGGGGCCTGTCATGGTGGTGGGGGTCCCTTCGTGGTGCCACCGACACGGTCGGACACGGATCGGGCGCGCGGGCCCGACGTCATCGGGCGCGGGCCTGACGCGGTCGGGCGCGGGCCCGAAGTCATCCGGCGCGGGCCGACGTCATCGGGCGCGGGCCTGACACGGTCGGGCGTGCCTGACGTGGTCTGGTCGCCCCGGACGCGGTCGTCGCGGGTCGGTCGCGGGGTCGGTCCGCGTCAGTCGCGGGTCAGCAGCAGGAAGTGCTGCGGCAGGTGGACGGCGAGACCGATCCGGCTGGTCGCCTCGATGGCGTCGGAACCGTCCGGACCCCCACCGCGGCGCAGCGCCAGGGAGGCCACCCCCGGGACGAGCAGGGTGACGGCGGCCCGGAAGTCGCCGAGGAGGATCTGGCCGCGCGGGATCATGCGGGTGCGCGAGACGGTGATGCCGGCCGCTCCCAGCTGGCCGAGGACACCGGCACGGACCAACTCCCAGTACGTGAACGGGTGGACGACGATCCCGTCGCAGGAGCCGCCCGTCTCCTCGACCTCGGCGGCAGCCTCGGTGATGGCGGCGTACACGTCCTCGCCGAGCGTGCCGCGGCGGATCTCCGGAAGGTTCAGCAGGCCGCTGATCGCCTTGTCGGCGCTGCCGTGCAGCAGCGTCTCGTTCTCGACGACGGAGAGCCGGACGAGCACGCGGTAGTCGACGAAGGACGCGAGCAGCGCCGGCTGGTCCAGAAGCCCGGCGGGCAGCGGCACGCGCACCGTCAGATCGGTGAGCTCGGCCTGCTCGAGGCGGGGGGCGAAGGCGCCCTCGGGGGTGGCCTGGTACGAGGTGCCGGCGGCGGCCAGCCGCGCGGCCGGCGGCTCGTGCACGAAGGTGACCGGCGCGTCGGCGACCGACGCCGTCTTCAGCAGGTGCCGCACGGCGTACCGCGGGCGGGTCGCGAACAGCGGGAAGACGGCCGGGAGATGGGCGCGGAAGGGCACCTCGTGGTCCTGGTCCGGGCCGGCGGCGCGCACCGACCAGGCGAACTCCTCACCCGGGCTGCGGGTGGTGAGGGCCGGGTCGGCGAGCTGTATCTGGACTCCCTGCTGCACGGCGGAACCGGCGGTGGCTGCCAGCATGACGTCTCCTCGGGTGTTCGGTGAAATGTTCGGTCGGCCATTCACATTAGGCACCCGACAGCATTTCGAGGGAGAAAGTCGATGGCTTGTATTTATGGCTCGAATAAGGGGCGTTGATTCCGGCCACGGACCCCTTCTTGAGCGCTACACACCCGTCACATGAAGATGTCACATCCGGTCCGTGACCGCATCCATGGCGCCGTCGAAACCGCCGACCCTAGGCTGAGCCGCAGACTTCACGGAACGCCCTTCGACGATGTGGGTGGGAGAATGCATCACGACTTGCAGATAAACAGGCTGAGGACTCTGGTGGCCGTCGTCGAACTCGGCGGTTTCCGGAGGGCGGCGGAGTCACTGCACATCACCCAGCCCGCCGTCAGCCAGCAGATACGCCAGCTGAGCGGTCTCATCCGGAGCCCGGTGTTCGCCTCCACGGGACGCAATCTGCGGCTCAGTCCGCGGGGCGAGGAGCTCCTGAGGTACGCCCGCCGGATGGTGGCCCTCAACGACGAGGCCGTCGACCGCTTCATCCCGCAGGCGGGCCAGCTCATGCTCTCGATCGGGGTGTCGAGCCAGCTCGCGGAGGTGCTGCCCGAGTTCCTCCGGCTGCTGAACCGGGGGATGCCCCAGGCCCAGCTGAGCGTACGGACCGGGGCGAGCGAGGAACTGGCGACCCAGCTGGCCGGCGGTCAGCTCGACGCGGCGCTGCTGCTCCAGGCCGATCCGCCCGCCTCCGGCACGGACTGCCGGGAGCTGGGAAGGATGCGCATGGCCTGGTTCGGGCGGCCGGCCCACGGCGAACGGGGCGCACTGCCCCTGGCGCTCTTCCCCGAGCCCTGCACGCTCCGGGGCCGGGTCCGCGAGGTCCTCGACGCCTCGGGCATCGAGTGGCGGGTGGCGTACGAGAGCAGCGAGCTGATCGGACTGAGATCGGCCGCCAAGGCGGGCCTCGGGATGACCTGCCTGGTCGCCAACGGGGACGAGCTGTGGGGCCTGACCCCGTCCGTACGCCCCGGGCTTCCGGATCCGCCCGAGCCGGTGCCGGTGACGATGGCGCTGGCTCCGGGAGGTGTGCCGGAGGGCTTCACCGCCATCGCGGAGAAGGCATTCCGCCAGGCCCTCCGGGGCTATCCCCTCACCTCGGAAACGCCCTCGGAAACGCCCGCCGGCGCCGCAGCCGGCCCGACGTCCGCACCGGCCACCGCACCGGCCACCGCACCGGCCACCGCCCCGGCCCCGGACCCCTCCGACTCCGCCGGCGCTCCCGTGCTCGCGACCGCCGTGGCCTGACGGCCCCTTCACGCCCATAAGCACTCGCCCTCGTTCCGATCAGATCATGCGTCGGAGCACCACGGAATAGTGCGCCGCGACGGCACTACAGTAATTTCCGATTCGCCAACTCCACGGAAGAATTGAGGAAATCACCATGCAGGAAACCCTTGTCGCCCCCGAATGCCCTGAGTGCGACGCCGAGGTGTCGCTGGGAGCTGATGCCCGGGTGAGCGAAATAGTCGAGTGCCCGGAATGCCGGCTGGAGCTGGAGATCGAGTCCGTCGAGCCGCCGCGACTTCTGCTCGCCCCCGAGGTCGAGGAGGACTGGGGCGAGTAACGGGCCCGGCCATCCCGACGAGAAGACGAGAAGGAGATTTCCCTGATGAGCTCTGCGGCAGCGCGACTCGGTGTCCTCGCCTCCCGGGTCCGGTTCGAGGAGAAGAACATCCTGACCGCGCTGGAGAGGCGCGGCGTCGCCTGTGAACAGATCGACCCCCGCGCTCTGTCGGTCCGGGCCGGAACGCCCTGGGACGGCCCGCAGATCGTGCTCAACCGCGAAGTGGGTCACTACCGTGCCCTGTACGCGGCTTCCGCACTGGAGTCGGCGGGCGTGACGGTGCTCAACAGTGCCGCCGCCACGGCCGTCTGCGGGGACAAGTGGCAGACCTCGGCGGCCCTGGTCGCCCGGGGCCTGCCGACCCCGGAGACCACGCTCGCCCTGACCCCGGACGCGGCCCTGAAGGCCCTGGAGGAACTGGGCTACCCCGCGGTGATCAAGCCCCTGGTCGGTTCCTGGGGGCGGCTCGTCACCCGGGTCACCGACCGGGCGATGGCCGAGGCGGTGCTCGAGCACCTCGCGGCCCTGCCCTCCCCGCAGTCGCACATCGTCTACGTCCAGCGCGAGGTCGCCAAGGCGGACCGGGACATCCGGGTCCTGGTCGTCGGAGGCCGGGCGGTCGGGGCCACCTACCGCCGGAGCGAGGACTGGCGCACCAACGTCGCCCGCGGCGCGGTCAGCGAGCGCTGCCCGCTCGAAGCGGATCTCACCGAGCTCGCGGTCGCGGCGGCGGAGACCGTCGGCGCCTGTGTGGCGGGGGTCGACCTCCTGGAGGAGCCGGGCGGCCGGCTCACCGTCCTGGAGGTCAACGACCGGGTCGAGTTCCGCGGCCTGCAGTCGACCTACGGAACCGACCTCGATGTGGCGGACACCATCGCCGCCCTCCTGACAGCAAAGGCAGAGTCATGATCCGCGCGGCAGTGCTGGGAGCGGCCGGCTACATCGGCGGGGAGCTGCTGCGGCTGCTCGTCAACCATCCCCAGGTCGACCTGGCGGCCGCCACCTCGCGCACCCTCCAGGGACGTCAGATCGACGGCGTCCACCCCAATCTGCGCGGTCGCACCCGGCTGACGTTCTCGTCCGAGGACCAACTCCCCCGCGTCGACGTGCTGTTCCTGGCGACCCCGCACCGCGAGACGATGCAGCGGATGCCGGAATTCCTCACCAAGGCGAATGTCGTCATCGACCTGTCCGGCGACTTCCGGCTCGGCGACCCCGAGGTGTACGAGGACTACTACGGCACCCCGCACTCGGCCCCCGAGCTGATCGGCACCTTCGTCCAGGGGCTTCCGGAGCTGCACCGCGAGCGACTGCGCACCGCGGACCGGATCTCCGTGCCGGGCTGCATGGCCGCCGCCGGCATCCTCTCCCTCGTCCCGCTGGCCGAGGCCGGGCTCATCACGGGCGATGTCACGGTCGACGCCAGGACGGGCTCCAGCGGCTCGGGAGCCAAGGCGGGCGCGGAGAACCTTCACGCCGAACGCAGCGGCGCCCTCCGGGTGTTCGCCCCGACCCGGCATCGGCACGAGGCGGAGATCGCCCAGGCCACCGGGCACACCGTCCGGATGTCGGCGACCGGTGTCGAAGCGGTCCGCGGCGTCCAGCTGCTGAGCCGGGCGACCCTGGCCGACGGAGTCGACGAGCGCGCCATCCGCTCCGCCTACCGGAGCCGCTACGCCGACGAGCCGTTCATGCGGATCGTCGCCGCCCGGCGCGGGATGCACCGCTTCCCCGACGCCAAGATCCTCTCCGGTTCCAACTTCTGCGACGTCGGGTTCGCCCTGGACCGGGGCGCGGCGACCGTCACCGTGATCGCGGCGCTGGACAACCTCGTCAAGGGCGGTGCGGGCAACGCGGTGCAGTGCATGAACGTGCGCTTCGGGGAGCCCGAGACGCGCGGCCTCGAGTTCACCGGCCTGCACCCCAACTGACCTTCACCCCCGCGCCCTCGGCCGCCTCACCTCGGCAGCCCCGCGCCCTCGGCCGCCTCACCTCGGCAGCCCCGCCCCACCCATCAGCCGCCTCACGTACCAGCCGAAAGGACCCAGGCATGAGCAGCCCGCCTCTGCTGCGGGGCGCCCCCGCCCGCACCGATCTCACCGGCACCGGCCTCGACGAGCGCCGCCCGGACGCACCCGGCCCCGACGCGGCTGAGCTCGCCGACATCACCGGCCGGATCAGGGAGCACATCGTCGCCATGTGCGCCGGCCCCGAGGGCGGCCACCTGGGCGGGTCGATGTCGCTCGTCGAGATCCTGTCCGTCCTGTACTTCCGGGTGATGCGGCACGACCCCCGCTTCCCCGGCCTGCCCGAGCGCGACGTCCTGCTGCTGAGCAAGGGGCACGGCGGTATCGCCCTGTTCGCGACGCTCTGCGAGGCCGGCTACTTCCCGGCCGAGGACCTCGACGAGTACGCCAGGCCCGGCAGCCACCTGATGGCCCATCCGCACCCCGAGATCGCCGGCGTGGAGATCGCCTCCGGCTCGCTCGGCCACGGTCTCGCCCTCGGCGTCGGCTACGCACTGGCCAACCGCCTCGACGGCTCGGCCCGCCGCTGCTTCGTGGTGATGGGCGACGGCGAGCTCCAGGAGGGCTCGGTCTGGGAGGCCGCCTCGGTCGCCTCCGCACACCGGCTGAACAGCCTCACCGCGATCGTCGACCGCAACGGTCTCCAGATCACCGGCGGCACCGAGTCCGTCAACTCCCTCGAGCCGCTGGCCGATCGCTGGCGGGCCTTCGGCTGGCGCGTCGTCGAGGCCGACGGCCACGACGCGGAGGCACTGACAGACGCGCTGACGCTGCCCGCGGACCTGGACAGGCCCACCGTGATCATCGCCCACACCGTCAAGGGCAAGGGCGTGCCCTTCATCGAGGGCCAGGCCAAGAGCCACTACGCCCGACTGAGCGGACGGCAGCACCAGCGGGCGCTCAACGCGGTCCGCGCCTCGGCGGGCACCCCGGCGGGCGGTGACCGTCGATGACCACGGCCCCCGCCCCCGCTCCGGCCCGTGCCGCCCGTGAGGTCTACCGCGACACGGTCGCCGAACTGCTCCCCGGCGAGCCGCGGCTGGTCGTCCTGGACAGCGACACCGGACTGTTCGGCGGGGTGGACTTCGGTTCCGCCGCCGACCGCTACCTCAACCTCGGCATCGCCGAGCACACCCTGATGGGCACGGCCGCCGGCCTCGCCCGGGAGGGCCGTATCCCGCTGGTCAACACCATGGCGGCGTTCGCCTCCTCCCGCGCGGTGGAGGCCGTGAAGATCGACATCGCGATGGGCAACCTTCCGGTGCTGATCGCGGCCACCCACTCCGGGGTGTCGGCCGGGCATCTCGGCCCGACCCACCACGCCCTGGAGGACCTCGCGGTGATGCGGGCGCTGCCCCACATGACCGTGGTGGTCCCGGGCGACGCGGCGAGTACGGGGGACCTGCTGCGCCAGGCGCTCACGCTGGGCGGCCCGGTCTACTTCCGGCTCGGCCGGGGCGCCACCCCCGATCTGCCCGCCGGTCCGCCGGTGCGGCTCGGCAAGGCCCAGCAGCTGCGGCACGGTACGGACGTCACGCTGGCGGCCTGCGGGCCGTACCCGACGCTCGCCGCCCTGGAGGCGGCCGACCTGCTGGAGTCCGAGGGCATCACGGCGAACGTGCTGCACCTGCACACCGTCAAGCCGCTGGACACCCCGGCGCTGCTGAGCTCGCTCGGTGTGCGCGACACGGTGATCACCGTGGAGGAGCACTGGAGTTCCGGCGGCTTCGGCTCGGCGGTCGCCGAGGCGCTCAGCGCCGTACGCCCGGTGCGGGTGCACCGGATGGCGCTGCCGGACGAGTTCGTCCCCGTCGCCGGGAGCCAGCGCTTTCTGCTCGAACGGGGCGGGGTCAGCGCGCGGGCGATCGCCGAGCGTGCCCGCGCCTCGCTCGATTCACGCCGTGGGGGCATCCGTTGACCGCCGCCGACACCTACCGCGCCGCCGGCTGGTGGCGGGACGAGACCGTCCTGCACGATCTGCGCCGCTGGGCCCGTGAGCAGCCGGACAAGCCGGCTCTGGTCTGTTACCAGGGTGCCGATCAGGAGACCCTGACCTATGCCGAGCTGGCCCGGCGGGTCGACCGGCTCGCGGTCGGTCTGCTCCGCCTCGGGGTCCGCCGCGGTGATGTGGTGACCCTGCAGATACCCAACTCCTGGGAGCTGGTGGCGCTCTGCCTGGCCGCCGCCCGGGTCGGCGCGATCGCGGGTCCGGTGGTTCCGGTGATGCGGCGGCGCGAGGTGGAGTTCATGACCCGGCTCACCGCGAGCCCGGTCTACATCGCCGCCGCCGAGGTGCGCGGCTTCTCCTACGGGGAGATGAGCGCCGAGATCGCCGGGGCCGTGCCGACCCTGCGCCACCGGGTGCTGCTCGGCGCCGGGACCGGTGACATCGAGGCCGGCGCGCTGGACTTCGTACGCGATCTGTACGAGCCCGAGCCGGACCCGGAGCTGCTCGCCTCCCTCGACACGATCGAGGCCGGGCCGGACGACGCCGCCCAGATCATGTTCACCTCCGGGACCACCGGCGAGCCCAAGGGTGTGCTGCACAGCCACAACACCCTGTACTCGATGAACAAGGCGCAGGCCGACGTGCTCGGTCTGACCGGGTCCGAGGTCACCGCGATGGGGTCGCCGACCACCCATCAGGCCGGGTTCACCTGGAACTTCGTGATGCCGCTGCTGCTCGGCGCGACCGCCGTGCAGGTGGACCGCTGGGATCCGCGGCAGATGCTGCGGACGCTTCAGGAGCAGCGGGTGACCTTCTTCATGGGCGCCCCGACCTTCCTCTCCGACCTGATCCACACCCAGCGCGAGACGCCCCACGACCTGTCGGCGCTGCGCAGCTTCGCCACCGGCAGCGCGCCGATAGCGCCGCTGCTCGTGGAGGACGCGCGCGAGGTGCTCGGGTGCCGGGTGTACGCGCTGTGGGGCATGACGGAGAACGGCTGTGTCACCGTCACCCGCCCCGAGCAGCCGCCACTGCGCGCCGCCGAGAGCGACGGCACCACCGTGCCCGGCATGCAGGTGCGGATCGTCGGCAAGGACGGCGAGCCGGTGGCGCCGGGCACCGCCGGACATCTCCAGGTGCGCGGGTCCGCCCAGTGCCTGGGCTACTTCCGGCGCCAGGACGTGTACGACGCCTCGCTGACCGCGGACGGCTGGTTCGACACGGGTGATCTCGCCCGGGCCGACGGCCACGGCGGCATACGGATCACGGGCCGGGTCAAGGACGTGATCATGCGGGGCGCCGAGAACATCCCGGTCGTGGAGGTCGAGGCGGCCCTGCTGCGCCACCCCGTGGTCAGGGACGTCGCCGTGGTCGGCTACCCGGACCAGCGGCTCGGCGAGCGCGCCTGCGCGTTCCTCGTGACCACCGGCGCCGCCGCCCCCGACCTGGAGGGCGTGCGCAGCCACCTCGCCGGGCTCGGCATGGCGCGTACGTACTGGCCCGAGCGGCTGGAACTGGTGCCGGCGCTGCCGAGGACGCCCTCCGGAAAGATCCAGAAATTCGCTCTGCGGGACCGGCTCCGGGCCCAGGAAGGACGCACGGCCTCATGAACTACGCCTTCACCGCGCTCCAGGACGAACTGGCCAAGCGCATAGAGGAGTTCGCCGGGGAGAAGATCGCCCCGTACCGTCAAGAGAACGACCGGCGCGGCGCGTACCGCCCGGGGTTGATCGAGGACATGGCCGCGGCCGGCCTGTTCGCGCTGCGGGTGCCCGAGGAGTACGGCGGGCAGGGGCTCGACGCGGTCAGCGCGGGCATCGCGCTCGAGAAGCTGGCGGCGGCCGATCTGTCCGTGTGCTTCCCCGTGCTCAACGCCGCGCTCATCGGCGGCGTCCTGGCCGCCAACGGGAGCCCGGAACAACTGGAGCGCTGGCTGCCGCCGATCGCCCGCGGCGAGGCCGTGGTCGCGCTCGCGCTGACGGAGGCCGGGCACGGGACGGACGCGGCGGGCATCGAGATGCGCGCCGAGCCCGACGGCGGCGGCTGGCTGCTCTCCGGCGAGAAGACCTCGATCATGGTCACCGCGTACGCCACCCACGCGCTGGTCTTCGCCCGGACGGGCGGCGAGGGCGCGCACGGCATCAGCGCGTTCTACACCCGGCTCGACGGCGACCGGGTCCGCAAGGAGACGCTGACCGACCTCGGCTGCCGTTCCGGCGGACGCGGCCGGATCGTCTTCGACGGTCTGCGGGTCGGGCCCGAGGACCTGGTCGGGACGCCCGGCGGGGGCTTCGGCGCGGTGATGCGCGGCTTCGGGGTCTCCCGGGCGTACATCGCGCTGATGGCGATCGCCGTCGGGGACGCCGCCCTCGCGGAGGCGTACACGCACGCGACCGGGCGCACCGCCTTCGGGCAGCCGATCAGCCGCTTCCAGTCGGTGGTGTTCCCGCTCGTCGAGCACACCACGCTGCTGCACGCGGCCCGGCTGGTCTCCTTCGAGGCGCTGTGGAAGGCGGACCGGGGCGAGGATCCCCGTATCCCGTCGAACATGGCCAAGTGGTGGGCGCCGAAGGCGGCCGTGGAGGCGGTGCACCAGGCGCTGCTGACCATGGGCCACCAGGGGTGGAGCGAGGACGGCCCGGTCGCCCAGCGGCTGCGTGACGTCATCGGCCTCCAGCTCGCGGACGGCACCGCGGCGGCCACCAAGCTGACCGTGGCGCGGATGCTGCTCGGCAAGGAGTACGCGCCGTGACCGCCCCGGTGGCCGAGAGTCCGGTCGGCGCGTTACGGCCGGCGGACGCCGTACGGTCCGTGGCCGCGCTGCTGTCAGCGGGCGCCGGCCGGAGTCCGGAGCCCCTGACGGTAGGTCTGCATCTTGGAGCGCGTGCCGCAGACGGCCATGGAGCACCAGCGGCCGCTGCGGTTGCGGGCCCGGTCGTAGAAGGCCCACTCGCAGCGGTGCTCGTGACAGGCCTTCAGTCGCTGCCAGGAGCCGTCGCCGGCGGCCTCGACGACGATCGCCAGGATCTGACCGATCATGCCCCGGGTGCCGGTGCCACCGGGGCGCAGGCCGGGAACGCCGTCGGTGTCGAAGGCCAGGACCAAGGGGCAGTCGGCGGCGACGCGTTCGACGACGGCGCGGGCCGCCGGGTCGACGCCGGCGCCGTTGTTCTCCCGCATGAGGGCGCGCAGCGCCTCCCGGACCTCGACCGCCTCGACGCGGTCGGGCTCGGAGGGGGCGAGGGCTCCCGCGGGGAAGCCCTGCCGCTCCATCCACCGCGTCAGCCCCGCGACGGACGTGAACTCGTCCGGCCCGAACTCGACATTGACGCTGTTGACGAAGGACTGCACCAGAGCGAGCCGGCCGGGGGCCACCTCACGGTCGCCCGGCTGTCGCACGCGCTTGGGTTCCGTCATCCCGCAGACCCTACCGGCCAATCACTTTCGCAGGTATCCCCCGCTCCCGCTCGTCTCCCCGTGAAAGGAACATCATGACCAGCTCCACCAGCACGGCCGGGTCCACCCGGCCGCCGCTCGGCCTGCTGTGCGCCGCACAGTTCATGCTCGTCCTCGACTTCGCCATCGTGAACGTCGCCCTGGGCGCCATGCAGCGTGACCTCGGGTTCACCGCCAGTGGACTGCAGTGGGTCGTCGGCGCGTACGCGCTCTTCTACGGCGGTTTCCTGCTGCTCGGCGGCCGTGCCGGTGACGTCTTCGGCCGCAAGCGGATGTTCGTGACCGGTCTGGCGGTCTTCACGATCGCCTCGCTCGTCGGCGGTATCGCCAACGAGCCGTGGATCCTCGTGCTCGCCCGCGCGGTCCAGGGCCTGTCGGCCGCCGCCGTCTCCCCCGCCGTCCTCGCGATGATCGCCGGCGGCTTCCCCGAGGGCCCCGAGCGCGTGAAGGCGATGGGCGTCTTCGGCGCGGTCTCCTCGGCCGGCTTCACCGGCGGTGTGGTCGCGGGCGGTCTGCTCACCGAGTTCCTCACCTGGCGCGCCGTGATGCTCGTCAACGTCCCGGTCGGCATCCTGCTCGTCGCCCTGGCCGCCCGTCGGCTCCTCGCCGACCACAAGGGCACCGGCTCGTCCAAGCTCGACCTGCCCGGCGCGATCCTGGTCACCTCGGCGATGTGTGCCCTCACCTACGGTCTGACCGAGGCCTCCGACGAGGGCTGGGGCGCCACGAGCGTCCTCGTCTCGCTGGGCGGCGGCGCCGCCCTGCTGATCGCCTTCCTGATCGTCCAGACCCGGGTCTCCGGGCCGCTCGTGCCGCTGTCGATCTTCCGTAACCGCGCGCTGTCGGCGGGCAACGGGATCGCGTTCCTGTCCGGGGGCGTGATGTCGGTGTCGACCTTCTTCATCACGATGTACATGCAGCAGGTGCTCGGCTACTCCGCGCTGCGGGCGAGCATGGGCTTCTTCCCGCAGGCCTTCGTGGTCTTCCTGGCGAGCCTCCCGGTCGTCAAGCTCACCCACAAGCTCGGTGCCCGCAACGTGCTGATCGCCGGTGGTGTGCTGCTGGCCGCCGGTGCGGCGCTGCTGGCGCAGGTGACCGCGGACAGCTCGTACTGGCTGGGCGTGCTGCCCGGCGGTGTGCTGATCGGCCTCGGCGTGACCGTGATGATGATCTCCACCGCCATCGCGGGCACCAGCGGTGTCAGCGGACCGCAGATGGGCCTGGCCTCCGGTCTGTTCAACTCCAGCCGTCAGCTGGGTGTCGGCATCGGCCTCGCGGTCGGCGTCGCCCTCGCCGGCGTGGTGCACGGCGCCAAGGTCGCGACGATCCCGGTCAGCGGCTTCCAGGGCGCCTTCTGGTTCACGACCGGCCTCTCCGTGGCCATCGTCGTGGTCTCGGTCCTCGGTCTGCGGCGCACCGCCGTGGCCTCGGCCGCGCACACCGCCCCCGCCGCCGCCCCCTCCGGCGGCGAGAAGAAGGCCACGGTCGGCGCTCCGGCCACGGCGAAGTAGGTCCCAGCTGTTGATTCCGGCGGCCGGCCCCGTGGTGACGGGGCCGGCCGCCGCATCGTAAGAGGAGCAGACGATGACTCACATACTCGTCGCGGGCGGCGGCATCGGCGGACTCGCCGCCGCTCTGGCCCAGGCCCGGGCCGGACACCGGGCGACGGTCCTGGAGGGCCGGCCGGAGTTCTCGGAGATCGGTGCGGGAATCCAGCTGGCGCCCAACGCCTTCCACGCGCTCGGCATCCTGGGGGTGCGCGAGCGGGTGGCCGAGCGGGCCGACTTCATCGACGAACTGCGGTTCCTGGACGGCACGTCGGGGCAGCGGGTCGCCGCCATGGAGCTGACCGGCGCGTACCGGACCCGGTTCGGCGGTCCGTACGCCGTGGTCCACCGGGGCGATCTGCACCGGGCACTGCTCGACGGCTGCCGCGAGGCCGGTGTGGAGCTGCTCGCCGGACACCGGGTGGCCGGCTACCGGCAGACCGGTGACCGGGTGACGGCGCTGACCTCGGCCGGGGAACGGTTCTCCGCGGACGTGCTGCTCGGTGCCGACGGGCTGCGTTCGGCGGTACGGGCCCAGCTCGTCGGCGACGGCGGTCCGCGGATCTCGGGGCACACCATCTACCGTTCCGTGATCCCGATGGCGGAGGTGCCCGAGGAGCTGCGGTCCAAGGCCGTCACCCTGTGGGCGGGCCCGGGCTGGCACTTCGTGCACTATCCGATCGGCGGCGGCGCGTTCCTCAACCTCGCGGCCACCCGGGACGACGGCGCCCGTGAGGAGATCACCGGGGCGGCCGCGAGCCGTTCGCGGGTCCTGGGCGAGTTCCCCGGACTCTGCGAGGAGGCACGACGCCTGCTTGAGCTCGGCCGGGACTGGCGGATCTGGGTCCTCTGCGACCGCGATCCGGTCGACGGGTGGGTGGACGGCCGGGTGGCGCTGCTCGGCGACGCGGCGCATCCGATGCTCCAGTACGCGGCCCAGGGCGCCTGCATGGCCCTGGAGGACGCTGTGGTCCTCGGCGGGCTGCTGGGCGCCCGTGAGCCCGCGGACGTACCGCGGTGGCTGGTGGAGTACAACGCGCTGCGGCGGGACCGGACCGCGCGCACCACCCTGACCGCGCGCGAGCTGGGCGATCGGCTCTACCACGCGGCCGGGGACGAGGTGCCGGCCCGCAACGCGATGCTGGCGGGCCTCTCCCCCGCCGGGTTGCGCGAGGCCGTGGCGTGGCTGCACGGCTCCACGTCGTTCACCGAGACCCGGGAGCCCGCTCTGGCGCTTGCCGAGGCGGCATGACGCACGGCTCCCCCGGCGCATCCGACGACGACCGCCACCCCGCTTCGAGCGAGGGGTGGCGGTCGTCCTCGTCCCGGGCCCAGGGCCTGACCCGGCGGTCGTCCTCGTCCCGGCGGTCGTCCTCGTCCGCGCCCACCCCCGCGTACCGAGCGGCCAGTTCGGTCCCTATCCGCGCCAACTCCACCTGTACGGCGACGGGTTCGAGCACCTCGATCAGGCCACCCCAGCCGGCCAGGTTCCGGGCGACGTCCAGCGGGGTCGGCGAGGCGAGGCGGATCCGGGCGCGCCCGTCGGCGGCCTCCCCGTCGGCGTGGCAGTGGCGCCCGAACCGGTCGCGCAGGACGTTCACGTACCGGGTCTCGACGAGCACGGTCGCCCAGGTGCGCGAGCGCTTGCGCTCCACGTCGCCGACGACCTCCTGCCAGGCCGTGGCGAGCGTGAAGTCATCTGGGCGCTCGGCGGCTTCGCCGGTCTGCTCCGCCGCACCGATCCGGTCGACCCGGAAGGTGCGCCGCCCTCGCTCGGTGCCGGCGATCAGGTACCAGATGTCGTCCTTGTCGACCAGGCCCCAGGGATCGACGACCCGCTCGGTCCGCTCCCGGGCGCCGTTGGTGTACGTCAGCCGGACCTTGCGCCGGCGGATCACAGCGGCCTGCAGGCGGTCGACCATCTCCGGTCGGTCGCGGTCGCGTTCGCCCCACGGGGTGGGGTCGACCATGGTGGCGTCGGCGGCGGCCTCCGCATCGGCCCGGAAGGTCTGCGGCAGCGCCCGCAACAGCTTGTTCAGCGCGGCCTTGGCGTCCCCGGAGGCCGCCGCGGCCGGGCCGACGAGCAGGAACAGCGCCTGGGCCTCGTTGGCCGACAGGCCGCTGAGGTCGGTCCGCGCCCCGCCGACGAGCGACCAGCCGCCCCCGCGGCCCGGTTGCGGATACACCGGGATGCCGGCGGCGGACATCGCCTCCAGGTCACGGCGTGCGGTGGCGACGGACACGTCGAGCTCTTTCGCCAGCTCGGCGGCGGTCACCCGGCCCCTGCGCTGCATGAGCAGAAGGGCGGAAACGAGTCGGTCAGCGCGCATGTTCCCAGCTTCTCTCCTAAAGTGCTCAGTTGGTGAGCACTTTGGGTCGGAGGATGGTCTCGGATACGGAACGAAGGAAGGAACCACCCATGCTGCGAGGACTTGCCACCGTCAACTTCTTTGCCGACGACGTGGAAGCAGCCAAGACGTGGTACGCGGAACTGCTGGGCGTCCAGCCGTACTTCGAGCGCCCGGGCGACGGGAAGCCCGCCGCCTACTACGAGTTCAGGATCGGTGACCACCAGACCGAACTCGGTCTCATCGACCGGCGCTACGCCCCGCCGGGCCTGCCCGACGTCCCGGGCGGCGCGATCGGCCACTGGCACGTCGACGACGTGGAGGGCACGCTCGCCCGGCTGCTCTCGATGGGCGCCACGCTGTACACGCCGCTGACCGAGTACGGTCCCGGCTTCGTCACCGCGTCCGTGACCGATCCCTTCGGCAACGTCCTCGGCATCATGTACAACGAGCACTATCTGGAGATGCTGGGCGCCTGACGCGCCCTCCCGGCCCCGGCGGCCCGCACCGCGGATACGACGGCGGCCCCCACACGGGACGTGGGGGCCACCGTCGTATGCCGGCCGCCCCCCACACGGGACGTGGGGGCCACCGTCGTATGCCGGCCGCTCGAGACCGGCCGGGCCGGGTCTCAGGCAGCGGCGGCGGTACGGGCCACCAGCTCGGCCATCTTCTCCACCGTCGGCTCGTCGAAGAGGTCGACCAGCTCCAGCTCGACACCGTGCTCCTCGCGGACCAGCTCGGTCAGCCGGGCCGCCCGCAGCGAGTCGCCGCCCAGGTCGAAGAAGTTGTCGAGCACGCCGACGCCGTCCAGTTCCAGGACCTTCGACCACAGCGCGTGCAGCGACTCCTCCAGCTCTCCGGCCGGCGCCTGGTAGGCGGTGTCGACGTCCCGACGGGAGCGCGGCGGCTCGGGCAGCGCGGCGCGGTCGATCTTGCCGTTGACGCTGGTCGGCAGTCCGCCGACGACGAAGGCCGCGGGGACCATGAAGGACGGCAGCCGCTGGGCGAGTCCGCGGCGGATCTCCCGTACGGAGGGAGAGGCGCCGGTGTCGGGCTCGATGTAGGCGGTCAGCTGCACATCGCCCTGGTCGTCCTGGCGCGCCAGGACGGCCGCCTGCTGGACGCCGGCCAGGGTGGTCAGGACGACCTCGATCTCGCCGAGGTGGACCCGGTTGCCGCGCACCTTGACCTGGTTGTCGGTGCGGCCGACGATCTCGATGCTGCCGTCCGGCCAGTACCGGGCGAGGTCGCCCGTGCGGTACATGATCGGGTGGCGGGCCGGGTCGATCGGGTTGGTGATCCACTTCTCCGCGGTGGCCTCCGGGCGGCCCAGGTAGCCGGCCGAGAGGCTGACGCCGGCGATGCAGAGCTCGCCCACCAGGCCCGGCGGCAGCGGGCGGAGGTCCTCGTCGAGGACGTAGATGGTGACGTTGGTGGTGGGCCGGCCGATGGGCGGCAGCCTGCGGGCGCGCCCCTCCTCGCCGAGCCGCTCGCCCATCTCGGTGATGTCGCAGCTGGCGACGACGGTCGCCTCGGCGGAGCCGTACAGGTTGATGAGGCGGAACGGCAGGCCGGCCGGCGGCCAGGACTGGATGCGCTCGCCGCAGACGCGGATGTTCTCCAGCGGGGTGTCCTCGGGCCACTCCAGCCGCCACAGTCGCTCGGCCATCGGCTTCATCAGCAGGGTGGTGGTGATGCCCTCGCGCAGGAACCACTCCTGGAGGCGGTACTCGGAGGCGACCACGGAGACGTCCGGGATGTGCACGGTGCCGCCGACGGCGAGCACCGGGAAGCACTCGACCTCGATCATTCCGTAGCCGGGGGCCGCCAGCCAGGTGCCCTGGGAGGCGCTGGACATGCCGCACAGCTCGCTCATGCTGTGGATCAGGTTGCGGGCGGCACCGAAGCGGACCATGACGGCCTTGGGGGCGCCGGTGGAGCCCGAGGTGTAGCAGATGTGGATGAGGTCGTCGGCGCCGACAGGCTCGCTGACCTCGGTGACCGGCTCGGTCCGCCAGTCGTCGGTGTCCAGGGCCAGGACCGGGGCGAGACCCTCGACCTTCGACTCGTGGGCGGCCAGGGTCAGGACGGCGGCGGCCGAGGCGTCCTCGATCATGTAGCGGATCCGCTCCGCCGGGAAGTCGCTGTCCAGCAGGATCGCGGCACAGGCCAGCTTGAAGCAGGCCAGCTGGGCGATGAGGCTCTCCGCGCTGCGCGGGAAGCAGACGCCGACCCGGGCTCCGGGCCGCACGCCACGGGCCTTCAGCCGGTGGGCGAGCTGGTTGGCCTGCTCGTCGAGCTCGCGGTACGTCAGCCGGGAGCCGGGCAGGATCACGGCCAGGGCGTCGGGGGTGCGGCGGGCGTGCTCGGCGACGCGCTCGTGGAAGAAGGGCTGCGGAACCGGACCCGCGGTGTCGTTCCACTCCACCAGGGTGCGGTGGAGCTCCTCACTCGTGAGCAGGGCGATGTCGTGCACGGTGCCCTCGGGCTCGGCGGCCAGGGCGTCGAGCACCCGCTCCAGATGGCGGGCGTACTGCTCGGCGGCCTGCGCGTCGAACTCGGCGCCGTCCAGCGACAGTTCGAAGGTGCCTTCGACCGGGGAGACGGCCAGGGTCAGCGCAGCGGGCGCCTCGCCGGCGGGGCTGCCGACGGTGGTCACGGCCGCGTGCGCCGGACGGCCTGCGGGGGCCTCTGCGCCGTCGGCGGTGCCGGCCTGGGCGGCGGCCTCCAGGAGCTGCGCGGCCGTGGTGTCGCCGGCCACCCGTATCGCGACGGACTCGACGGAGTCCGGGTGTCGTTGCCGTCCGACGAGGAGTTCCGTCTCTCCGGTGTAGCGGTGCACGAGCGCGGCCAGCGCGGCCGTCGCGTACTCCTCGGGGCGGGCCGCGGCGGGCGCGGGGACGGTGAGGGTGTGCCGGTGCGGAGCCGCGGTCCGCGCACCGTCGAGAACGCGGGCCAGGGGCAGGGTCGAACTCGTGTTGACTGCCACGGTGTTGATTCCTCTCGGGAGGTTCACGAAGTCGGAAGGGGCGGAGCCGGGGAGGGACGCCGGGCGGGCACCGCGCACGGAGGGGGTGCGCGCGGTGGTGGGGGGCCCGTGGGGTCCCGGCGGTGGGGCGTTGCGGTGGGGCCTTGCGGTGGGGCGTTACGGTGGGCGCGTTGCGCTCGGGGCCTTGTGTGGGGCCTTGCGCTCGGCGCTTTGCGGTGGGGTCTTGCCGCGGGCGCCTTGCGCTCGGGGCCCTGCGATGGCCTTGCGCCCGGCGCTTTGCTGTGGGGGACGTTGCGCTCGGGCGCTGCCGCGGGCGCCTTGTGCTACGGGGCCTTGCCGCCGCCGCGTTGCTGTGGGGCGCGCCTTGCGCTCGGGCCTTGCCCCGGGCGCGTTGCGGTGGTGCTTCGGGTCAGTGCTCGGCGCCTACGCCGCCTGCGCCGCCTGCGCCGCGCGGCGGGTGGCGACCGCGGCGGCGAGCTCCTCGATCATGTGGGCGGTCTGCGACCAGTCCACACAGGCGTCGGTGACGCTCTGGCCATAGGTGAGCAGGTCCGTACGGCCGATCCGGAGGTCCTGTCGGCCGGCGGCGAGGAAGCTCTCGATCATGACGCCGGCGACGCCCTCCTCGCCGGCGGCGACGCGCCGGGCGATGTCGCTCGTGACCAGGGGCTGACGCTCGTGGTCCTTGTTGCTGTTGCCGTGGCTGGCGTCGACGACGAGTCGCTGCGGCAGCCCGGCGGCGGCCAGCTGCGCCAGGACGTCGGCGACCGGCTCGGCCCCGTAGTTGGGGCCCGCGCTGCCGCCGCGCAGCACCACATGGCCGTCGGGGTTGCCGTCGGTGCTGACCACGGCGGCCCTGCCGTCGTCGCCGATGCCCGGGTACACGTGCGGGTGGGAGGCGGAGACGATGGCGTCCACCGCGTCCTCGACGCTGCCGCCGGTGGCGTTCTTGAAGCCGATCGGCATACCGAGGCCACTGGTGACCTGGCGATGCACCTGGCTCTGGACGGTACGGGCGCCGATGCAGCCCCAGGAGACCGCGTCGGACAGGTAGTGCGGCACCAGCGGGTCGAGGAACTCGCAGGCCACAGGCAGCCCGCTGCCCGCGATCTGGGCCATCAGCCCGCGGGCCAGCCGCAGCCCGCTGGGCAGGTCCTGCGAGCCGTCGAGGCGCGGGTCGCTGAGCAGCCCCTTCCAGCCGACCCGGGTACGGGGCTTCTCGACGTACACCCGCATGACGACGAGGAGTCGGTCCTCCAGCTCGGCGGCGAGCGCGGAGAGCCGCTCGGCGTAGGTGAGGGCGGCGTCCGGGTCGTGCACGGAGCAGGGTCCCGCGATGACGAGGAGACGGTCGTCCTGGCCGGAGAGCACGCGGGCGATCTCGCGCCTGGCTCTCTGGGTGGTCTTGCGGGCGAGTGGCGGCAGCGGGATCTCCTCGCGGAGCTCGGCGGGCGTGGGCAGCCGGGCGGCGGCGGGGATACCAGTGAACGTGTCGGTGGGAGCGGTGGCCGGGGTGCGGACGAGGCTCATCTGCGTATGTCCTTTCCTGAGGGGAGGTGAAGGGCGTGGTGGGGCGGGAGGGTCAGATCCCGTCGGCGGTGAGGACCGCGGCGGAGAAGGTGAAGCCCATGCCGGTACCGATGACGAGGACGCGGTCCCCGGGGCTCAGCAGGTCGTTCTTCAGCAGGTGGTCGAGGCCGTACAGCTGGTCGCAGGGGCCGAGGTGACCGATGGTCAGGCCCAGTTCGTACAGCGAGTTCCGCGGGGCGATGTCCAGGTGCCGTACGAAGCTCTCGCGGTGCAGGGTCCGGCCGACGAAAGGGGTCACCAGCCAGTCGATGCCGTCCGGCGCCACGTCCGCCTCGTCGAGGGCGCGGCCGACGACGCTGCGGGTGCGCTCGACCGACCGGGTCTGCACATCGCGCAGCGACACCTCGCCGGTGGCGAGGAACTCGCGGGTCCTGCGGCGCATGTCCGGCTGCTCGCCGGGCGCGGTGCGGAAGGGCTCGGCGCCGCGGGAGAGGCCCTCCAGGACGGTGTCGGTCTCGCTGACCAGGGACCGCAGGCGCAGCCGGCCGGTGTCGCGGGTGACCACGGCGGCCGCGGCGCCGTCGCCGAAGACCATGCCCGGCGAGGTGTACCAGCGGTTGCTGGGCGGCGCGAAGCGGTCCGCGAGGGTGATCAGGGCGGAGGGCACGTCGGGACGGGCGATCAGGGTAGAGGCGGCGACGTCGAGCGAGGCGAGCGAGCCGTTGGACCAGGCGGCGACGGTCATCGGCATGCTGTTGAGGGTGGGGCCGAGCAGCTCGCGGGCGATCCAACAGGCGGCCGGCCACATGTCGATGCCCTGGAAGTGGCCGTGGCTGTGCAGGACGAGGGAGTCCGGGTCGACCGTCGCGCCCTTCTCGCCGGCCTCCTTGATCGCCTGCCGGCCGGCGGTGACGGCCATCTCCGGCGGCGCCTCGGCCGAGCGGGAGTAGCTGATCATGCCGGTGCTGGCGGCGGCGTCGGCCGAGTAGGAGCCGTCGGCCACCGCCTCGTCCACCGGCACGGATTCACCGAGGGTGCCTCCGGTGCCGGCGATCCAGATGTTGTCGAAGCGCATCGGACAGGTCCTTCCTGGGTGGGCGCGGTGGGCGGGCCGAGGCGGTTCGGCCCGGACTTCTGTTACCGGTTACGACGTTATGCAGGTATCGGAGTGGGGACAACGGCCTCCCGATAAAGCTCCGTTACCTCTCCGAGCAGCCCGGAGAGGATCTCGGCCAGCAGCTCGCCGCCACGCCGGGTCAGGACCGAGGCGGGGTGGAACTGCACCGAGGCGAACCCCGGACCGCGCAGGGCGTGCACCTCGCCCGTCTTCTCGCGGAACACCCGGACCTGCCCGGGACGGGCGGTGGGGCTGTCGATCAGGTCCTGCTCGGCGTGGGCGGCGAAGGTGTTGTAGAAGCCGACGGGTTCGGTGCGGCCGAAGCACTCGATGTGCCGCTGGAGCCCCTGGGTGGGCATGGGGTGCCGGACGAGCGGGAGCCCGAGCAGCGTGCTCAGCACCTGATGGCCGAGGCAGACGGAGAGGAACGGGATGCCCCAGTCGAGGAGTTCGGCGGTCACCTGCCGCATCCGCGCGATCTTGGGATCGGCGGTGTCCCTCGGGTCGCCGGGCCCCGGCCCGACGATGACGAGGTCGTGCGCGTCGATCCGGAAGTCCTCGTCGTAACGCTTCACCACGATCCGCAGTCCCTGGGCCTCCAGCAGATGGCGGGCCATCGCCGTGAAGGTGTCCTCTGCGTCGATCACCAGCACGCGCCGGCCGGCCAGGCCGTCCACCGGACGGCTGCGCTCGGCGGGCGGCCGGAACCAGAAGTCGGCCAGCGGCTCGTTGCGGGCGGCCAGGGCACGGAGCACGTCCGGGTGGGCCTTGAGGGCGGCCGCCGCCCGGGCCTGTCCGCCCGGGGCGCCCGTCGGGGAGCGCAGCGCCTCGATGAGGCCGGCCGCCTTGGCCCGGGTCTCCGCGGCCTCGCCCGCCGGGTCGGAGTCGCGGACGAGGGTGGCGCCCACCGGGATGCGGACCTGTCCGGCCGCGTCGATCTCCGCCGTACGGATGAGGATGGCCGAGTCCATGCTGCGGGCGCCGTGCTCGTCCCTGCCGATGAGCGCGGCCACCCCCGCGTAGTAGCCGCGCCCCTCGGGCTCGTGACGGCTGATCACCTCGCAGGCGCTCTCCAGCGGGCCGCCGGTGACGGTGGGCGCGAACAGGGTCTCGCGCAGGATGTCCCGTACGTCCAGGGAGCTCCGGCCCTCGATGAGGTACTCGGTGTGGGCGAGCCGGGCCATCTGCTTGAGGGCGGGGCCGGTGACCCGGCCGCCCAGGTCGCAGACCCGGCCCATCATCTTGAGCTCCTCGTCGAGCACCATGTACAGCTCGTTGGCCTCCTTCGGGTCGGCGAGGAAGTCGAGCAGTCCGGCCAGGTCGGGGCCGTCCGCCGGATAGCGGTAGGTGCCGCTGATCGGGTTCATCACGACCTGGCCGGCGTCCAGGCTGATGTGGCGCTCCGGGGAGGCGCCCACGAAGGTGCGGTCCCCGGTGTGCACGACGAAGGTCCAGTAGCCGCCGGGGTCGCGGCCCGCGAGCCGGCGGAAGAAGGACAGCGCGGTCCGCGCCGACCAGTCGTCGATCCGCGCCGTGAAGGAGCGCTTGATGACGAAGTTGGCCCCGGCGCCTCTGCCGATCTCCTCGGTGAGCACACGGCGCACCCGGGCCGCGTACTCCTCGTCGTCGGAGTCGAAGGACCCCTCGTCCATCGCGATCGGCAGGTCGGGCAGCGCGGCGAGCACCTCGTCGAGCGGCAGCACCGCCTGGTCCTCGACGTCCATGGTGAGGAGCGGCGCCCCGTCGTCGGGGCAGGCGTAGCCCCGCTCGCGGATCTGCCGGTACGGCAGCAGCGCCAGGACCTCGTGCCGTGCGCCGCCCGGCGCCTCGGCGGGCAGCGGGATGTCGGCGATCAGTTCGCGCTCGGTGGTCGGGCCGACGATCAGGTCGATCCGGTCGGGTCCGGTGGCGCCGGGCCGGTGCAGCAGCGCGAACGGTGGCGGATCGGCGCCGAGCACCCGGGCGAGCAGCGGGTGGAGGCTCATCGCACGCCTCCGTCCAGTGCGGCCAGGACCGCACGGGTGGAGACGGTGACCGAGCAGCGGGAGGAGACGTATTCCAGCGTCTCGCGGTGCCGCTCGGCGGAGAAGTCGGCGACCGCGTCGCCCACCACGAAGGTCTGGATGTCGTGGGAGAAGCCCTCGTGGGCGGTCATCAGGATGCCGACATGTGCGTAGACCCCGCAGATCACCAGCTGGTCGCGGCCGGTGTCGCGCAGCAGGGCGAGCAGATCGGTACGGCAGAAGGCGCTGGGCCGCCACTTGGTGAACACCCGGTCACCGGGGGCGGGCGCGATCCGCTCCGGAATGGCCCGGTGGTCCGGGTCGGCGCTCATCCCCGCGCCCCAGAAGTCCTTGAGCAGTCCGCGCTGTTGCTCCGTCATCCCGCCGGGCTGGGCGGTGTAGACGACCGGCGCGCCGACCGCCGCGAAGGCGCCGCGCAGCACCTCGGTGTGGTCCATCAGATCGGACAGCGGCTGGCGGCCCTCGTCCGGGCCGCCGTGGCCGAAGGGGCTCAGGAAGTAGTTCTGCAGGTCGTGGACGAGCAGGACCGCGCGGTCGGGGTCGACCGTCCAGGGCGCGGTGTTGCGCGGCAGCTCGTCCTCGGCCGGCATGGGATAGGAGTCGATCAGAGGAATGGCCATCGTGGCTCCAGGGATAAGAGGAGGAGGAACGGGAACAAGGGCGCGCGGTTCAGACGCCGAGCGCGGCGCCGCCGTCCACCGTCAGACCGTGCAGGGTGATGTGCGAGGCCCGGTCGGAGAGCAGGAAGAGCACGGCGTGGGCGATGTCCTCGGGCTGGGCGAGCTTGCCGAGCGGGATGCCCAGGCGGTACGTGCCGGGCGAGCCCTCGACGGAGGGGCGGGCCGCGTCGCCGTCGGCGTACATCGCGGTGAGCATCGGCGTCTCGGTGGAGCCGGGCGCGACCACGTTGCAGCGGATGCCGTAGCGGGCCAGTTCGAGCCCCAGCGTCTTGGTGAAGCTGGTGGCGGCGGCCTTGGAGGCCGCGTAGGCGGCCATGTTCCAGCGCGGGATGCCCGCCGCGTTCGAGGCGACCGTGACGATCGCCCCGGACCGGCGCGGCACCATCCGGTTGGCGACCGCGCGGCTGACGTGGAAGACCCCGGTGGCGTTGACGGCGAAGGTGGTGTCCCAGTCCTCGTCGCTGTAGTCCGCGACCTCGCCGGTGCGCAGCACACCGGCGGCGTTCACCAGATGGTCGAGGGGCCCCAGTTCACGCTCCGTACGGTCGACGGCGGCGTCCACCTCGCTGCTGGAGCGCACGTCCACGCCCAGCGCCAGGACGGACGCGCCCGCCGTCCTCAGCTCCTTCGTCAGCGGTTCCAGGGCGAGCGGATCGGCGTCGAGCAGCGCGACACGCACGCCCTCCGCGGCCAGGGCCCGGGCCACGGCCGCCCCGATTCCGCCCGCCGCCCCGGTGACCAGGGCCGTCTTGGTGTTCATCGCCGTTCCTTCCGGTCGGTGGGGAGGGTGACCAGGCCGGCCTTTGCGAGCCGGCGGACCGCGAGCGTCTCGGTGCGCTGCCGCAGCCGGGCGGCGACCGCGTCGGCGTCGACCCCCAGGCAGCGGACGGTGAAGGAGCTCAGTGCCTCCAGGTAGTCGGCCTCCAGGACCTCCTCGTCCAGGCCGGTGGACCGGCCGTCCTCGATCAGGACCCGGCCGGCGACGATCACGGTGTCCACGTCCATGGAGCCGCCCAGCGCGAGGAAGCCCTCCAGCGGACGGGGGTTGAGGAGATAGCGCCAGTCGTCGGCCTTCACCAGCAGCAGGTCGGCCTGCTTGCCCGGTTCGAGGCTGCCGATCCGCTCGCCCTGGTCGAGCCCTCGGGCGGGCAGTCGGGTCGCCATCGCCAGTGCGTCGGTGGGCAGCACCTCGGTGGGGTCGGCGTACATCTCGTTGTAGATCTGCCACGCCACCCGCATGGACTCGGCCATCCCTCCGATCGGCATGGCGGCGCCGTCGGTGGAGAGCGAGACATCGAGTCCGGCCCGGCGGAACTCCGGGAACAGCCGGGTCTCGGTGAGGGACGCCTCCCCCGCGGGGCCGTACTTGGCCGGCGAGTGGCTGATGTGCGCACCCGCGCCGATCAGCAGGGCCCGCTCGCCCGCGTCGGCGAACGCGCAGTGCACCGCCATGAACCGGTCGGAGAGCAGTCCGAGGTCGGCGAAGCGCCGCACCGGGGTGGAGCCGTGGTACGCGAGCATCACCTCGGCCTCGTTGCGCAGCGCGCCGACGTGGGCGGCGAACGGAACGTCGAAGCGGGCCACCAACTCGGCGAATCCGGCGCCGAGTTCATCGGTCATGTTGGTGCCGTAGACGGCGGTCGGCCAGGCCCGGACGAGCCCCTCGGGGTCGTTCGCGCAGTCGATCAGGAGCTTCTCGATGCGCTGGAGCTCGTCGTCGGCGTCGCGGGTGCGGCGGAAGCGGGTGTCCCCGGGGGCGCACACCGCGTCCGAGGCCCAGGTGCTCACCGTGAGGCGCATCCCGAGGTCGCGGGCGGCGCGGGCGAGCGCCTCCGGCTTGTTGAGGGAGCCGACGTCGCCCAGGGCGGTCACACCGGAGCGCAGCTGCGTCCACATCGAGTACCGGGCGATGGCGAGCGCCTCGTCGGGCGTGAGGCGGTCCACCTGTCCGTGGAAGGAGTCGAAGATGACGGAGATCTGCGGGACGTCGCCGCCGAGCGCCATGAACACGGGCTTGTCGTCGCGGTCGGAGGCGTCGCGCAGCGCGCCCTTGAAGGGGAAGCGCATCGCGAACATCTCGTGCCAGTGCGGATTGACGAAGCCGGGCAGGATCATCCGGCCCCGGGCGTCGATGGTCCGCAGCACGGCGCGCTGTTCGGGCCGGATGTAGGCCTCGACCTCGGCGACCGGGCCGACCGCGATCACCACGCCGTCCTCGGCGAGGACGGCCCCGTCGGGGACGACGGTGTCGCCGGAGTCCGCCGGGTAGAGGCAGCCGCCCTTGACCAGGAGGGCGCTCATCACGCCACCTCCGCGGTCCGGGTGTTCCAGGCGGCGGTGAGGTGGCGGTGCCAGTCGTCGAGGGTGGGGGCGGCGGCGAGTTCGGCGAACTCGGCGGGCAGGCCCTGCCTGCGCCAGCGGGTGACGAGGCGCATCATCTCCAGCGAGCCGAGTCCCAGGTGGACGAGATGGGCGTCACCAGGGATGGCGTCGGGCTGTGCACCGAGGACGGCGGCCACCTCCTGGCGGAGTTCGACGGCGGAGAGCGGTGAGGTGCGCGGAGCGGTACGTGCGGCACGTATGCCGGCCATGGCGGTTCACCCTTTCTGTGAGGTCGAGAGAGAAGGAACGGGCGCGGGCGCAACGTCGGACGTGCTGTCCGGGGTGGCCTCGGACGTGGCGTCCGGCGCTGTGCCGGGCGTGGCCTCGGGCCGGGGCGCGGGGGTCCAGCAGCGTGACAGTGAGGGGTCGGCGGCGGCTGCCGAGAGCACCTTCTTGTCGATCTTTCCGAGGGGTGTCAGCGGTAGGTCCACGACGAACTCGGCGCGGTCCGGCAGCTTGTAGTCGGCGAGCCCGCGTGCGTGCAGCGCGGCCTTGAGGTCGGCGAGGGAGGGCACCTCTCCGTCGGGGCGGCCGACCAGGAAGGCGTAGATCCGCTCGCCGAGGAACTCGTCCGGCACCGGCACCACGGCCGCCGCGGCGATCCCCGGGCAGCTGAGCAGATGGGCCTCCACCTCGCCGGCCGCGATCTTGTCGCCGCCGCGGATGACGACGTCCTTGAGCCGTCCCTGGACGATCAGGCGGCCGTCCTCCGTGAGGCTGGCGAGGTCACCGGTGCGGTAGAAGCCGTCGCTCGTGAACGCCCTGGCGTTGTGCTCGGGTGCCCGGTAGTAGCCGCGCAGGGTGTACGGGCCCCGGGTGAGCAGCTCTCCGGTGACCCCGGCGGGCACCTCCTCCCCCCGCTCGTCGACGATCTTCACCTCGTCGAACGGGGAGACCGGCCGCCCCTGGGTGTGCAGGACGGAGTGCGGGTCGTCGTCGGGCCGGGACATGGTGAGGAGCCCCTCCGCCATGCCGAAGACCTGCTGGAGCCGGCAGCCGAGTTCGGGGGTGACGCGCGCGGCGAGCTCCGGTTCGAGCCGGGCCCCGCCGATCTGGAGGACCTTGAGGCTGGACAGGTCCGCGTCGGACCACTCGCGCTCGTCCAGCCAGAGTCGGGCGACGGTGGGCACTACCGAGGTGAGGGTGACGCGCTCCCGCTCGATCAACGCGAAGCAGTCGTCCGCGGTGGGGTCCGGGGCGAGGACGACGGTGCCACCGGCCGAGAGGGTGCCGACCACTCCGGGGCAGCCCCAGGTGAAGTTGAACTCCACCGGCAGCGCGGCCAGATAGACGTCCTCGGGGGTCAGACCGGCGAGGGCGCCGACCGTACGGGTCTGGTAGGCGTAGTCGTCGTGGGTGCGCGGGATGAGCTTGGGCAGCGCGGTCGTTCCTCCGGAGAGCAGGAAGAAGGCCACGTCCGAGGGGTCGTTGGCGGGCAGCTCGACCGGGTCGGCGTCCACCGCCTCCAGCGGGACGACGGCGGGCGAGGAGTTCTCCCCCTGGGCGTAGATCCTGCGGAGGGCCGGCAGTTCGGCCGCCATCTCCAGGGCCAGCGCGGTGTGGTCGAAGCCGCGGAAGACGCCGGGGACGACGTATCCGGTGGCGCCCGACAGCTCGCACAGGTGCCGGATCTCGTTCGAGCGGTGGGAGGTGAGCGAGAAGACCGGCTTGGCACCGGCCCGGAACAGCGCGAACGCCACCTCGACGAACTCGGGCACGTTGGGCAGCTGGAGCACGATCCGGTCGCCCGGTTCGACCCCCTGTCGTACGAATCCGGCGGCCCTGCGGTCCACCCGGTCGGCGAGTTCGGTGTAGCTGATCCGGGTCTCACCGGCGACGAGCGCGGTGGCGTCGCCGTACCGGTCGGCCCAGGCACGCGGCAGCGACCCGAGATCGGTGCCGTTCCACACTCCCTCCCGGCGGTAGTGGTCGGCCGTCCCGGCCGGCCAGGGGGTGCATCCTTCGAGCATCACTGGTCCTCCTCCTGAGGTGCGGTGCCGCTGTCGGTGCCGGCGGCCGGCAGATAGGGCGCGGTGATCTCCACGACCGCGCAGGCGACCTCCATGCCGGGGCCCGCCGCGAGCAGCAGCACGCGGTCGCCGGGTGCGACCTCGCCCCGCGTCCAGAGGCGTTCGAGCCCGATGAACGGGTCGGCGGCGCCGACGTGCCCGATGTGGCGGGTGAACTCCCAGGTGCCGTGGGCGGCTTCGACGTCCAGCGGGTCGAGGTAGATGGTGTGCAAGGCGCCGTCGGAGTAGCCGGTGTGGCAGATCCGCGCCACCTTCTCCAGGTCGGTGTCGGCGTCCACCAGGGCGCGGTCCACCGCCTCGGCGACCACGTCGCCGAGGTGCACCTTCGGCGGCGCCGCGCCCTCGGCCCACCGCTTGCGCCAGTGGTCGCTGCGCTCCTCGAAGTTGAGGGAACGGCCGACGGTGATGCCGGGCGGGAAGAGCTCCTCGCCGCCGCGGTGCAGCTCCTCCATCGACGGGGCGGAGACCGAGCCGACCGACAGCAGCCGGGCGAAGCCGTCCCGCCGGGAGACCACCGCGGCCGCGCCGCCGTCGGCGAGGAGGAACAACCGGGAGGAGTTCCAGCGGTCCACCAGGGGTGCGGAGAAGTTGTCGGCCGCGGTGAGCAGGACGGCGTCCTTGCCGTCGTCGGCGGCCAGCCGGTGGGCGGCCATCTCCAGGGCGGTCAGCATCCCGAGGCAGCCGGGGCCGACCTGGGCCGCGCCGACCGGCCGGTCCAGGGTGCGGTGCAGGACGTAGTGCGGGGCGGACCAGCCGTCGGGGCCCTGGTGGTAGGTGGCGCAGTGCAGCAGCGCGCCGTAGTCGTCGGGGGTGAGCCCGGTCCGGCCCGCCCTGCGCAGCGCGGTGCGGGCGGCCCGTACGGCCATCTCGGGGGCGGGCAGCTCCCCGGCCACGCGGACGGCGAGCATCCCGGACGCCTTGCGGTCGGCCTCCTCGTACCAGCCGTGGGCGACCGCGTCGGTGGTCGTCACCTCGTCCGGCAGCCAGCTGCCGACGCCGGCGAGGTGGAGCTCGGCGGCGACCCTCATCGCGTACCGCCCGCCCCCGCGCCGGCGGGCACCAGGAAGCGCGCGACGCTGTCGAGCTTCTCGCAGGTCTCCTCGAACTCGCGCTCCGGCGTGGAGTGTCCGACGATGCCGGCGCCTGCCCGCAGCCAGGTGCGCCCGTCCTTGCGATAGGCGCTGCGCAGCACCAGGGCAGCGTCCATCGCCCCGGTGTGGTCGACGGTGAGGACCGCGCCGCTGTAGAGGCCGCGGGACTCCGGCTCGTGCCGGCGTATGGAGTCGTACGCGGCCGACTTCGGCACTCCGGAGGCGGTGACGGCGGGGAAGACCGCGCCGAAGGCGTCCCAGGCCTCGCGGCCGGGGGCGAGCTTGCCGGCGACGCGGGAGGCGAGGTGCTGGACGCTGCCGCGCTCGCGAATGGCCATGAACTCCGGCACCTCGACCGAGCCCTCGACACAGACGTCGACCAGTTCGTCGGCGCCGACCTTGACCGAGATGGCGTGCTCGTAGACCTCCTTGGGCGAGCCGAAGAGGTCCGCGCGCAGACCCTCGTCGGTGAGCAGGTCGCCGGTGAGGGCGCGGGTGCCGGCCAGCGGCTGGCTGACGACCCGGCCGTCCTCGGAGACCTGGACGACGATCTCCGGGCTGAAGCCGATGGCCTCGGTGCCGCCCAGGTTGAGCATGAAGGAGCGGGCGGGGTTGTTGCCGCGGCGGCCGGCCACGTAGGTGCCGGTCAGGTCGACGTCGTCGTCGACCTCGACGACGCGGGACAGGATCACCTTGTGCAGCTGTCCCGCGTTGATCTCGTCGACGGCGAGCCGCACCGCCTCGCGGTACTGGGCGCCGCCGGTGGCGTGCACGTCCAGCGGGCGGGGCTGCCCGTCCAGGGTGGGGCCGGGGTTGGCGACGGTGGTGAGGAGCGCGTCGAGGGTGGCCTGGTCGGAGGCGCGCAGCAGGGCGTGGCCGGCCTCGAAGCGGACCTCGGCGCGCGGCACGACGAGGTGCATCAGCCGGCCGTCGCCGATGCCGTCCAGGTTGCCGTCCTTGGCGTAGGAGAGCTCGAAGGTGGCCCAGCCGTAGGCCCTCCAGTACGGCACGGTGACGGTGTCGAGCAGCTCGGACACCAGGCGCAGGGGCTGGTCGTTCCACGGGCGGAAGGCGTCCGGGACGTCCTCCTGGGTCAGCCGGGCGCCGGTGCGGTCCAGCGTCAGCTCGGCGCGGACGCCGCCCGCGTAGGACCAGCTGCCACCGTTCTCGTAGACGACGTACGACTCGTGCAGACCCGAGTCGGCGAGGCGGGCCGCGACCAGCAGCGGGTCCTCGGTGAGCTGGAGCTGGGTCTCGAAGTAGTGGCGCGAGGCGATGGGGCTCATGTGAAGGTTCCTCCTCCGTAGCTGTTACCTCCAAAAACGATACGGAGGTAACGGCCACCGCCCCAGGGCCCGTTGATTAGCCCTTCTGATCGGAGTGCGAACCCTCGCCCGGCCTCTGCTTGGATGCCTCCATGGGAACGCTTCTTTACGTCACCGACCTCGGCTATCAGGCGCGCGGGCGTCGCTACTGCGACGAGGACATCTGGCTCTCCGGCCGGCTCCGCGAGGAGTTCGAGGTCGCGCTCTGCCATCCGCTCGACGCGGCCGCGCTGATGGACCGCTTCGACGCCGTCGTCGTACGCAACAGCGGGCCCGTGATCCACTACCAGGAGGCGTACGACACCTTCACGCGCGCCGCGCGCGAGGCGGGCGTGCGCATGTTCAACTCGCTCTCCGGCAAGGGCGACATGGCCGGGAAGGACTACCTCCTCCGCCTGTCGAGGGAGGGATTTCCGGTCATTCCCACGGCGGGACGTCGCGAGGAGTTCGACCGGCTGCCGGAGGCCGACGAGTACGTCGTGAAGCCCCTGCTCGGTGCGGACTCGGTCGGCCTCAGATTCGTGGAACGGGCCGGGCTCGACGAGGTGGACCCGGCGGGGATGCTCGTCCAGCCGCGCATCCCGTTCGCGTACGAGGTGTCGTTCTACTTCGTCGGGCACACCTTCCAGTACGCGCTGTACGCCCCGGACCCGGAGGCCCGCTGGAGGCTCGAACCGTACGCGCCGACCGCCGCGGACCTGGAGTTCGCCCAGCGCTTCGTCGACTGGAACGCCCTGGACTTCGGCATCCAGCGCGTGGACGCGTGCCGGGCCCCGGACGGGGAGCTGCTGCTGGTGGAGCTGGAGGACCTGAACCCGTACCTCTCGCTCGACCTGGTGGGCGAGGCGGAGCGGGAGGCGTTCGTCGACGCCATGAAGGGGTCACTGCGGGAGCTGCTCCGGGACACCCCTTAGGGAGTGCCCCGAAGGGCCGTGGCCGGCGGCCTCACGCACTGCGCTTGCGCGGGGTCGCCTTCTTCGCCGTCGTCTTCTTGGCCGCCGCCTTCTTCGCGGTGGACTTCGCGGTGGATTTCGCCGTCGACTTCGCGGTCGACTTCGCCGCCGCGGCCTTGCCGCCCGTCGCCGCCTTGGACGTCGACTTGCGCGCCGGTGCCGCCGTCTTCTTCGCGGCCGTCCTCGCCGTGGACTTCCGCGCGCCGGTCTCCTTCGGGGTCCGCGACGACGCCTTGCGCGGCGCCAGCTCGGTCACCTCGGCGACCCCGCCCTCCCCGCGCGCCTCCTTCGCCGCGCGGACACTGCTCTCCAGCGCGGCCATCAGGTCGATGACCCTTCCGCCGCCCTCCGCCTCGGGTTCCGGTGGCGCCAGCCCCTCGCCGCCCTCCGCCTTCGCGGCGATCATCTGCTCGACGGCCTCCCGGTAGTCGTCGTGCAGGGTGGTGATGTCCACCTCGCCGAGCGTGGCCATCAGGGCGTCCGCCAGGTCCAGTTCGGCGTCCCGGATCGCGACCGGAGTCTCCGGGGCCACCCCTTCGGGGGCGCGGATCTCGTCCGGCCAGAGCAGTCCGTGCATGGCGATCACGTCGTCCACGACCCTGAGCATCCCCAGCCGCTCCCGCCCCCGCAGCGCGTACTTCGCCACCGCCACCTTGTCGCTGCGCTTGAGCGCCTCCCGCAGCAGGGTGTACGGCTTGGCGGCCGGCACGCCGCTCGCGGAGAGGTAGTACGCGGCGTCCATCTGGAGCGGGTCGATCTCCCCGGCCGGCACGAAGGCCACGATCTCGATCGTCTTCGCCGTCGGCAGCGGCAGGGACGCCAGATCGTCGTCGGTGATCGGGATCATGGTCCCGTCGGCGTCCTCGTACGCCTTGCCGATCTCCGCCTGGGAGACCTCCTCGCCGTCCAGCTCGCACACCTTGCGGTAGCGGATCCGGCCGCCGTCCTCGGCGTGGATCTGGCGGAAGGACACGGACCGGCTCTCGGTGGCGTTCACCAGCTTGATCGGGATGCTGACCAGGCCGAAGGAAATGGCGCCGTTCCAAATGGATCGCACGTTTCATCCCTTTCACACGAGATTCCCGGAATCGTGGGATTCTCATCGTATGACGCCGATCACAGAGGTGGAGGGGCGGCGCCTGGCGCTCAGCAACCTGGACAAGATCCTCCACCCGGCCACCGGCACCACCAAGGGCGAGCTGCTGCACTACTACGCCACCGTCGGCGGCGCGCTCCTCCCCCATCTGCGCGACCGCCCGGTGTCCTTCCTGCGCTACCCGGACGGTCCCGAGGGCCAGCTCTTCTTCACGAAGAACCCGCCGCCCGGCACGCCCGCCTGGGTGAAGACCACCCCGGTGCCGCGCTCCGAGGACCCGCGCGCCCGGCAGGTGATGATCCAGGACCTGCCCTCCCTGATGTGGGCGGCGAACCTGGTGGTGGAGTTCCACACGCCGCAGTGGCGCGCCGACTCCCCGGCCGTCGCCGACCGGATCGTCTTCGATCTCGACCCCGGGCCGCCCGCGACCGTCGTGGAGTGCTGCCGGGTGGCGCTCTGGCTGCGCGAGCGGCTCGCCGAGGACGGCCTGGAGGCGTTCGTGAAGACCTCCGGCGCCAAGGGCCTGCATCTGCTCGTACCGGTGGAGCCGACGCCCTCCGACCAGGTGTCGGCGTACGCGAAACAGCTCGCCGTCCGGGCCGAGGCGGACCACCCCGCCCTGGTCGTGCACCGGATGGCGCGGGCCCTGCGGCCGGGGAAGGTCTTCGTCGACTTCAGCCAGAACGCCGCCGCCAAGACCACGGCCACGCCCTACACCCTGCGGGCCCGGCCGCGGCCGGCCGTCTCCGCGCCGGTGACCTGGGAGGAGGTCGAGGCGTGCGGTGACCCCGGCGATCTCGTCCTGCTGATGGACGACATCGCGCCACGTCTGGAGCGGTACGGGGATCTGCTCGCGCCGCTCTTCGACGCGGACCGGGCCGGCGCCCTGCCCTGACACGGGCGTCACGTCATGCGAAGTCGGCGGCCGACTCCTCGGGCGTCAGGTCCGGTCGCAGGCGCAGCCAGGACGGCTGGCGCAGCAGCCCGTTCCGGGTGCGGACGGCGTACCGGACCTCGCCCACCAGGCGCGGCACGACCCAGTGCGCCCCGGCCACCGGCGGCACCTCCGAGAAGGGGCAGTCGTCGATCTCGGCGGCCTGCAGCAGCCGGGCCAGGGTGGTGCGCTCGGATTCGCTCCAGCCGGTTCCCACGCTGCCGACGTAGCGCAGACCGCCGGCGTGACGCTGTCCCATGAGGACCGATCCCGGCAGGCCGGACAGCCGTCCGCCGCCGGGCAGCCAGCCGCCGACGACGATGTCCGCGGTGCGCATGTTGCGGATCTTGATCCAGTTCTTCGAGCGGACCCCGGGCTCGTACCGGGAGGTGATCCGTTTGCAGAGGAGTCCTTCCAGGCCGTGTTCGCGGGTCGCCCTGAGCGCGACCTCGCCGTGGCCCACCAGGGCACGCGGCGTGGACCAGGCCGGGCCTTCCAGCGACAGCCCTTCGAGCTCCTGGCGCCGCTCCGTCCAGGGCAGACCGGTCAGCAGCCGGCCGTCGAGGAACACCAGGTCGAACAGGACGGCGTGCACCGGGTCGCTCACCGCCATCCGCCGCGCCCGGGCGGGCGAGCCCGCCAGGCCCATGCGGGGCTGGAGCCGGGCGAAGTCGCTGTGCCCGCTCTCGTCGAGCACGACGATCTCCGCGTCCAGCACCGCCGCCCGGCCCGCGGGCAGCGCCCGGCCCAGCGCCCGGAGCTCCGGGTAGGCGGCGGAGACGTCCTCGCCGGACCGCGAGCGCACCACAAGGCCGCCGTCCCCGCCGAGATAGAGCATCGCCCTTTGGCCATCTTGCTTGGTCTCGTAGGCCCACGCGGCGTCCCGCCCGGGGGGTGGCAGCGCGCCGGGCGTGGCGAGCATCGGCGCGATACGAGGAAGGTCCACGGGTCAGTCCTCACCTGGGGCGGCCGCCACTACTCCCCGATCCCGGCCGATTCAGCCATGAGACACACGGAAGACACCCGGAAGCGGCGGTTCGCGCCGGCCGGTGCGCCGAACGCGCCCCGGGGCAACTCCCGGAGCGTGCCGGGCGCGTGGCGCAAAGCATGCGCCCCGGGGGCGGTTCGTGGACCGCGTCCGGTCAGCGGGTCCTTGTTGTCGGGGCCGTGGTGCACACTTGCTGCCTGGTACAGCGCTCACGGGGAAGGCGGCGGCCGGCATGCTGACGGGGATCGAGGAGGTCGACTGGGCCTCGCTGGGCCATGCCTACGGCCCCGCGGACGATGTGCCGGGGCTGTTGCGCGGACTCGCCTCGGCGGATCCGGCGGAGCGCGAGCTCGCCCTCGACGGGATGTACGGCGCGGTGCACCACCAGGGCGATGTGTACGACTCGACGCTCGCCTGCATCCCCTTCCTGCTCGAACTCGTCGCCGATCCGAAGGTCCAGGACCGGGGCGGCATCGTCGAGTTGCTGACCAGCATCGGCGGGATCGATCTGAGCGACGACGACGAGCTGGACCAACTCGACCCGGACGACGAGGAGTTCATCCCCGCCGCCAACTACGCGATGGCGGCTGCCGCCGTCGCCGCGGGGGCGGACGTCTTCCTCGGCCTGGTCGGCGACCCCGATCCCGAGGTGCGGCTGGCCGCCCCGTGCGCGCTCGCCTCGCTCCACCCCGACCCGGCGCGCGTCCTGACCCTGCTGCGGGAGCGGCTGACGGTCGAGTGCGAAACGGAGGTGCGGCTCGCCCTGGTGGAGGCCGTGGGGCGGATCGCGCGGCGGCACGAGTCGCTGCGTGCCGAGACGGTCGAGTGGCTCGGCTGGCTCACCCGCGCCGCGCAGGCGCCGGGCCTGCGGCTCGCGGCCCTCGCCCAGCTGGCCCGGTGCGCGCCGGGCGAGGTCCCGGACGACGTCGTGGAGCGGGTGACGGACCTGCTCGACGAGGTGCGGACCACACCCGTCGAGCCGGCCCGCCCCGAGAGCCCCCGGCCGTCCACGCCCACCCTGATCGGGCAGGTCCGCGAGCTGTTCGAGGAGCGCTCGTCCGGGCGCCCGACGCCGTGGACCGACGAGCTGATGCGCACGCTCCACACCGCGCTCGACGACCGTGTGGACGACCGGATCGCGCTGGTCCTCTCCCAACTGCGCAGCCCCGACCGGTCCCAGAGAGCGGACGCGATCTGGCTGTGCGGCGGGTTGATACGAGTGTGGCGCGGGCGGTACGAAGAGGTGGTGCGGCTGGTCGGGGCTCAGCTCACCGACCCCGACCCGAGGCTGCGCGAGGCCGCCGCCTCGTTCCTGGAGGGGCTGTTCGAGCTGACCGGCCCCGCGGTCGACACCCTCGCGGCGTGGCTCGCCGCCCCGGGCCCCGGAGCGTCCGACGCCCGGGCGAGGGCGCTGCTCGCCCTCGCCAGGTCCGGGGACCCGCGGGCGGTGCCGCTGCTCGCCCGGGCTCTGCGGGAGCCGGAGGTGCGGCGCGATCTGCTGTACGCGGTCCCGACCCTGGGCCCCGCGGCCGTCCCGCTCGCCCCCGCGCTGCGCCGCCGGCTGGCCCGGGTCGAGCTGGACGACCGGCTGTACGACCACGCGGCGCCGCTGCTCTTCGCACTGGCCTCGGTCCGGGGCGTCCAAGCCCTCCCCGAGGTGCTGCGGGTGCTGCGCGGGGCGCCGCCGAACCGTAGGGACTGGGTGCAGGAGGCGGCGCTGCGGGCCCTCGCGGCCTTCGGGCCCGCCGCCCGGGAGGCGCTGCCGGAGGTGCGGGCGCTGCTGGGGAGCGACGCGGCGGGGGTCTCGGCGCAGGCGGCGCTCGCGCTCTGGTCGGTGGAGGGCGACCGCGGTGCCGTGCTGCCGGCCCTGGAGGCCCGGCTGAGTTCCGGCGCGCCGGACGCCGACCGGTGCGTGGCCGCCCGGGCCCTGGGCGAGATCGGCCCGGCCGCGGCCTGCGGAGCACCTGCCCTGCTCCCCGGTCTCACGGCGCGCGACCTGTGGGTGCGGGTGCGCAGTGCGACGGCCCTGTGGCGGGTGTCCGGGGACGTGGATTCGGCGCTCCCGGTGCTGATGGCGGGCTGGGAGGAGAACCGGCACGCACGCGTGGACATCGCCGAGTGCCTGGCCGAGATGGGCCCCGCGGCCGCGGCGGCGGAGGGGCTGATCCGTGCGGAGCTGGCCCGGCGCCGTCGTCACAACGTGCGCGAGAGCGGCTTCAGCAGCCATGACGTCCACGAGGACGAGAAGCTGCTCACCTTCTGCCGTGCGGCGCTCGACCGGATGGAGCTGTAACAGTTCCTCGGCGGCGCCCATGGGCGACCGTGACGAAGCGGCAATATCGAACATTTGACCTTGAATCCATCAAGTTCTCGCGGCGAGGATCCGAGGTCCCGACGCACACGCCCACCGGCGCGAACCCGGGACCTCGACCGCCGAGACCGGCGGAGTGGCCGCTCCGCAGCGTCGCCGAGACGCGGACCGGGGACCCGATCGAGACGTACCCGACGGACGGCTCCACGGCCGTCTTCGAGGTCCGCAGGATCCAGCAAGTAGACAAAAAGGACTTCCCTACGAATAAGGTCTACGGGAAGACGACCATCCCGAGCTCCGGCCGATCACCTGTGGGGCCCGATCAAGGACGGTCACCGCACCGACACCATCAGCCCCGAGGAGCAGCGTGAGACCGCGCGGACGGCCGCTCGTCGCCGCCGTGGCCCTGGCCGCGGCGGCGCCGCTCGTGCTCTCCGGCTGCGGCGGCGTGGGTGGACTGGAGAGCGCCGGCCCCACGCCCACCGCCGTCGGCCCGGTCCGCCTCTGGCCCGACCTGCCGCCGGCGAGCGAGCCGCCCCTCGACTACGGCGAGACCGACACCCAGAGCGTCCCCGGCATCAAGGCCCCCGACAACGACGTCCACCGCGTCGACGCCCTGGCCGTGGTCCGGGCCGAGGTGAACGCCCACCCCGACACGTACTCCGGCGCCGACGGCATGTACGAGGAGACGGCCCGGCAGATCGGCCGGTGCACCACCGAGCCCGCGAAGTGTCCGGTCATGCGGCCGTACTACCGTGATCTGACCGGCAACGGCCGCGACGAGCTGATCGTCGGTATCCGGATGCCCGATCAGCAGGTCGGCCTGCGGGTCTATCTCGCCGAGAACGACGGCCTCACCCGGATCATGTCCACCATCGACCAGGTCATCAGCGTGGAGCTGGCGGGCCGGGACGTGATCGTACGGGCCGCCTCGGCCGGCATTCCCGGATACGAGTACCGCACCGCGTGGTCCTGGGACGAGCAGCAGCGCGCGATGCTGCCGACCCGGGACGAGATCGTGCGCGTGAAGCCGCCGGTCCCGTCGCCCTCCCCGACCCCCGAGCCCCGTTTCGTGGAGCCCACGACACCGCCCTCCCCGTCCCCGACCCCCTTCCCCTCGGCCGACGTGCTCTCCGGAGAGCCCCGGTGACCCGGCACGCGCGACTGCGCCTCCCCGCCTGGACGGCCACCCTCACCTGGAAGTCCACGGTCTTCATCGCGGTCATGTGCTGTGCGCTGGCGGCGCTGCTCGGTGTGCTCGTCCATGTCTCGGTGGCGGGGCAGACCGTGAACGACTCCCGCGAGAGGGCGCTGACCCGGCTCACCGCCGCCACCCGGGCCTACGAGGCGGGCGATCCGCTCCCCCGGTTCACCGGTATCGACCCGGAGGGGCTGCCGGGCTCGCTGCGCGCCCTCGCCCTTCAGGGCGAGCGCGGCACGGTGGTCGTGGAGCACGAGGGCCGGCCGACGATGTGGGCGGCGGGCCCGGCGGACGGCCGAGCTCTCGCCGTACAGCTGGACTACACGACGAGCGCGGAGACCATCGACGGGCTCGACCGCTCGATCCTGGGCTCCTCGGTCCTGGCGATCGGGGCCACGCTGCTCCTGGGTGCCTTCGCCGTCACCCGGGTCACCCGGCGGCTGCACCTGACCGCCCAGGTCGCCCGGCGGATCAGCGCGGGCGACCTCGACGCGCGGGTCAACGACCCCCGCACGAAGGACCCTTCGCGCCCCCAGGACGAGGTGGCCACGGTCTCCGGGGCACTCGACACGATGGCCTCCTCGCTCCAGCGCAAGCTGCAGACCGAGCAGCGCTTCACCGCCGATGTCGCGCACGAGCTGCGCACCCCGCTGACCGGCCTGTCGGCCGCCGCCGAACTGCTGCCGGAGGGGCGGCCCTCGGAGCTCGTACGGGACCGGGTGAGGACGATGCGCGACCTGACCGAGGACCTGCTGGAGATCTCCCGGCTCGACGCCCGCAACGAGACGGTCGATCTGGCGGTCCACGACCTCGGCCCGCTCGCGCGGCGGGTGGTGAGCGCGTCGGGGACGGAGACCGAGGTGCGGATCGTCCGGGACGCCACGGTCGAGACGGACAGGAGGCGCCTGGAGCGGGTCCTCGGCAATCTCGTCGCCAACGCGCACAAACACGGCGCGCCGCCGGTGGTCCTGACCGTGGACGGCGCGGTCGTCACGGTGCGGGACCACGGTCCCGGATACCCGGAGTACCTGCTGGCGACCGGGCCGCAGCGGTTCCGTACGGAGAGCGGCGGCAAGGGGCACGGGCTCGGTCTCACGATCGCGGTGGGGCAGGCCGAAGTGATCGGTGCGGAACTGGTCTTCGGCCGGGCGCCGGACGACGCAGGCGGGGCGCTGGCACGACTGACCCTGCCCGAGTACGTGGCCTTCGACCCGGTGGAGACCGCGCCGGAGCCCTGACGGCGCACCGTCACACATAAGGGATATAAGGGTTATTGCTTGCTACGTTGCGGACCATGACCGCAACGACGGCGGACGCTCCCCCGCCCGGGTCTCGCACCCCGAAGCGCCGCGGCGTGGAACTCTCCCTCCTCGTCTGCGCCGTCCTCATCTCCGTGCTCGGCTACGCCGACGTCGGCCTGGCCAGGAGCGGCGCCGTGCCGCCGGACGCCGTCCGCTACGGCGCCGGTCTCGGCGCGCTCGCGCTCCTGGCCCATCTCGCCGTCCGCTTCCGCGCGCCGTACGCCGATCCGCTGCTGCTGCCCATCGCCGTGCTCCTCAACGGGCTCGGCCTGGTGCTGATCTACCGGCTCGACCTGGAGACCCCCCACGACCAGGCCGCCTTCACCCAGCTGGTCTGGTCGACGCTGGGGGTGGCGCTCTTCATCGCCGTCGTCGTCCTGCTGCGCGACCATCGGGCGCTCCAGCGGTACGCCTACCTGTCGATGGCCACGGCGCTCGTCCTGATGCTCGTGCCGATCTTCTTCCCGGCCGTGAACGGGGCCAAGATCTGGATCAGGATCGGCGGACTCTCCTTCCAGCCGGGCGAGTTCGCCAAGATCCTGCTGGCCGTGTTCTTCGCCGCCTACCTCGCGGCGAACCGCAACGCGCTGGCATACACCGGCCGCAGGATCTGGAAGCTTCAGTTCCCCACCGGCCGCGTGCTCGGGCCGATCGTCGCGATCTGGGTCCTGAGCGTGGGCGTCCTGATCCTGGAGCGGGACCTCGGCACCTCGCTGCTCTTCTTCGGACTCTTCGTGATCATGCTGTACGTGGCGACGGGCCGGACCGGCTGGATCGCCGTCGGGCTGCTCCTGGCGGCCTTCGGGGCCTTCGCCGTCGGCTCCTTCGAGCCCCATGTGCACAGCCGGGTCGAGGACTGGCTCAACCCGTACGCCTCCATCGAGGCGGGTGACGGACCCGGCCAGCTCGCGCAGTCCCTCTTCTCCTTCGCCGCCGGCGGAGTGCTCGGCACCGGCCTCGGACTCGGGCACTCCATCCTGATCGGATTCGCCGCCAAGTCCGACTTCATCCTCGCCACGGCCGGCGAGGAGCTCGGCCTGGTCGGACTGACCGCCCTCTTCCTGCTGTACGCGCTGCTCGTCGCACGCGGCTACCGGGCCGGGCTCGCGCTGCGCGACCCCTTCGGGCGGCTGCTCGCGATCGGCCTCGCCTCCATCCTGGCGCTCCAGGTCTTCGTGATCGCCGGCGGGGTGACGGGCCTGATCCCGCTGACCGGCATGCCCATGCCGTTCCTGGCGCAGGGCGGTTCGTCCGTCGTCACCAACTGGGTCATCGTGGCGCTGCTGATCCGGGTGAGCGACTCGGCCCGCGCCCCGCTCCCGGACGCCGTCGAGACCGGGGTCATCGCACCGGTCGTGGAGGACGCCCGGTGATCCGGTACATCCGGCGCGCTGCCGCGCTCTGTCTCGTCCTCCTGGTGGCGCTCCTGGTGAACGCCGCGCGGGTGATGGTCCTCCAGGCGGACGAACTGGACGGGAACCCGGCCAACCGACGCCCCGCGATCGCCCGTTGGGGCCAGCCGCGCGGCGCGATCGTCGTCGACGGACGGCCGGTGACCGGCTCACGGGACAGCGGGCAGCAGCTGCGCTACGAACGGACCTACAAGCAGGGCCCGTTGTACGCGCCGGTGACCGGCTACGCCTCCCAGACGTACGGCACCGCGTTCGTGGAGAGCGCCGAGGACGGCATCCTCGCCGGTACGAGTGCGCTGCTCGCCCCGCTGCCGTTCTGGAACGACATCACCCGGGGCCGCCAGCCCGGCGGGAAAGCGGTGACGACGGTCCGGGCCTCGATGCAGGAGGCCGCGTACCGGGGACTCGGCGGGAAGCGCGGGGCGGTCGCGGCGATCGAGCCGTCGAGCGGACGCATCCTGGCCCTGGTCTCCTCGCCCTCCTACGACCCGGGGCTGCTGTCGGGGACGGGCCCGGAGGTCGAGGAGGCGTGGGCGCGGCTGAACTCCTCGCCGAACCAGCCGATGCTGAACCGGGCGATCCGGCAGACCTATCCCCCCGGTTCGACCTTCAAGATCGTGACCGCGGCGGCGGCACTCGACGCGGACGTGGTGAGGGACGTCGACGCGCCGACGGACACGCCGGACCCGTTCGTGCTGCCGGGCACCCGGCAGGTTCTCCCGAACGCGGCGAAGGGGTGCGGGAACGCCTCGCTGGCGTACGCGATCCAGTGGTCCTGCAACACGGTGATGGCCGGCCTCGGGGTGGAGGTGGGCCTGACGGGGATGGTCGACGCGGCGGAGAGGTTCGGCTTCGACGACACGCGCCTGAAGGTCCCCGCCTGGGTCGCGAGGTCCAACTTCGACACGGACATGAGCCCCGACCAGCTGGCGCTGTCGTCGATCGGCCAGTTCAACACGACGGCGACCCCGCTGCAGATGGCGATGGTGGCGGCGGCGGTCGCCAACAACGGGGAGATCGCGTACCCGTATCTGGTCGAACGGACGACGACGTCGGGCGGCACGACGGTCGACACCACCGGCCGCCGCAGCTACCGCCAGGCGATGCGCCCCTCGACCGCCACCCAGCTGCAGCGACTGATGGTCAGGGCGGTCGAGGAGGGGACGGGCACGAACGCGGCGATCCCCGGGGCGGTCGTCGGCGGCAAGACCGGCACGGCCCAGCACGGCCTGGGCAACACCGGGACGCCGTACGCCTGGTTCATCGCCTGGGCACAGGCCGCGGACGCGGCCCAGCCCGCGGTGGCGGTGGCGGTCGTCATCGAGGACGCGGAGGCCAGCCGTACGGACATCAGCGGCGGCGGCAGCGCGGCGCCGATCGCCCGGGCCGTGATGGAGGAGGCGCTGCTCCCCGCCCCCACCGAGGGCGTCAGCTGATCGGCTTGCGGATCTCCGCGCGGATCTTGGCCGTGGTCTCGGCGAGCTCGGCCAGGTCGATGTCCTTCGGGTCGGCCGTGGCCGACTCGGGGGTGACGCGGGCGACGGCGGCGGCGGTGTTGTCGTCGCCCCAGGCGCACATGGGGAGCGTGGTCGTGCCCAGGGCGTCCTTCGACGTGGTGACCTGACAGCGGATGGTCACGCCGTACCCGGCGGGGGTGAAGTCCTTGGGCCGGACGACGAGCGTCGAACCCTTCTCCGTGGCCGCGCCCTTGAGGATGGACGAGCGGGTGAGCTCACCGTTCTTGATGCGTCCGTGCATCCCGGAGACGACGAGGGCGGAGTCGTCCTTGCCGCTGTACTGTCCGACCGCCGCCTTGGCGTCCTTCACGGTGAGGTCGGGGGTGTCCTCGATCTCCTTGCCCTCGGTCTCGGAGAGGTCGGAGACCAGCGTGTACTCGCCGGCGAGGAGGGTCTTGGGGACGACGAGCTTGTGCGTCGCCTCGGGGAAGGAGCCGGTGACGCCGGAGAGCCCGGCGAAAGCCCCGTAACCGAGACCGCCGACCAGGACCAGGGAGCCGAGGACGATGGCGACGATCGCCCCGGCCGACAGCTTCTTCTTCGGCGGCGGCCCCGTGGGCGGCTGCCCCCAGGCCCCGGCGCCCGGCCCCTGGTACTGCGGCGGAACACCCTGCGGAGGGAAGCCCTGCTGAGGGAAGCCCTGCCCGGCACCGAACGCACCGGGCTGCTGCGGGGGCGGCACGGGCCCGCCGTACGGGTGGTGGGGCGGCTGGGTCGGCGATGGCGGCATGGTCATGCCGGGCACGCTACGTCACCCGCACCACCACCCACGCTCCCGGGTCCGGCCCCGGCCCCGCCCCGGCGACCTCCTCCTCCGGCTACCCCTCCGCCGCGCCCTGCGCGATGGCCTCGTCGACCTCCGCGATCCGCTCCCCCTCCTCCGTGGCGAAGCGCTCCCGGTCCAGCGCCTCGGCCACCTCCTCGTCCTGCGTCATCAACAGGTCCAGGTTCGAGTCGCCCAGGTCGAAGACACCCATGTCCAGATACGCCCGCTGCAGGCGCTCGCCCCACAGGCCTATGTCCTTCACGCACGGGACGATCCGGCTGAACAGCAGCTTGCGGAAGAGGTGCAGGAACTCGCTCTGCTCGCTGAGCTCCTGCGCCTCCTTCTTCGGGATGCCGAAGTTCTCCAGGACCTCGACCCCTCGCAGCCGGTCCCGCATCAGATAGCAGCCCTCGATCACGAACTCCTCGCGTTCGCGCAGTTCCGCGTCCGACAGCTGCTTGTAGTAGTCGCGCAGCGCCATACGGCCGAAGGCCACGTGCCGGGCCTCGTCCTGCATCACGTACGCCAGGATCTGCTTCGGGAGCGGCTTGTCCGTCGTGTCGCGGATCATGCCGAAGGCGGCCAGCGCCAGGCCCTCGATGAGGACCTGCATACCGAGGTACGGCATGTCCCAGCGCGAGTCGCGCAGGGTGTCGCCGAGCAGGCCCTGGAGGTTGTCGTTGATCGGGTAGAGCATCCCGACCTTCTCGTGCAGGAAGCGACCGTAGATCTCCGCGTGCCGCGCCTCGTCCATCGTCTGTGTCGCCGAGTAGAACTTGGCGTCCAGGTCCGGGACCGACTCCACGATCCGGGCGGCGCAGACCATCGCACCCTGCTCGCCGTGGAGGAACTGGCTGAACTGCCAGGAGGCGTAGTGCCTGCGCAGATCACCCTTGTCCTTCTCGGTCATCTTCGCCCAGTGCCGGGTGCCGTGGAGGGTGAGGACGTCGTCCGGGGTGCCGAGCGGGTCGTACGGGTCGACCTCGAGCTCCCAGTCGATGCGGGTGGCGCCGTCCCACTGCTTGTCCTTGCCCTTCTGGTAGAGGGCGAGAAGACGCTCGCGCCCCTGCTCGTACTCCCAGTTGAAGCGGGCGTGCCCGGACGCGGGGACGTTCCAGTGAGATTCCCTCGGGGCCTTCACGTATAGGTCGTGCGTGGACACTGACGACTCCTTCGCTCGCCGAACGTGCTCCTTCCGGCAGGCTCACACGTTGGTAGACAGACGGTCAACAAGTAGTGCGCAAGGGATTGACGGCCTTACTGACGAGCAGTCTCATAAGAGTGTCCACAGGTAACTCGACCGCGTGCACAGCGAGGTGTCTCACCGTCATGACCACTCGGACCGAGCACGACTTCACCCTCATCCGGGACGCCCTCGGCCCCCTGCGCGACCGGGAACAGGTCGCCGCGCGGCTGCTCGAGTCCTCCCTCAAGCATTCCTTCGACCCCGAGACCGAACTCGACTGGGAGGCCCCGCTCGAGGACGGGAAGTGGTTCTGGCCACCGGAGCTGGTGTCCCTCTACGACACCCCGCAGTGGCGGAAGATGTCCGAGGAGCAGCGGATGGACCTCGCCCGGCACGAGGCGGCCTCGCTCGCCTCGCTGGGCATCTGGTTCGAGATCATCCTGATGCAGCTGCTCGTCCGGCACATCTACGACAAGTCCCTCACCAGCAACCATGTGCGCTACGCGCTCACCGAGATCGCCGACGAGTGCCGGCACTCGATGATGTTCGCCCGGATGATCCAGAAGGGCGGCGCACCCGCCTACCAGGTCCCGCGGATCTACCACAATCTGGCCCGCGTCCTGAAGACCGTCTCCACCACCCCCGGCTCCTTCGCCGCGACCCTCCTCGGCGAGGAGATCCTCGACTGGATGCAGCGTCTGACCTTCCCGGACGAGCGCGTCCAGACGCTGGTGCGCGGCGTGACCCGCATCCACGTCGTCGAGGAGGCACGGCACGTGCGCTACGCCCGCGAGGAGCTGCGGCGCCAGATGGTGACCGCACCCCGCTGGGAGCAGGAGTTCACCCGGCTCAGCTGCGGCGAGGCCGCCCGCGTCTTCTCCACCTGCTTCATCAACCCCAAGGTGTACGAGAACGTCGGCCTGGACCGCCGCCAGGCCCTCGCCCAGGTCCGCGCGAGCGGCCACCGCCGAGAGGTGATGCAGTCGGGCGCGAAGCGGCTGACGGACTTCCTCGACGACATAGGCGTGCTACGGGGACCGGGCCGGCGGCTCTGGAAGGCCTCGGGACTGCTCGCGTGACCGCCCGGCCCCGCGTGGCCGTGACCACGGCCACGCGGCGGAGCCGCACATCGATACAGCTCCCCTGCGTGTCACCTCGCGGAGCTACCCTGCGAGACATGACCAGTGCCGCCTCGCCCGCGTACCGCCGGCTCAGCGTCGAGGAACGGCGGCTGCAGCTCCTTGCCGCCGCCCTGACGCTCTTCGCCCACCGGGCGCCGGACGAGGTCTCCCTCGACGACGTCGCCGAGGCGGCCGGCGTCTCACGGCCGCTCGTCTACCGCTACTTCCCCGGCGGAAAGCAGCAGCTGTACGAGGCCGCGCTGCGCTCCTCCGCCGACCAGCTGGAGCGATGCTTCACCGAACCGCCGACCGGGCCGCCGACCGAGCGCCTCGGCCGGGTGCTCGACCGGTACCTGGCCTTCGTCGACCAGCACGACGCCGGCTTCAGCGCCCTGCTCCAGGGCGGGAGCGTCGCCGAGACCTCCCGTACGACGGCGATCGTGGACGAGGTGCGACGAGCCGCGGCCCAGCAGATCCTCGTCCACCTGGGCGTGGACGAGCCCGGCCCCCGGCTGCGGATGATGGTCCGCACCTGGATCGCCGCGGTGGAGGCGGCGTCGCTGATCTGGCTCGACGAGGACAAGCGGCCCTCCGCCGCCGAGCTGCGGGACTGGCTCGTCGACCATCTGATCGCGCTGCTCGCGGCGACGGCCGCGACCGACGAGGAGACGGCGGCGGTCGTCAAGCGGCTCCTCGCGCAGGAGCGCGCGGAGGGGCCGGTCGGCACCCTGGCGCGACGAGTGACCCCCGTGGTGAGCGAGGCGGCACACCTCATTTGACATCCCCCTCCCTAAGTAGGAGGGGATCCCTCACTTCGCAGTGAGGGGTTCCTGCTTCGCAGCAAGCCGCCCCGTCCGGGAACTCTCCCGTTGGGGTCTTACACCTGCTCCACAGGCCGTAACCGCCAGCCCGGCGGCCAGAATGTTCTTCGCCGCGTTCACGTCCCGATCATGGATCGTGCCGCACTCACATGTCCACGTGCGGACGCTCAAGGGCAACCGCCCTCGGATGGTTCCGCAGGTGGAACACAGTTTGGAGGAGGGGAACCAGCGGTCGATCACGACCAGGTTCCGCCCGTACCACTGCGCCTTGTACTCCAGCATCATCCGCATCTCCCACCATGCCGCATCAGAGATGGCGCGGGCGAGACTGTGGTTCTTGACCATGTTGCGGACAGTGAGGTCTTCGATCACGACCGTTTGGTTTTCGCGGACGAGTCGAGTGGTGACTTTGTGGAGGTGATCCCGACGCCGGTCGGCGATCTTCGCATGGATCTTCGCCACGCGGATGCGAGCCTTGGCCCGGTTAGCCGATCCCTTCTCCTTGCGGGCATGGGCACGCTGCGCCTTCGCCAGACGGGCCCGTTCACGGCGTTCATACTTCGGGTTGGTGATGCGTTCCCCAGTCGAGAGGGTGATCAGCGAACTGATACCAGCATCGATACCGACCGCACTGTCTGTCTTCGACATCACCTGTGGGCTGTCGTTGCAGAGCATCGAAACAAACCAGCGGCCGGACGCGTCCCGGGACACGGTCACCGTTGACGGCTGCACGCCGGCAGGAAGCGGACGCGACCAGCGGATGTCCAGTGGCTCGGCCATCTTCGCCAGCGTGAGCCGACCATCCCGGTAGCGGAACGCGCTGGACGTGTACTCAGCGCTGGCCCGGGACTTGTGCTTGGACTTGAAACGCGGGTACTGGGCCCGCTTCGCGAAGAAACTCGTGAACCCGGCCTGCAGATGCCGCAGCGTCTGCTGCAGGGGAACCGAAGACACCTCGGCCAGGTATGACAGCTCCTCGGTCTTCTTCCACCCGGTCAACATCGCCGACGTCGCGTTGTAGTTGACCCGCTCCCGCCGAAGAACCCATGCCTCGGAACGCGCGGCGAGTGCCAGGTTATAGACCTTTCGCACACACCCGAAGGTGCGTGACAGCTCGGCCGCCTGCGCATCCGTCGGGTAGAAGCGGTACTTGAACGCCCGCTTCACGTGAGTCGTGGTCATCGCTCACAAACTAGAGGATCAACAGGTAAGCCATCAAGCCGACGCGAGAACAGGGACGCACCGCGGCACGCTGCCACGCGGCGTCACCTTGACCACGCACCTCGTCCCCGAGCTGAAGGCCGGGTTTCCACACGCAGAGCGTTGGATGAGACTGGGGTCGTGAGAAGCGAGAACACCCTCTTTCGTGGCGGCCCCCTCGACGGCCGGGTCCTGCCCGTCCTCGTCGGTCCGACCGGACATCCGCCGAAGTGGTACGAGGTGCCGGTGCCGGACCCCGACGGCGGGCCGCCGACCGTCCACGCGTATCTGCGCGAGCCCGCCGGGCGGACCAAACGGCTCGGGCTCCAGCGCGGCTGGGTCTACGAGTACGCCCCCGAGGGACGGGAGCGGCGCGAGCTGAAGTGGCCGTGGTCCAAGCCGAACGGGTGAGACGCTTAGCCCGAATCGCCCCTTTGTGAGCTCATCGCACGACCTGGCACGCCCATCATCTCCGTGGAGGTGATGACGTGTCAGGAAGGCTGCTGCGCAGGGTCTGCACGGGGGTGCTGGTCGCGACGACGGCGCTGACGGGGCTTCCGTCGGCGACCGCCGACGATCCGGCGGACCCATCGGTCGAGGCCCACGCCGAGGCCGCCGCGGGCGAGGCGTCGACGGCCCCACCGGTCGATCCGCCTGCCCAGGACCCACCCTCCGACAGCGAATCCCCCGTAGCGCCACCCGGCGGGACGCCGAGCGCCACGACGGGCCCGGCAGCCCCGGACGACTCCACCGACCCCGCCGACGGCACCCCCCTCGACGACGCCGCCGAACTCCCGCCCCCCGGCGGTGACTCCGTCGCCGCCCTCCTCACCCGGCTCCAGACCCTCTACCGCCAGGCCGAGCAGGCCACCGAGACCTTCAACGCCACCGACGAGGCCCTACGGCTCCAGACCGCCGACACCAAGAAGGTCGGTGCCGCCCTCACCGCCGCCCGCAAGGCGCTCGCCGACGGTCGCAACGCGGCCGGAAGGCTCGCGCGCGAGCAGTACCAGGGCCGCTCCGAGCTCTCCGGATACCTGCGGCTCCTGCTGTCGAACGACCCCCAGCGCGCCCTTGACCAAGGTCATCTGATGGCGCGCGCGGCCCGCGACCGGGCGGGCACCGTCTCCCGTCTCACCGAGGCGGAGAAGAAGGCGGACACGCTCGCGAGCCGCTCGCGCCAGGCCCTGGACCGTCAGCAGACGCTCGCCGCACGGCAGCGGAAACAGCGGGACGACGTCGAGGTGAAGCTGAAGGACGTCCAGAAGCTGCTCGCCACCCTCTCCGCCGACCAGCTCGCCCGGCTGACCGAGCTGGAGCGGACCCAGACCGCGGGGGCGCAGCGCGAACTCCTCGACTCCGGCGTCCTGGACACCGCCCGGACCCCCTCGCAGGAGGGCGGGGAGGCGCTGCGGTACGCGGTGCGGCAGATCGGCAAGCCGTACGTGTGGGGCGCCGAGGGGCCGGAGTCGTACGACTGCTCGGGGCTGACCTCGCAGGCATGGGCGAGCGCCGGCCGGGAGATCCCGCGGACCAGCCAGGAACAGTGGCGGACGCTTCCGAGGGTGTCCCTGAGCGAGCTGCGCCCCGGCGATCTGGTGGTCTACTTCCCCGAGGCCACCCACGTGGCGATCTACCTCGGCCACGGCCTGGTCGTCCAGGCCCCCCGCCCCGGCGCCAAGGTCAAGGTCTCCCCGATCGCCGCCAACCCGCTGCTCGGCGCGGTCCGCCCCGACCCGGCGGCCGCGGCCCTCCCGTCGTACACACCGCCCGAGCTCCCTGCCGGGGCCACGGACGGCTCGGACGAGGGGTTCGATCAGGGCGGGGCCTGAGCACCCTTCGTCCGGCGAGGACCGACGCACCGAAGCGGACAGACCGGAGGAAGGTATTCCGTTTCATGACATCAAGTGATGTTCCGGAGAAGGCGGTTGATGCACAGACTTATGCGATCATGACAATATTTCCGGCCACAGGCCGGAACCTTCTTGATTGCAGAGGACCATGAAGTTCAACCCGATCGTCCGCGCCCGCCGCGGACTGCTCGTGCTCGCCGCATCCCTCGGCCTCGTCTTCGGCGCCCTGGCCGTTCCGGCCCAGGCCGCTACCTCGTGGGTCTACGTCGGCACCGTCGAGATCCGCATGAACCACTCCGGCCAGTGTCTCGAGGTGGCCGACTGGAGCAAGGCGAACGGCGCGGCCGTGCGCCAGTGGCCCTGTACCGGTGGCGACAACCAGAAGTGGGTCCGCTGGTGGCACTCGGACCAGGACGGCAGTGCGCACTACTACCTCAACCTCCACAGCGGCAAGTGCCTGGAGATCGGCGGCTGGGGGCGTAACAACGGCGCGACCGCCAACCAGTGGGACTGCCACTACGGCCAGAACCAGCTGTTCTATGGCACCAGCGTTCTCTACATGGACTACTCCTACGCCTGGAGCAAGTGCCTGGAGATAGCCGACTGGAGCCAGCAGGCGGGCGCCCGCGCGCGGCTGTGGGACTGCCACCAGGGCGCCAACCAGGGCATCAGCATGAGGGCCGTCTGAGCCCCCGGGCGGGCGGCCGGGCACCTGCCCCGCCCGCCCGCCCTCTCGCGTGACCGTCAGGCCCCGGCGACCGAGGCCAGGTACGCGGACGTCTTCTCGGGGTCGAAGAAGAAGTTCTCGAAGTCGGCCGGGTCGTCGAAGCCGTTCGCGAAGCGGTCGGCGACCGGCTGGAGCTGGCCGGCGGCGCCGATCAGGTTGAGGACGTGCTCCGGCGGGACGCCGAGCATCGCGTTGGTCCACTTCGTGACGTGCTGCGCGGTGTTCCAGTAGCGGTCGAACGTGGACCGCATCCAGTCCTCGTCGAAGGGCTTGTCGCCGTGCTCGACGATCGCCGCGAGGTAGGCGGCGGCGCACTTGGAGGCCGAGTTCGAACCCTGGCCGGTGATCGGGTCGTTGGCGACCACGACGTCCGCGACACCGAGGACCAGGCCGCCGCCGGGGAGCCGGCCGATCGGGTTGCGCACGGTCGGGGCGTAGCGGCCGGCCAGCGTGCCGTTGGCGTCGGTCAGCTCGACCTTGGTGGCCCGCGCGTACTCCCAGGGCGTGAACTTCTCCATCAGCTCCAGCGTGAGGGAGAGGTGCTCCGAGGGCTCCTTGACGCCCTGGAAGACGTCGAGCGGACCGCCGGGGATCCCCTCCCAGAAGAGGATGTCGGCGCGGCCGGAGGTCGTCAGGGTCGGCATGACGAAGAGCTCGCCGACACCCGGGACCAGGTTGCAGCGCACGGCGTCGAAGTCCGGGTGCTCGGGGCGCGGGCCCAGGCCGTGGACGTACGCGACGGCCAGCGCGCGCTGCGGCTCGCTGTACGGGGAGCGGGACGCGTCCCGGCCGAACATCGAGACCAGCTCGCCCTTGCCGGCGGAGACCAGCACCAGGTCGTACGTACGGGAGAAGAAGTCCAGGTCGGAGACTGCCGCGCCGTGGATGACGAGCTGGCCGCCGCGCTGGGCGAAGGTCTCCATCCAGCCGGCCATCTTCACGCGCTGGTCGACGGACTGCGCGTAGCCGTCGAGCTTGCCCACCCAGTCGATCGCGCGGCTGGAGTCCGGGGCGGCGACGGAGACGCCGAGGCCCTTGATCTGCGGGGCCTGGGACTCCCAGAAGTTCAGGGCGAGGTCGCGCTCGTGCTGGAGTGCGGTGTCGAACATGCACTGGGTGGACATGACCCGGCCGGACCGGATCTCGTCCGCCGTGCGATTGGACATGAGGGTGACTTCGTACCCCTGCGACTGCAGTCCGAGGGCGAGCTGGAGACCGGACTGGCCGGCCCCGACGATGAGTATCTTCCGCATGACGGGGTTCCTAACGCGTTATTCAGGGGTGGCTTCGAGCGCGTGCGCGACCATCGCGAGCAGGGACTCGATCACGCTGTACCGCTTGCGTGCGTCCATGATCACGACCGGTACGTGCGGCGGCACCGTGAGGGCCTCCCGGACGTCCTCGGCCTCGAACGCCTCGGTGCCCTCGAAGTGGTTGACCGCGACGATGTACGGGAGCCCGCAGCTCTCGAAGTAGTCCAGCGCGGGGAAGCAGTCGGTCAGCCGACGGGTGTCGGCGAGCACGATCGCGCCGATCGCGCCGCGCACGAGGTCGTCCCACATGAACCAGAACCGCTGCTGTCCCGGCGTACCGAAGACGTACAGGACGAGGTCGTCGGCGAGAGTGATCCGGCCGAAGTCCATCGCCACGGTGGTGGTCAGCTTGTCGGGCGTGTCGGAGAGATCGTCGGTCTCCTCGCTCGCCCGTGTCATCAGGGCCTCGGTCTGCAGCGGAGTGATCTCCGAGACCGCCCGGACGAAGGTCGTCTTGCCGACCCCGAAGCCGCCCGCGACGACGACCTTGGTCGCGATCGGGGCCCGGGTGTGGTCGAGCTGCCAGTCCTGGGAACCCTCTTCGGCGTCCGTGCCCGGGGCTTCGGGCTGGGCGGGTATCCCGGCGAGCAGGGGGGCAGCGACTTCAGAGACGGCGGAGTCCACTCAGCACCCTTTCGAGCAGCGCGCGGTCGGGCTGGCCGGTGCCGTGACCGGTCCCGTACACGCGGATCTTTCCCTGGTCGGCCAAGTCGCTCAGCAGCACTCGGACGACACCCAACGGCATCTTCAGGAGCGCCGAGATCTCCGCGACGGTACGCATCCGGCGGCAGATCTCGACGATGGCCCGCATCTCCGGCATCAGCCCGCGGGGCCGCCCGCCGTTCGTGAGCACCTTCCGCTCGGGCGACGCCTCGAGCGCCGCGACGAAGGTCTCGACGAGCAGGACGTGGCCGAAGCGGGTACGGCCGCCGGTGAGCGAGTACGGGCGCACGCGCGCGGGGCGCCGGCCGTCCCCGCGGATCGGCAGCTTGTGGGCGTGGGATGCGGACGTCACTGGGTGCTCTCCAACGATTTGCGCAGCTCACTGCGGAGTTCGGGGGTGAGTACATGTCCGGCGCGGCCGACGAAGAGCGCCATGTGGTACGCCACGACGCTCATGTCGCAGTCGGGGTCGGCGTGCACACCGAGGAGCGAGCCGTCGCTGATCGACATGACGAAGACGCTGCCCTCCTCCATCGCCACCATGGTCTGCTTGACCCCGCCGCCGTCCATCAGCCGGGCCGCGCCGACGGTGAGGCTGCCGATGCCCGAGACGATCGTGGCCAGGTCGGCGCTGGACCCCCGTGGGCCGCGGGAGCGGCCCTTGGCGGGGGTGGCGGCGGCCTGCGCTGCCGGGTCGGACGAGAGCAGCAGCAGCCCGTCGGACGAGACGACGGCGACCGAGCGGAGCCCTGGCACCTCCTCGACGAGGTTGCCCAGCAGCCACTGCAGGTTGCGGGCCTCCCTGCTCAGTCCGAATGTTCCGGTCGCAGTCAACTGCGTGCCTCCTCGACTGTGTCCCCCGACTTCTCCTCGGTCCCTGCGGTCTGCGTCTGTACGGCTTCGATCTCCGCCTCTACGTCTCGGCGACCTTCCTCGGCCCCCCGGTGGAAGCCGCCGAGCCTGCGTCGCAGCTCCTCGGCGTCGACCCCGCCCGTGCGTGGGGCGGCGGGGGCGTCGGCCTGGCGGACGATCTGGGGGGTGCGCTTGGGCAGGCCCTTGTCCGTGAGGCGCTGGGCGACCGGCTCGGACTCCTCCGCCGCGCGCTCGTGGGTGTCGGGCTCGGGCGGCGGGTCGGGGAGACGTACCTGGAGGGTCGTCTCGGCCACCGAGAGCTCGGGGTCGTAGTCGGGCTCGGGGTCGTAGTCGGGCTCGGGCTCGGCGGCCGTGGGAGCGGGCGTCTGCTCGGGCGCCTCGGTCTCGGGCGCACCGGCCTCGGGCGCACCGGCCTCGGGCGCCTCGGTCTCGGGCGCCTCGGCCTCAGGCGCCTCGGCCGCAGGCGCCTCCGGTGCCGTCCGTGCAGCCGTTTCCGCGGCCGTCTCCGCCTCGGCGAACGCCTGTTCCGCGGCCTCGACGAGCGGGTCCCTGGTCCGGGACGGCAGGGCGTTGGAGTTCGCCTCGGCGACCGAGCCCGGGAGGTTCAGCGTGGGCGCCGAGCCGGCGACCGGCACGGCCGGCGGGACCGCGGTGGGCGGGGCCGTCGGAAGCAGCGGCAGCGGCAGCACGATCACGGCCGCGATGCCGCCCTGCTTCTGCTCGCGCAGCTGCACCCGTACGCCGTGGCGGGCGGCGAGCAGGGCGGTGACCCGGATGCCGAGCCCCTCCCCCGCGATGTCGGCCGGGTCCGCCTCGGCGAGCCGCGCGTTGAGCTCGGAGAGCCGGGACTCGGTCATGCCGATGCCCTCGTCCTGGACGGAGAGCATCACCTCACCGCTCTCCAGGAGCCAGCCGGAGAGCTGGACCTGCGCGTCGGGCGGCGAGAAGGACGTGGCGTTCTCGAGGAGTTCGGCGACCAGGTGGCTGAGGTCGTCCGCGGCGAAGCCGGCGATCTGGGCGTGCGGAGGCAGGGACTGGATGGTCACCCGCTCGTACCGCTCGATCTCGCTGACGGCGGCGCGCAGCACGTCGACGAGCGGGACCGCTCCGGGGTGGCCGTGGACGTGCTCGTGGCCGGCGAGGACCAGGAGGTTCTCGCTGTGACGGCGCATGACGGTCGCCATGTGGTCGAGCTTGAAGAGGGTGGCCAGCCGGTCCGGGTCCTGCTCGCGCTCCTCCAGCTTCTCGATGACCCCGAGCTGACGCTCCACCAGACCGAGGCTGCGCAGCGAGAGGTTGACGAAGGTGTGGTGGACGGTGTGCCGGAGCCGTTCGAGTTCGGCGGTGAGGAGGGCGGTGTGGCCCTGGAGCTCGGCGCGCTGGGTGGCCAGCTCGGCGGTGAGGGCCTCGCCGGCGCCGGCCAGGTCGGCGCGCTCGCTGTCGAGCCGCTCGGTGCGCCGGGCGAGGTCGGCCAGCTTGCCCTGGAGGGTGTTGAGGGACCGTACGACCTGGGCGAACTCGTCGTTGCGGCCGGTGAAGCGGACCGGCTCCTCGGCCTCCGGGGCGGCGGCGAGCCGCGCGGCGCCGATGCGGACCACGGCGAGCGGGCGGGTGAGGCTGCGGGCGACGAAGGTGGAGATGCCGATCGCGACCAGCAGACAGCCGCCGAGGAAGGCGATGCGCAGTTCGAGGGCGGTGACGTCGTCGTCGCGGAGCTGGGCGAGGCGTGCCACCTGCTCGGTGGAGAGCGTCGACTCGACGCCGCGCATCTGCTCGATACGGGCGGAGAGCGCGGCCTCCAGCTTCTCGGGGTCGGTGCGGCGTTCGGACTTGCTGAGCGTCGGCTGGTCGGTGAGCCCGGCGAGGAAGCGCTCGGCGCTCTTGACGTCCGGACCCGTCACGGTGCCGGCGAGGGAGTCCCGCCCGGCGGCCGTGGCGGCCTGGTCGAAGTCGGCGAGGGAGCCCAGTTCACGGACCCGGGCCTGCTGGGCGGCGGCCGTCAGCGCGTTCCGGGCCCGGTCGGCCTCGTCGGCTCCCTCGGCCTCGTCGGGCACGTAGGTGCCGGTGTCCGGGTCGTAGTGCGTGGTGCCGGGGGCCTCCGGCTGGGGGACGGCGAGGGCGGCGAGGAGTAGTCCGCGGGTCGCCGACGCCTGCTCGACGGCGCGGCCGAGGGCGGCGGGGGCCCGGGTGGCTTCGGCGGCGCGGGCGGGGGTCTGCTCGGCGAGCTCGTCGGCGAGGTCCTGGAGCTTGGCGATGACGTCCGAGTACGCCTTGTGCGCCTCCAGGGCGGTGCCCTTGCCGGTGAGCGCGGTGCGGCGGACGGCCGGCAGGTCCGCGAGATCCCTGCGCAGTTCGGCGGAGGCGGCGGGCTTGATCTCGTCGATCTGCCGGTCGACCCGGGTGGAACGAGCGCTGGTGACCTGCCGCTTCTTCTTGCCGGTGCCCTGCTGCTCGTCCCTGCCCGCGGCGATGTACGCGACGACCTCGTCGCGTTCGTCGGCGAGCGAGTGGGCGAGGGTGACGGCCTGGCGGTCGAGCTCGGCGAGGGTGACCAGATTCTGGGAGTCGGTCAGTTCGCCGGAGACGGTGAGGATCGCGGGGGCGCCGGCGGTGAGGACGGTGACGCCGACGAGGGCGACGCCGGCGACCAGCCGGTTCCGGACGCGCTTGGGACGGCCCACGGGGATACCGGTGGTGCCGTCGGCTTCGGGGCCCGTCGCTCCGCTCGTGGTCAGCGGGTCGCCGGGGCTCTGGCTCCGCGTGCCGTTGTTGCTCCGAGGCCGCTTCTTCTGCACCGGTGCTCGCATTCTCGACTCGTCCACCCATGAAGCAGAGGTGACGACCGGTCACATCTCAGAGCGCCCCCACCCCTGGTACGGCTTCCGACCATTCCAGCGCATTTTGGGAAGGGGACGCGCATCGGCCGCTCCGCCACCCGAACGAGTGAACAACACTCATGAGTTGGCGAACAACTCCGCGCGAGGGCCTTCGCGGACTTGTGCGGTGTGCCGGTTGGATCTTCCGTGCGGGCTTTGGCAGGATGCCCGCCCGCAGCTTCCCGGAGGGCTGCCTTCCGCCTCGTGCGCGCCCCTTGGAGGGCCGGTACAGGCAGGATCCGGCCGTTTGGAGGCGTTGTGAAGGAGTGATGCAGGCCTCCCGACGCCGGGGCAGACTGGGGATCATGCGCACCGAAGCGGCCACCCTCCCCGGCAGCCCCGAACGCCCTAATGAGGACTGGGTGGCGACGGCTCTCCCCGTGCACGGAGGGGGCGGGACGGTCGTGGTGCTCGACGGGGTCACGCCACCGGCCGGCGATGACGGCTGTGTGCACGACGTGCCCTGGTTCACCGCCAGGCTCGGCGGGGCTTTGACCGAACTATCCGCTTCGCGCCCCGACATGACGCTGTCCGAGATCCTGTCCTTGGCAATCCGGCGCACCGCCGACACCCACCGGGACACCTGTGACCTTTCTCACGTGCGTACTCCCCAGGCGACGGTCGCGATGGCCCGCTGGAACGCGACCACGGTCGAGCATCTCGTCCTCTCGGACTCCGCACTGCTCCTCGAGGCACCGGACGGCTCGGTACGGGCGGTGCTCGACGACCGTCTGGACCGGATCCCGGACGAGATCCGCCGCTCCCTGGCGGCGACGGACCGTCTGCGCAACCAGGAGGGCGGCTTCTTCACGGCCGCGGCGGACCCGGAGGTGGCGCGGCGCGCGGTGACGGGGACGGCGCCCCGGGCGGCGGTACGGGCCCTGGCGGCGCTCACCGACGGGGCGACGCGATGGGTGGACCTGTTCGCGGAGGGCGACTGGGCGGACTGCTTCGACGTGCTCAGGAACGAGGGCCCGCACGGCCTGCTCGCGCGGGTCCGTACTCGGGAGGCGGAGGACGGGACGGCGGGCGGCGCCACCCGCTGGAAGCGCCACGACGATGCGACGGCCGCCTACGCGGTCCTCTGAAGCCCGCTTCTCCTCAGCTCTCCGCTCTCCTCAGCTCTCCGCGCGGGCGTTCAGCTGGTGGAGCAGGCGGGCCAGTTCGGCGACCTCGCCACGGTCCCAGTCGGCGAGCTTGCGGACGTACCGCCCGCGCCGTGCGTCCCGTACGCGCCGGAAGCGGTTGCGGCCCTCCTCCGTCAGCCGGACGAGCGAGGCACGCCCGTCGGCCGGATCGGGGTCGCGGGCGACGAGGCCGAGCTCCTCCAGGGCGCGCAGTTGGCGGCTCATCGTCGCCTTGCCGACGCCGAAGTAGCCGGCGAGGTCGGTGGCGCGCTGCGGGCCGGCGTCGTCGAGCCGTACGAACAGGCCGTAGGCGGCGGGCTCCAGTTCGGGGTGGACCTCGCGGGCCATCTCGCCGGACTGGGAGCGGGCGCGACGCAGAAAGACCGCCAGTTCGCGTTCCAGGGCGAGGAATTCCTGGTCCACACCACTCCGCGTCGACGACCCGATGGGCTCGCCTTCACTCCCCGTACCGCTTCCGTGCACGTCAGCACCCCTCGCGCGCTTTCCGGTCGCTGAAAGTTTCTTTCGGCCGCGGCCATCGCCGCAGCTCCTTCAGTATTTCGCAGGCGTAGACCAACGGCAGCACCCAGCCCCCCTTCCGTCGGGCCGGTCTACGTGCGTAGCGTCTTCCCCAGCGGCTTCGCTGACATGTCCACACCAGGACATGTTTCACCCCCACCGCCTTTCGGAGGCACGCAATGCCCGTGCACAGATCCGGAAAGACCCTCGCCGGCGTCACCCTCGCGGCCCTGGCTCTCCTTCTGCCCCTCTCCCTCCCCGGCGCGGCGAACGCGGCCGACACCGAGGCCGCGCCCCCGCGCGGCTCCGCCCACATGGGAATGGGCGTCATCGAGCACGACGGTCGGAACGGCACGCCCGGCACGCCCCGGGCCGTCCAGACCGAAGGTGTGGACGTCTCCAGCCACCAGGGGAACGTGGCCTGGTCGACCCTGTGGAACAGCGGGGTGAAGTGGGCCTACGTCAAGGCGACGGAGGGCACCTACTACAAGAACCCCTACTTCGCGCAGCAGTACAACGGCTCGTACAACGTCGGCATGATCCGCGGCGCGTACCATTTCGCCACCCCGGACACGACGACGGGCGCGGCGCAGGCCGACTACTTCGTCAACAACGGCGGCGGCTGGTCCAAGGACGGCAGGACGCTGCCGGGTGCGCTGGACATCGAGTGGAACCCCTACGGGGCGACCTGTTACGGCAAGTCGCAGTCCGCGATGGTCACCTGGATCCGGGACTTCCTCAACCGCTACAAGGCCCGGACCGGCCGTGACGCCGTGATCTACACGGCGACGAGCTGGTGGACGCAGTGCACCGGCAACTACGCGGGCTTCGGTGCGAGCAACCCGCTGTGGATCGCGCGGTACGCCTCGACGGTCGGCACGCTCCCGGCCGGCTGGCCGTACTACACGATGTGGCAGTACACCTCGACCGGCCCGACGGTCGGCGACCACAACCGCTTCAACGGCGACCTCTCACGGGTCCAGGCGCTGGCGAACGGCTGAGCCGAGCCCCGTCTCCGCGAGGAGGATCGCGGCGGCCCGCGGCCAAGAGCTGAGGCTCCCACCGGAATCCGCCGCAACGACTTCGGCCCCGCATCCTGCCCGGTGGGCAAGGTGCGGGGCCGGAGCCGTGCACGGGTCCTCACGGTGTCGGCCACTCGACCGCTCCGCCTTTCTGCGCCCGCCCCCTTGCCCATTGGTATGGACCAATGCGAGGCTCGGGGCGGCGCGTACGGCATTCAACTTCCGTACGCGGACCGCTCGTTGCTCGTCCCGTACTCCCCCACGCACGAGAGAGAGCCCCGCCATGCCCTCGCACCGTCGCACCGCAGCGGCCGTCACCCTGTCCGCGGCCGCGCTGATCCCCCTCACCCCCTCCACCGCCGGAGCCCACGGCGCCGTCTTCAACCCGGTGAGCCGGGTGGCGGCCTGTTACGCGGAAGGCCCCGAGACGCCGAAGTCGCAGGTGTGCAAGGACCTGGTGGCCGACTCCGGCACCCAGCCGCTGTACGACTGGAACGAGGTGAACATCGCCAACGCGGACGGACAGCACCAGATGCTCATCCCGGACGGCAAGCTCTGCTCGGCCAACCGCGAGAAGTACCGGGCGCTCGACTGGGCCCGCACGGACTGGCCGGCCACGGCGGTCGGCGCCGGTTCCTTCGACTTCAAGGTACGGGTGACGGCGCCGCACTCCGGCACGATGACGGTCTACATCACCAAGCAGGGCTTCGACCCGACCCAGCCCCTGAAGTGGTCGGACCTGGACGCGACGCCCGTGGCCACCTACGCCACCGCCCGCACGGCGACGGACGGCTTCTACAACTTCACCGGCACCCTGCCGGCCCGCACCGGCCGCCACATCGTCTACAAGGTCTGGCAGCGCAACGACAGCCCGGAGGCGTTCTACAGCTGCTCGGACGTCGCCTTCGGCGGCGGTACGACGGCGGTCTCGGCCCCGAGCGAGGCGAAGATCGCCGCGGGCGCCGACCGCTCCACGGTGAGCCACGCGGGCCACGGCGGCGACGAACAGGCCCCCGTCCTCTCCGCCGAATCCACGCGGACGCCCTCCTCCCCGCTCCCCCTCGCCCTCGCGGGCGCGGGAGCCCTGGCGGCCTTCGGAGCGGGCAGCCTGCTGCTGGCGCGCCGCCGGAACGGCTGACGTAGGGGCAGACCCGAAGCGCGACTCGGGCAGACCCGAAGCGCGACTCGGGCAGATCCGAAGCGCGACGAAGCGGGGTGCCCCGTGCAGGGCACCCCGCTTCCTCGCGAGGGACTTACGCCGCCACGCTCACCGCGACCTCCGCCGGGGCCAGGGCGATCTCCAGGACCTGGCGGACGTCCGTGACCGGGTGGACCTCCAGCCTCTCCAGGATCTCCGCCGGGACGTCGTCCAGGTCGGCCTCGTTCCGCTTCGGGATCACGACCGTCGTGATGCCCGCCCGGTGGGCCGCCAGGAGCTTCTGCTTCAGGCCGCCGATCGGGAGGACCCGGCCGGTCAGGGAGACCTCGCCGGTCATCGCCACGTCCGTGCGGACCAGGCGGCCGGAGAGCAGCGAGGCCAGCGCGGTCGTCATCGTGATGCCCGCGCTCGGGCCGTCCTTCGGGACCGCGCCCGCCGGGAAGTGGATGTGCGCGCCCCGGTCCTTCAGACCGGTCACGGGCAGCTCCAGCTCCGCGCCGTGCGAGCGGAGGAAGGAGAGCGCGATCTGCGCGGACTCCTTCATCACGTCGCCCAGCTGGCCGGTGAGGGTGAGACCGGCCGCGCCGGTCTCCGGGTCGGCGAGCGAGGCCTCGACGAAGAGCACGTCGCCGCCGGCGCCGGTGACGGCGAGTCCGGTCGCCACGCCCGGCACCGCGGTCCGCCGCTCGGCCGGGTCCTGGGCGGACTCCGGCACGTGGTGCGGCCGGCCGATCAGCCCCCGCAGATCGTCCACACCGACCGTGAACGGCAGCTCCCGGTCGCCCAGTTCGTGCTGCGCCGCGACCTTCCGCAGCAGCCGTGCGATGGACCGCTCCAGGTTCCGTACGCCCGCCTCCCGGGTGTACTCCCCCGCCAGCTTCCGCAGCGACGCGTCCTCCAGGACCACCTCGCCCGGCTCCAGGCCCGCCCGCTCCAGTTGCCTGGGCAGCAGGTGGTCACGGGCGATGACGACCTTCTCGTCCTCCGTGTACCCGTCGAGCCTGACCAGCTCCATGCGGTCGAGCAGCGCCTCCGGGATGGCCTCCAGGACGTTCGCCGTCGCCAGGAAGACGACGTCGGAGAGGTCCAGTTCGACCTCCAGGTAGTGGTCCCGGAACGTGTGGTTCTGCGCCGGGTCCAGGACCTCCAGGAGCGCGGCCGCCGGGTCGCCCCGGTAGTCGGAGCCGACCTTGTCGATCTCGTCGAGCAGGACCACCGGGTTCATCGACCCGGCCTCCTTGATGGCCCGGACGATCCGGCCGGGCAGCGCACCGACGTACGTACGCCGGTGGCCGCGGATCTCCGCCTCGTCCCGTACGCCGCCGAGCGCGACCCGCACGAACTTCCGTCCCATCGCGTGCGCGACGGACTCGCCGAGCGAGGTCTTGCCGACGCCGGGCGGGCCGACGAGGGCGAGGACGGCGCCGCCGCGGCGGCCGCCGACGACCCCGAGCCCGCGCTCGGCGCGCCGCTTGCGCACCGCCAGGTATTCGGTGATCCGCTCCTTCACGTCCTCCAGACCCGCGTGCTCGGCGTCGAGGACGGCCTTCGCCCCCTGGATGTCGTACTGGGTCGCGCCGTCATCGGTTCGCTCGTTCCACGGCAGTTCGAGGACGGTGTCCAGCCAGGTGCGGATCCAGGAGCCCTCCGGGGACTGGTCGCTGGACCGCTCCAGCTTCTCGACCTCCTTGAGGGCCGCCTCGCGCACGCTCGACGGCAGGTCGGCGGCCTCGACGCGGGCCCGGTAGTCGTCGGACTCGTCGCCCTCCGTCTCGCCGTTGAGGTCGCGCAGTTCCTTGCGCACGGCCTCCAGCTGGCGCCGCAGCAGGAACTCGCGCTGCTGCTTGTCGACGCCCTCCTGGACGTCCTTCGCGATGCTCTCGGCCACGTCCTGCTCGGCCAGGTGCTCGCGCAGCTGCGCCGTGGCGAGCCTGAGGCGGACGACGGGGTCGGCGGTCTCGAGGAGTTCGACCTTCTGCTCGACGGTGAGGAAGGGGGAGTAGCCGGAGTTGTCGGCGAGCGCGGAGACGCCGTCGATCTGCTGGACCCGGTCCACGACCTGCCAGGCGCCGCGCTTCTTCAGCCAGCTGGTGGCCAGCGCCTTGTACTCCTTGACCAGTTCGGTCACGGCACCGGGCAGCGGCTCGGGCACGACCTCGTCGACGATGCTGCCCTCGACCCACAGGGCGGCGCCGGGGCCTGTCGTACCGGCGCCGATCCGCACACGGCCTCGGCCGCGGATGAGCGCGCCGGGGTCGCCGTCGGAGAGCCGGCCGACCTGCTCGACGGTGCCGAGGACGCCGGTCCCGGCGTACGTCCCGTCGACGCGGGGCACGAGGAGCACCCTGGGCTTGCCCGAATCGGAGCGGGCGGCGGCCTGCGCCGCCTCGACCGCCGCGCGTACGTCGTTGTCGGACAGGTCCAGCGGCACCACCATTCCGGGCAGCACGACCTCGTCGTCGAGCGGCAGCACAGGCAGAGTGAGCGGTGAGGACGTCGAAGCCATGATCTCCCCTTCGGCAGTCAAGTTGAGCTATGTGGACTCAATGCACGTGCGCCACCGAATGTTCCCCCGGCCGCGTTCGCTGTGAGCGATCGCCCTCCCGCCCAGGTGGAGAATGCCGTGTAATACCTCCATGGATATGGCGTCTATTACATCTGCGTGGGTGGCGGGCTGGACCGTCTCGCGCGGCACCCCGTCCGCCGTCGTCGAGCCCTGGGGCTACCGGATCGACGTGGGCCTGCCGACGCACGTCTTCCGACATGTACTGCCGGCGCCGGACGCGGTGTCCGTGGGCAAACTCTGCGCGGAGATCACCGAGCCGAACGCGTGGCTGAAGGTGATGGCGGAGCCGGATGAGGTCGCGGAGTGGATCACCCCGGGGTGGACCGTCCCGGACGATCCCGGCTTCATGATGACCAAGGCACTGGACGCCGGCGCGCGGCCTCCGGCGCCGGAGGGGTACGCGCGGACGACGGAGACCCGGGACGGGGTCGTACGGGTCCGGATCGTGGCACCGGACGGCACGCTCGCCGCCCGCGGCCAGCTGGCTCCGACGGGCGCGACGGCGGTCGCCGACCAGATCGAGACCCACCCGGACCACCGCCGCCGCGGCCTGGGCGCCAACGTCATGCGCACCCTCGAGGCGGCGGGCGCGCAGGCGGGAGCGGAGACGGGCGTCCTGTCGGCGACGAGGGACGGACTGGCCCTCTACGACTCCCTGGGCTGGCGCCACGAGGGCCCGCTGACGGGGATCGTGCGGGGCGTGTGACGGCACCGGGGGCGTGTGGTCCGAAGCCGGGGCCGCGTGCTCCGAATGTCCGAACTCTCACCCCCCCATGACCGGCCCGGTCCCCACCGCGCCCGGCGCCGACCACCATCTCCCGGACGCCTGGGTGGCCGCGTACGCCCGTGGGGAGCTGTCCCACGATGTCCTCGGCCATGCCGAGGCCCACCTGGAACGGTGCCGCGCCTGTGTCGACGCCGTCGACCTCGCGGTACGCGGCGGACCGCACGGCCCCCGGCTCGACGCCCTGCACGCGGCCCTGGTCAATCGGCTCGGCTGAGGGGATGCTCGGACCCATGACGCTCAGGAACATGACACTCGGGGACAGGGTGCGCAGGAGACGGTACGCGGGGCGGATCCGGGCCGCGTCGATCGTGCTGCTCCCGGTGATGGCGTTGGCCGGGTGCGGCGGCCAGGACACCCCGAAACCCCCGGTCGCGACGCAGGACGGGACTCAGGACGGCACGACGAATCCGATGCCGACCGGCGGCGGGGGCACCGCCCCGCCCGTCCCGACGAGTTCGGGCGGGACCGTGAAGAAGGACGAGGAGCACGGTCCGCGCGAGGTCCTCGTGACGGTGAACGTCAGTGGGGGTCTCGCGGGCGTCGACAACCAGCTGACCGTCCACTACGACGGCAGCTACACGACCCGCTCCGGCAGCGAACCCCCGCGGAACGGCCGCATGACACCCGCCGAAGTCGCGGAGCTGCGCGCTGCGTTGGAGGCCCCGGCCTACGCGAAGGTGCCCGCCCGACCGTCCGGAAAGCCGGTGCACGACGGCTTCACCTACGTGGTCACGTACGACTACCGGGTCGTCGTCAGCGCCGACGGCGACCGCTCGCCCGCGCTGCAGCGGGTCTTCTCCTCCCTCCCCGACGGCGGCCCCCCGACCAGTCCCTGAGCCTTCCGGCCCCGCCTCGGCCCGGGCGTGAACCGCCGACCGCCCCCCGAGCGATAGAGAGGCGTGAGACTGTTGCGCCCCGAACGGGGAGAAGAGCGGGACGACTCCGCGCTGTTGCGCGCCGTCGCCCGCGGGGACGCCGAGGCGCTGGCCGTGCTGTACGACCGGCACGCGGGGTGGCTGCACGCCCGGCTGTCCCGGCGTTGCACGGACGAGGAGACCGTACGGGAGGTCCTCCAGGACACCTTCGTCACGGTCTGGCGCTCCGCCGGTTCCCACCGCGGCCGGGGTGAGGCCGGCGGCTGGCTGTGGGTCGTCGCCGCGCGCCGCCTGGTCGACGCCCAGCGCGCCCGGGCCCGTGCGGAGCGCGCCGCGCCCGAACCGGTCGCCCCCGCCCCCTCCGCCGAGGACCGGGTCCTCGCGCGTCTGGAGTACGGGGACGTCGGCGCCGCGCTCGACCGGATCTCGCCCGAACTGCGCGAGGTCCTGCGGGCCACCGTCGTCGACGGCCTGACCACGCGCGAGACGGCCCGGCTGCTGGGGATACCGGAGGGCACGGTGAAGACGCGCGCCCTGCGGGCCCGTCGCGAACTGCGGGCCGCCCTCGGCCCGCACGCCCTGGGAGGCACCGCATGACCGCGCCGTGGCACGTGACCGATTCGCTGGCCGCTCAGTACGCGTCGGGTTCGGCGGCCGAACCCGACGCGTGGTCTCTGGAAAAGCATGTCGAGGTGTGCGAAGGCTGCGCGGTCCGCGTCTCCGTGGCGGTCCGCGCGGGGAGCTCCGGTGCGGTCCTCGCGGACGTACGGGCGTCGCTCCTGGAGACGGTACGCACGGAGGCGGCCGCCGGCCGAGGTCGCGCGCCCCGGCGCCCGGGTGTGAGCTCGAGCCTCGGAATCGGCGGGCGGGGCCTCTCCCCCGTCTCCCGTTGGGCGCGCGTGCTCTGGGCCGTCGGGCCCGCGCTGCGCGGGGCGTGGCTGGTGGCGGTGCTCGTCGTGGTCGCCGCCGCCGTCGGGCTCGCGTACGGCGCCGGGTTCCGGGAAGCGCGGCCTGCGCTGCTCGCCGTCGCCCCGATGCTGCCGCTCGCCGGAGTGGCCGTCTCGTACGGACGTCACGCCGACCCGATGTACGAGATCGGCGTGGCGACGCCCTCCGGCGGGCTGCGCCTGCTGCTCACCCGGGCGGCGGCGGTGCTGGGGGTGTGCGTGCCGGTACTGACCGCGGCCGGGGCCGTGCTGCCGCCGGTCACCGGCGTGCCGGGCGCCGCGGCCTGGCTGCTGCCGGCGCTCGCGCTGACGCTGGCGGCCCTCGCCCTCGGTTCGTTCGTGGGGTGCCGGGCGGCCTCGGCCACGCTGGCCGGCGGCTGGCTGCTCGCGGTGACCGGTCCGGTGCTCGGCCGTCCCGGAGCCACCGCCGAGCTGGCCCGCTACCTCTCGGGCCCTGCCGCACAGGGCGGTTGGGCCGCGGCCGCGGTCGTCTGCGCGGGCCTGCTGGCCCTGCGACGCCGTTCCTTCGACCACCTGGAGACCCGGTGACCACACCCCGCACAGGGACCGAATGGACCACGCGGTCCACGCCGGCCTCCGCGCTCACGACGGTCGCGGCGACCGGACTGACCGTCCGGCACCGCCGCACCGTCGCGCTCGACCGGCTCGACCTGACCCTCGGCCCCGGCATCCACGGCCTGCTCGGCCCGAACGGCGCGGGCAAGACCTCCCTCATCCGGATCCTCGCGACCGTGGCCGCTCCGTCGGACGGCCGGGTGGAGCTCCTGGGCCGGGACGCGGGGGCGCACCGCGAACGGTCGGAGATCCGCCGCCGCCTTGGCTATCTGCCGCAGGAGTTCGGGTACTACCCGGGCTTCACGGTCCGCGAGTTCGTGGCGTACGTGGCCTGGCTCAAGGAGATGCCGGCGCAGCTCGTCCCGGCCGCCGTGGAGCGCGCCGTGGAGCGGGTGGGCCTGGCCGACCGCATCGACGCCCGGCTCAAGACGCTGTCGGGGGGCATGGTCCGGCGGGCCGGGATCGCCCAGGCCATCGTGAACGAACCGGAGCTGCTCCTCCTCGACGAGCCGACGGCGGGGCTCGACCCCGAGCAGCGGGTCGAGTTCAGGACGCTTCTGCGGGAGATCGGCGCGTCGTCCACGGTGATCGTCTCCACCCATCTGGTGGAGGACGTGGCAGCGGCCTGTTCGGAGGTCACACTGATCGAGTCCGGCCGTGTCGCCTTCCGGGGAACGACCGCCGAACTCACCGCCCTGGGCGCGGAGTCGGGGATCTCGGGAGCAGGGGAGTCGACCAACGCGATCGAGCGCGGATACACGGCGGCCCTACGCGCCCACCGCACCCCGCCGGGCGCGGCGCACGCGGCGGGCACGTCGAGCGCGCCGGCCGCCTCTGCCTCCTCGGGCACGCCAGGCCCGCCGAGCGACTCCTCGGGCACGCCGGCCGCCTCCTCGGGCAAGCCGAGCGCCTCTGCCTCCTCCGCCTCCTCGGGCACGCCGGCCGCCTCCGCATCCTCGGGCGCCTCGGCGCCGGACACGCCGAGCGCCGACGGCGCGTCGGCGTCGGGTGCGGAGACGGGCTCCGCGTTGCCCCTTCCGGCCCCGTCCGCGGTGGACGACCCGGGCGGGCGGACGCCCCGGCCGGACCGCTCCGCCGCCATCGCTCCCGTCTCCCCCGAGGACCCCCGGTGACCGCGACCGCCACACCGCCCCGCGAGGCCGCGGGCCCGCCCCGTACGTCCGTCGTCGGTACCGAGCTGCGGCGGGGGGCCGGCCCCTGGGCCGGCGCCGCCGTCGCGGTCACGGTCCTCGTGACGATGTACGCCAAGGCGCCCGGCTGGCAGTCGCGTTGGACCAACACGACCGACATGCTGCACATCGTCGCGGGACTGCTCGTCGGTCCCCTCGTGCTCGCCCTCGGCTGCTGGCAGGGCGGGCGGGACCGGCGCAGCGGGACGCTGGAGCTGCTGGGCTCCGTGCCACGGAGTCCGCTGCGCCGCATCCTCCTCTCCGTCGCACCGACGGCACTCTGGCCGGCCGCCGGATACCTGTTCGCCGCCACCGTGTGCCTGCTGGCCACCTGGCCGTACGTCGGCGGCGGGCGGCCGTTCCTCGAACTCGTCGCCGCCGACGCGGTCACACTGTCCGCCCTCGGCACGCTCGGTCATCTCGTCGGGCGGCTGGTGTCGTGGCGCCTGACGGCGCCGCTGCTCGCGGTGGTCGGCTATGTCGTGTTCGGAACGGCCGCCCGTAGCGAGATCACCGGCTTCTGGCTCAATCCGGCCGTCGAGCACTTCTACACCTGGGACAGACCGGTGTGGTGGTTCGCGCCGCTCTGGGTCGTGTGGAGCGCCGGACTCGCCCTGGCCGCGCTCCTCGCGTACGCGGCGGGCACCGCCCGGCTCCGACTGCTCGCGCTGCTTCCGCTGACCGCCGCGGTGGCCGCCGCCGTACCGATCGCCGGCCTGCCGCTGGAGGGTCCGTGGCGCCAGGACCCGGCGGCCTCCCGGCTGGTCTGCGACGGCCGCACACCACAGGTCTGCCTGCCGAACGTCGATCGGGAACTGCTGCCGGACATCTCCGAGGCCCTCACCCCGCTCAACGACCGCCTGCGCGGGCTGCCGGGCGCACCGACCCGCTGGGTCGGCGGGCCGAACGCCCCGGGCCCGGGTGAGACGGCCCTCCCGAACCCGGACCTCGATGCGGTCCGGGGCGAGCTGTCCCGCCCGGACCTGTACCTGAACTCGGCCGTCCAGTTCCTCTTCTCGGAGACCTGCCGCTCCGAGGACTTCGCCGGACCGGACGTCGAACGGCTCGGCGAGATCCATCTCGCGGTGTCGGAGTGGCTGGCGCCCACACCGGAGGACTACGGAGTCCTCGTCGGCCCGGGCACGCAGCGGTACCTCGACGCGCTGCGCGCCAAGTCCCCGGCCGCGCAACGGGATTACCTCGCCCGCTACATGGCGGCGGACGGCTGTCGCCCCGAGGAGGTGCCGATCCCGTGAACGCCCCCGGCCTCGCCCTCTTCGTCCGCTCGCGCACGCTCCCGGGCGCCGTCGCCGCCCTGCTGGGCACGGCCGCCGCGGCCGCCTGGTTCGCGTACTGGCTCCAGTCCCAGCCGGGCCTCGACCACACCTCCCGCGTGCCGGTCGTCGTCCTCGGCCCGCTGCTGGCCGCGTCGGCGATCGGGACGAGTCTGTACACCGCGAGCGACGAGCTGGACCGTACGGCGACCCGGCCCTGGCCCCCTCGCCGCACCGCGCACCTCCTCGCCCTGACCGTCCTGGCCGCCGCCCTGCTGGCGCTCGCCGTGCCGGGCCACCCGGAGGAGTTCGGCGGGCCCGCGATCGTCCGCAACACCCTGGGCGCGGTCGGTGTCACGGCCGCCGCGGCGGCGCTGATCGGCGCCCGGCCGAGCTGGGTCCCGATGGCGGTGTACGTCGGCTCGGTCTACATGGCGGCGCCGCCCGCACCGGGCGGTGCCGCGGCGCTGTGGGCCTGGCCGATGCAGCCGGGCCCGCAGCTGGGCGCCTGGGTGATGGCGCTGGGGGCGTTCGCCGGGGGCGCGGCGCTCTACGCGTTCCGCGGCGCCCGTCCCGTACGTACCTGACGGCACACACCCGCGCACGCACCCCCGCACACGACGGCCTGCGCGGAAACCGCTCGCCGCGGCCGGTCGTCTCAGCCCGACCTTCCCGGCAGCCCCTCCCCCGTCGTCGAGAGTTCTCGCAACTGCCGGTCCAGGAAGATCCGTACGCGCGTCGGCATGTCCATCGAGGCCGGGTCCAGGGCCCATTGGAACTGCAGTCCGTCCATCATGGCCAGCTGCTCCTGCCCCACGGCCCGGCAGTCGATGCCCGCCTTCAGCTCCCCCCGCCGTACCGCCGCCTCCAGGAGGTCGACGGTGTGCCCGAGCACGCGCTCGTAACGCTCCTTGAAGTACTGGTGCGCGGGGTGGCCGACGTTGCCGGACTCGCCGACCAGGACGTTGAACATCCGCACGATGCCGGGGCGGCGGGTGTTGTCCTCGACGAGACCGACGACGGTCTCGAGGTAGGCGGCGTACGACTCCGGCTCGTCGGCGAAGAGACGCTCGACGTCGTGCTGCTCGCTCTGCGCGAGGACGGAGAGCAGGAGGTCCTCCTTGCTGCGGAAGTGGTGCAGCAGACCGCCCTGGGTGATCCCGCAGTCGTTCGCGATCCGCGCGAGCGAGGAGGCGTGAAAGCCCCACTGCCCGAAGTGTTCGACGGCGGTGTCCAGGATCTTCAGGCGGCGCGCGTCTCCCACCGCGTAGCTGCCCCTGCCTGCGGTTCCACGGGGCGCTCGGCCCTTGCTCTCCGGCATGGGGATCACCTTAAGGCGTGCCCGAATCACCCCTTTCAGCCTGTGACCCGGGACACATTCCAGAAACCTAGTGGTCACTCGGTTTTCGCCTTTAGCCTGAGGACGCCCAGGCCGACTCCGCTGCTGCCCGTGATCAATGGAGCCCTTCGGCGCGGTCGCTGTCCTGTCCGTCCGCTCGGTCAAGCAACCCCCAGGAGCCCCGACATGCACCCGTACCAGGACGCCACCCGCCCCGTCGCCGAGCGCGTCGAGGACCTGCTCGCCCGGATGACCCTGGAGGAGAAGGCCGGCCAGCTCTTCCACTCCATGCTGATGATGAACGCGGACGGCACCCCGGTGACCGAGACGGACGGCTCGATGCTGCCGTTCACCACACCGGAGCTCGTCGAGGGCCGCCATCTCAGCCACTTCAACCTCCTCGGCACCTACGGCGCCCGCGAGATGGCCCTGTGGCACAACGCGGTCCAGGAGATGGCCGCGAACACCCGGCTCGGCATCCCGGTCTCCCTCTCCACCGATCCCCGCCACGCCTTCACGGACAACGTCGGCGCCTCCTTCAACGCCGGTGCGTTCTCCGCCTGGCCCGAGGCGCTGGGGCTCGCCGCGATCGGCGACCCGGAGCTGGTGTTCCACTTCGCCGACACCGTCCGCCGCGAGTACCTCGCGGTCGGCTTCCGTACGGCTCTCCACCCGCAGATCGACCTCGCCACGGAGCCCCGCTGGGCCCGCCAGACCGGCACCTTCGGCTCGGACGCCAAGCTGACCGGCGAACTCGTCCAGGCATACGTCCGCGGTCTGCAGGGCGAGGAGCTGGGGCCCGACTCGGTGGCGGCCATGGTCAAGCACTTCCCCGGCGGCGGGCCGCAGAAGGACGGCGAGGACCCGCACTTCCCGCACGGCAAGGAGCAGATCTACCCGGGCGGGATGCGCGACCACCACCTGGAACCCTTCAAGGCCGCCATCGCCGCCGGGTGCTCGCAGATGATGCCGTACTACGGCCGGCCGATCGGCACCGACTGGGAGGAGGTCGGCTTCGGCTTCAACAAGGGTGTGGTGACCGGGCTGCTGCGGGAGGAGCTGGGCTTCACCGGGATCGTCTGCACCGACTGGGGACTGCTGACGGACTCGGTGATCTTCGGCGAGCCGCACGAGGCGCGGGCGTGGGGCGTGGAGCACCTGAGCGTCGCCGAGCGCACGGCGAAGTCGCTGGAGGCGGGCTCGGACCAGTTCGGCGGCGAGCAGTGCCCCGAGGTGATCGTGGAGCTGGTCGGGTCGGGCCGGATCTCCGAGGCGCGCATCGACGAGTCCGTACGGCGGCTGCTGCGCGAGAAGTTCATGCTCGGGCTCTTCGACGAGCGCCGGTACGTCGACCCGGACGAGGCGGCCGAGACGGTCGGCCGCGCCGACTTCAAGGCGGCGGGCGCGGCGGCCCAGCGCCGCTCGCTCACGGTCCTCACGGACGGGCCGCTGCCGCTCTCGGGACGCCCGAAGCTGTACGTGGAGAACGTCGACGCGGCCGTCGCGGCGGCGTACGGGGACGTCGTGACCACCCCGGCGGAGGCGGACCTCGCCGTGCTGCGGCTGCGTACCCCGTACGAGGAGCGCCCGAACCGCTTCGAATCCTTCTTCCACTCCGGCTCGCTCGCCTTCGAGGAGCCCGAACTCGCCCGGATCCTCTCACTGCTCGCGACGGTTCCGACGGCGGTCTGCGTCAACCTGGAGCGGCCGGCCGTCCTCCCGGAGATCGCCGAGAACGCGGCGGCGTTGATCGCCGACTACGGCGCGAGCGACGAGGCGCTGCTCGACGTGGCCTTCGGGCGGGCGAAGGCGGAGGGCAGGCTCCCCTTCGAACTGCCGCGCTCGATGGCCGCGGTGGCGGCGGCCCGCCCGGACGTGCCGAACGACACAGTGGATCCGGTCTTCCCGCACGGTCACGGTCTCTCGCTCTGACCCGAGGACGGCATCAAACCCCGTGCCCCGGGTATCCGTTTGTCCCGGCCGCCCCCGCCCGCGAGGATGGCCGGGACAACCGTCTGCCGAGACCGGGAGTGAGTGACCATGTCCAGCCCCGTCACCCTCGACCGCCGTGAGGGTCCGTACGGAGAGGTCGTGCTGCGCCGACGCGACGAGCACTTCGAGATCATCGCCAACGGCACCTTCCTGATGGACACCTCCGACGGACGTTCGGAACGGCTTCTGATCGACGCGGCGATGGACGCCCTCGGCGGACGGACTGCCGCATCCGTGCTGATCGGCGGCCTCGGCGTCGGCTTCTCGCTCGCCCACGCCTCCGCCGACCCCCGCTGGGGCCGGATCGCGGTCGTCGAGCGCGAGCAGGCGATCATCGACTGGCACCGCGAAGGGCCGCTGGCCGCGATCTCCGGCCGGGCACTGGCCGATCCGCGGAACGTGATCCTGCACACGGACCTGATCGAGTACGTCCACACTTCCACCGACACCTACGACGCCCTCTGCCTGGACATCGACAACGGGCCCGACTGGACCGTCACCGAGGGCAACCAAAGCCTGTACTCCGCCGAGGGATTGGCGGCCTGCGCGGACCGGCTCAACCCCGGCGGGATCCTCGCCGTGTGGTCCGCTCAGCCCTCCGCCGATTTCGAAGCGTCCTTGCGGAATGCCGGATTCAGCGGGGTACGGACGGAAGAGATCCCGGTTGCCCGGGGCGTCCCTGACGTGGTGCACCTCGCCGTCCGGCCTGGATAGCCTGGACGCTCCCGGTGCCTCTAGGCTGCTCGCGACACCAGCGATGCGAGGCGGGGCAATGGAGCAGACACACACCACTCACCACGGTGCGGCGCCCAGTCCGGGTGCGCAGCGGCGGGTGCTGGTCGTCGAGGACGACACGACCATCGTGGATGCGATCTCCGCGAGGCTGCGGGCCGAGGGGTTCCTCGTCCAGACGGCGACGGACGGCCCGGCGGCGGTCGACGCGGCCGAGGCGTGGCAGCCGGACCTGATGGTCCTCGACGTGATGCTGCCGGGCTTCGACGGCCTGGAGGTGTGCCGCCGGGTCCAGGCCCAGCGGCCGGTCCCGGTCCTGATGCTCACGGCACGGGACGACGAGACGGACATGCTGGTCGGCCTCGGCGTCGGCGCCGACGACTACATGACGAAGCCGTTCTCGATGCGTGAGCTGGCAGCCCGCGTGCACGTGCTGCTGCGCCGGGTGGAGCGGGCCGCGCTGGCCGCCGTGACTCCGCGCAGCGGGATCCTGCGGCTCGGCGAGCTCGAGATCGACCATGCGCAGCGGCGGGTCCGCGTCAGGGCCGAGGACGTGCACCTGACGCCGACCGAGTTCGATCTGCTGGTCTGCCTGGCGAACACCCCGCGTGCGGTCCTCTCCCGCGAGCAGCTGCTCGCGGAGGTCTGGGACTGGGCGGACGCCTCGGGCACCCGGACCGTGGACAGCCACATCAAGGCGCTGCGCCGGAAGATCGGGGCGGAGCGGATCCGTACGGTCCATGGCGTCGGATACGCGCTGGAGACCCCGGCGCCATGAGCCGACGGGGGCCGCGCCCCGAGCGCCGCGGCAGGCGCCGGATCCTGATCTCGATCAAGACCAAGCTGGGAACGCTGGTCGTCGGGGCGGTCCTGCTCACCTCGGGCCTGGCCCTGGTGGCGATACGCACCTCCACGGAGTTCCGCTACATCACGATCTTCGCGATGATCGCGACCCTCCTGATCACCCAGTTCGTGGCGCAGTCCCTGACGGCGCCGCTGGACGAGATGACCACCGTGGCCGGGTCGATCTCACGAGGCGACTTCAGCCGCCGCGTGCGCGGCGCGGACCGCCGCGACGAGCTGGGCGACCTCGCCTCGACGATCAACCGCATGGCTGACGACCTGGAGGCCGTCGACCGGAACCGCAAGGAGCTGGTCGCCAATGTCTCGCACGAGCTGCGCACCCCCATCGCCGCGCTCCGCGCGGTTCTGGAGAACGTCGTGGACGGGGTCTCCGAGGCTGATCCGGAGACCATGCGGACCGCGCTGAAGCAGTCCGAGCGGCTCGGCCGGCTGGTGGAGACCCTGCTCGACCTGTCACGTCTTGACAACGGTGTCGTCACGCTCAAGGCACGACGTTTCGAGGTCTGGCCGTACCTCTCGGGAGTGCTCCGGGAGGCCAATCTGGCCGCGTCCCAGCGCGGCCTCTCCTCCACGTCCGGGCTGCACAACCGTACGGACGTCCATCTGCACCTCGATGTGTCGCCGCCCGAGCTGACCGCGCACGCGGACGCGGAGCGGCTGCACCAGGTGATGGCGAACCTCATCGACAACGCGGTGAAGCACTCGCCGCCGCACGGCCGCGTGACCGTACGGGCCAGGCGCGGGCCGTGGCCGGACTCCCTGGCGCTCGAGGTCGAGGACGAGGGCCCCGGCATCCCGGAGTCGCTGCGGCACACGGTCTTCGAGCGGTTCAACCGTGGCCAGGTGCCGGCCCAGCCCGGTCCGGGCAGCGACGGCGGTACGGGACTCGGACTGGCGATCGCCCGCTGGGCGGTGGATCTGCACGGCGGGGAGATCGGAGTGGCCGAATCGTCACGCGGCTGCCGGATCCAGGTCACTCTTCCGGGAAGCCTTCCGGCGCGGGATTGACGTAGGGTCGAACTGGAAGCACATGTTCTGCGTGTACATGAACAGGACACGATCAGGACGTGGTCAGGGATGCGTGCCTCAAGGGCCGCAACCCGGGTGTCCCGTACCCGCGGGAGGCAGAACCACGCTTGTTTCCCGCCAATCCCTGCCCCGAAACACCGCGTCAAGTGTGACTTGCGCGACGTTGGCGCTGCCCGACCTGCACCTGTCGGCCAGGGAGGCGTAGCCTTTATTTCCGCTGTCCATCACCTTGTGAAGCGGAAGAGGGCGGTTACCGCCGTGTCGTCTCAGTCCCCCAGTAACTCGAGCATCTCCACCGGCCAAGACGGGCAGGGTCAGAACCCTGCGACCGCCTTCGGCGCCAATGAGTGGCTCGTCGACGAGATCTACCAGCAGTACCTCCAGGACCCGAATTCGGTCGATCGTGCCTGGTGGGACTTCTTCGCCGACTACAAGCCCGGCACGACGGAGGCTCCCGCCGCCGCGCCGCAGGTGAGCCCCGCACAGGCCGCACCTGCCGCGCCCGCCACCCCGGCGCCCGCTCCGGCCGCTCCGGCCCCGGCCGCCCCGGCTCCGGCTCCGGCGAAGCCCGCCGCCGCCGCTCCGGCGCCCGCGAAGGCCGCGCCCGCCGCCAAGGCCCCCGCGGCCCCGGCCGCACCGGCCACCGAGGCCCCCGCCGGTCCCGAGCTGATCACGCTGCGCGGCCCCGCCGCCGCCGTCGCGAAGAACATGAACGCCTCGCTGGAGGTGCCGACGGCCACGTCCGTCCGCGCCGTCCCGGTGAAGCTGCTCTTCGACAACCGGATCGTGATCAACAACCACCTGAAGCGCGCCCGGGGCGGGAAGATCTCCTTCACGCACCTCATCGGCTACGCGATGGTGCAGGCGATCAAGGCCATGCCGTCGATGAACTACTCCTTCGCGGAGAAGGACGGCAAGCCGACCCTGGTCAAGCCGGACCACGTGAACTTCGGTCTCGCGATCGACCTGGTGAAGCCGAACGGCGACCGCCAGCTCGTCGTCGCGGGCATCAAGAAGGCCGAGACGCTGAACTTCTTCGAGTTCTGGCAGGCCTACGAGGACATCGTCAAGCGGGCCCGCGTCGGCAAGCTCACGATGGAGGACTTCACCGGCGTCACCGTCTCGCTGACCAACCCCGGCGGCCTCGGCACCGTCCACTCCGTGCCGCGTCTGATGCCCGGACAGTCCGTGATCATGGGCGTCGGCTCGATGGACTACCCGGCCGAGTTCCAGGGCACCTCCCAGGACACCCTGAACAAGCTGGGCATCTCGAAGGTCATGACCCTGACCTCGACGTACGACCACCGGGTCATCCAGGGTGCCGCCTCCGGCGAGTTCCTGCGGGTCGTCGCGAACTACCTCCTCGGCGAGGAGGGCTTCTACGACGACATCTTCAAGGCCCTGCGGATCCCCTACGAGCCGGTCCGCTGGCTCAAGGACATCGACGCCTCGCACGACGACGACGTCACCAAGGCCGCCCGCGTCTTCGAGCTGATCCACTCCTACCGGGTCCGCGGCCACGTCATGGCCGACACGGACCCGCTGGAGTACCGCCAGCGCAAGCACCCCGACCTGGACATCACCGAGCACGGCCTCACCCTGTGGGACCTGGAGCGTGAGTTCGCGGTCGGCGGCTTCGCCGGCAAGTCGATGATGAAGCTCCGCGACATCCTCGGCGTGCTGCGCGACTCGTACTGCCGCACCACCGGCGTCGAGTTCATGCACATCCAGGACCCGAAGCAGCGCAAGTGGATCCAGGACCGTGTGGAGCGCTCGCACTCCAAGCCCGAGCGCGAGGAGCAGCTGCGGATCCTGCGCCGCCTGAACGCGGCCGAGGCCTTCGAGACCTTCCTGCAGACCAAGTATGTCGGTCAGAAGCGGTTCTCCCTGGAGGGCGGCGAGTCCGTCATCCCGCTGCTCGACGCGGTCATCGACTCCGCCGCCGAGTCCCGCCTGGACGAGGTCGTCATCGGCATGGCCCACCGCGGCCGCCTGAACGTCCTCGCGAACATCGTGGGCAAGTCGTACGCGCAGATCTTCCGCGAGTTCGAGGGCAACCTCGACCCGAAGTCGATGCACGGCTCCGGCGACGTGAAGTACCACCTGGGCGCCGAGGGCACCTTCACCGGCCTGGACGGCGAGCAGATCAAGGTCTCGCTCGCCGCCAACCCCTCGCACCTGGAGGCGGTCGACCCGGTCCTGGAGGGTGTCGTCCGCGCCAAGCAGGACGTCATCAACAAGGGCGGTACGGACTTCACCGTCCTGCCCGTCGCCCTGCACGGTGACGCGGCCTTCGCCGGCCAGGGTGTCGTCGCCGAGACGCTGAACATGTCGCAGCTGCGGGGCTACCGCACCGGCGGCACGGTCCACATCGTCATCAACAACCAGGTCGGCTTCACCGCCGCCCCGGAGTCCTCGCGTTCCTCGATGTACGCGACCGACGTGGCCCGCATGATCGAGGCGCCGATCTTCCATGTGAACGGCGACGACCCGGAAGCCGTGGTCCGCGTCGCGCGGCTCGCCTTCGAGTTCCGCCAGACGTTCAACAAGGACGTCGTGATCGACCTCATCTGCTACCGCCGCCGCGGTCACAACGAGGGCGACAACCCGCAGTTCACCAACCCGCAGATGTACAACCTGATCGACAAGAAGCGTTCGGTGCGCAAGCTGTACACCGAGTCGCTGATCGGTCGCGGTGACATCACGCTGGAAGAGGCGGAGCAGGCGCTCCAGGACTTCCAGGGCCAGCTGGAGAAGGTCTTCGCGGAGGTCCGCGAGGCCACCTCGGCGCCGGCCCCGACGCACGTCCCGGACGCCCAGCCGGAGTTCCCGGTCGCCGTCACCACCGCGGTCTCCCAGGAGGTCGTGAAGCGGATCGCCGAGTCGCAGGTCAACATCCCGGAGCGGATCACGGTCCACCCGCGTCTGATGCCGCAGATGCAGCGCCGCGCGGCCTCCATCGACGACGGCACGATCGACTGGGGCTTCGGCGAGACCCTCGCCATCGGCTCGCTGCTGATGGAGGGCACCCCGGTCCGGCTGTCCGGCCAGGACTCCCGCCGCGGCACCTTCGGCCAGCGCCACGCGGTCCTGGTGGACCAGGAGACCGGCGAGGACTACACCCCGCTGCTCTACCTGGCCGAGGACCAGGCCCACTACAACGTCTACGACTCGCTGCTGAGCGAGTACGCGGCGATGGGCTTCGAGTACGGCTACTCGCTGGCCCGCCCGGACTCCCTGGTCATCTGGGAGGCCCAGTTCGGTGACTTCGTCAACGGCGCGCAGACCGTCGTCGACGAGTTCATCTCCTCGGCCGAGCAGAAGTGGGGCCAGACCTCCGGCGTCACGCTGCTCCTGCCGCACGGCTACGAGGGCCAGGGCCCGGACCACTCGTCCGCGCGCCCGGAGCGCTTCCTCCAGATGTGCGCGCAGGACAACATGACGATCGCCATGCCGACCCTGCCGTCGAACTACTTCCACCTGCTGCGCTGGCAGGTCCACAACCCGCACCACAAGCCGCTGATCGTCTTCACCCCGAAGTCGATGCTGCGTCTGAAGGCCGCGGCGTCGAAGGTGGAGGAGTTCACCACCGGCGGCTTCCGCCCGGTGATCGGCGACTCGACCGCCAACCCGGCCGACGTCCGCAAGGTCGTCTTCTGCGCCGGCAAGGTCTACTACGACCTGGAGGCCGAGCGGCAGAAGCGCGGTGTCACGGACACGGCGATCATCCGTCTGGAGCGTCTGTACCCGCTGCCGGGTGCCGAGCTCCAGGCCGAGATCGCCAAGTACCCGAACGCCGAGAAGTACCTGTGGGCGCAGGAGGAGCCGGCGAACCAGGGTGCGTGGCCGTTCATCGCGCTCAACCTGATCGACCACCTGGACCTGGCGGTCGGCGCCGACATCCCGCACGGCGAGCGCCTGCGTCGGATCTCGCGTCCGCACTCCTCGTCCCCGGCGGTCGGCTCGGCCAAGCGCCACCAGGCCGAGCAGCAGCAGCTGGTCAACGAGGTCTTCGACGCCTGACCCGCTGTACGGACACGCTCAGAGGCCCGGCTCCCCGCGAGGGGGGCCGGGCCTCCGGCGTTGTCCCCGGGTGCTCAGCCGAGGTACGCCTCGAAGTCCCAGTACGGCCGGTTTCGCTGCCGTGCGGAGAGGGTGTGCGGATGCTGGGCGCCGAGCGTCCGGGTCAGGGTGAGCAGGGCGTCCTCCTCGACCTTCCCGGCCTCCTCCACCTCGCGCAGCCCACGCAGGTCGGCCGCGAGGGCGATCTGGCAGGACAGCGTGAGGGGGTGGTCGGTGCCGAGGACCGTACGGGCCCGCCGGAGCGTCTCCCGGCTCAGCTCCGTGGCGTCGCCGACCCGCCCGTTGAAGTTCCGCGCGGCGGCGGCGTTGAGCGCGCAGCCGAGGACCCAGGGATGGTCGGCCCCGAGCGAGGCGGTGAGCCCGGCGAGCGCGGACTCCAGCATGGCCATGGCGTCGGCCCGGTCACCGGAGGCCTGCATGACGAGGCCGGTGTTGGCGAGCATCCCGGTGGCGACCGGATGTGCGGGGCCGAGGAGGCTGCGGTAGGCGGCCTCGGCCTCCTGCGTCAGTTCGCGCGCGTGGCTGAGATCGCCGTGCTCGCGCAGGAAGTTGGCGTAGTTGTTGATGAAGGAGAGCGTCAGGTAGTGGCTGCGCCCGTGCACCTGCTCGATCTGCTCCAGGAGACTCGCCATCTGGCTGCCGATGTCCTGCTGCGAGCTGCCTTCGCGGCGTCGGCACAGGGCCAGTTGGGCGCGGGCCGACAGGGTCTGCGGGTGCTGCGCTCCCAGGACCTGGACGTGCAGGCGGACGTTGGCCTCCTGGCGGACCAGCGCGTCGCGGTAGCGGCCGAGCAGCCGGAGGTCGTGGGCGAGCGCGTTGCCGGAGTTGAGCGTGTTCACGTGCCGGGCGCGCAGGACGTTCTCCCGGCGGGCGAGGGTGTCGACGTCGTACTCGTACGCCTCCTGGAAGCGGCCGAGCAGCCGGAGCGCCACGCCGAGGTTGTGGCGGGCGACGAGGGTGACGAACTCGCCCTCGCCGAGGAGACGCTGGGAGACTTCGAGCACCTCGCGCTGGAGCTCCTCGGCTTCGACGTACTGGCCCAGGTGCCGGAGGTTGGTCGCGATGGCGCTGTCGCAGAAGAGTTCGCCCAGCGCGTTGCGGGGAGTGGCGTGGCTGAGCCGTTCCCTCAGTGCGCGGTCGAGGTCGTGGGCCTCGCGGAACCGGCCGCTGGCGCGCAGGATGTTGCCCTCCTGCGTGGTGAGGTCGAGCATCGGCTGGGCGAGCGGGTCCATGAACTCGGTCCAGCTCTCCCGGATCCGCTCGGCGAGCCGCGTACCGGCCTTGAACTCGCCACTGCGGTAGCAGTAGCGCAGACAGTTCAGGACGGCGGTCTGGGTGCGGGGGTTGCGGCTGACGAGGGCGCCCGACGGCTCCAGGTGCGGGAGCAGTTCGGCGTACTGGGGCCAGTGCCGGCTGTCCATGGGGTCGCCGGGGTCCGCTTCGGCGAGCAGGGTACGGACGGCCTTGCGGTGCGCCTCGCGGTGGGGGCCGTCGGTGAGCCGGGAGATGATGTCGTGCACGAGCCGGTGCATGTGGACCGATTCCTGGTGCGGCCCCATCTCGGTGCTCAGAGTGCCGCGGCTGTCCCGGGTGAGGACGGAGTAGTTGACCAGGGTGTCAAGGGCGCGGGTCCACGCGGCGAGGTCGGTGGCCATCCAGTGCAGGTCCTCGGGGAGTTCCGCCTGCGGGTAGGAGCGGACGATGCCGAGGGGGATGCGTCCGGCCGCGAAGGAGGCACAGAGGCTGAGGATCTCGACGGCCTGCGGCTGGGAGCGTCGGAGCCGGTTGATCAGTATCGACCAGGAGGTGAGGGAGGCGTTCGGGAAGCCATCGCCGGTGGAGGGCTCGTCGACGGTCGTGAGGTGTCCCTCGCGGACCATGCGCAGGTACTCGGGGACTTCCATGCGGGACTCGCCGAGCCAGGCGGCCGCCTGGACGAGCGGCAGGGGGACGTCGCCGAACTCGGCCGCGACCTCGTCGGCCTCGACGCCGCTGATGTGCGGGGCCCGGCGCATCAGATAGGCGGTGGACTCGGCCCGGTCGAAGCCCTGGACCTCGAGGACGTCGGTGTGCTCGGTCCATTCGCGGTTGCGGGAGGTGATGAGGACGTGCCCGGGTCCCTGGGGGAGCATCACGTTGATGCCCTCGATATCGTCCCAGCCGTCGAAGACCACCAGCCAGCGGGCGTGCGGATCGCCTCGGCGCAGCGCTTCGCGCACGGCGCGAATGCGCTCGCCGGGTTCGCTGCCGACGGGGAGGTCGAGCGCGGAGGCCAGTCCGCCGAACCGGTCGCGCTGGATGTTGCGGTCGTCGGAGTTGACCCACCAGATGACGTCGTAGTCGGGGCTGAAGCGGTGGGCGTACTCGGCGGCGATCTGGGTCTTGCCGATGCCGGACATGCCGAGCAGGGTGCAGGCGGCGTTGCCGCGCTCGGCGTCCATGAGGCGCTGCTGGAGGTCGGTCAGCAGGTCGTCGCGGCCGGTGAAGCGTCGGTTCCGGCGAGGAACCTCTCCCCAGATGTCGGGGGGCGTGTCCGGGTAGCGGGTGGTCGGCAGGGGGATGCGGCGGCCGCCCTGCCGGCGCGGCTCGATGCCGAGTCTGGAGAGCAGACGCGCCTCGGCCTCCTCCTCGCCGACGCCCCAGAGACTCACGGGTTCGAGGACCGCGGTGGCGGGGAGCAGCGAGCGGTTGGTCAGGTTGACGGCGGCGAAGCGTTCGGCGTTGGCGGCGACGAAGCCGCGCAGGACGTCGTTCCACTCGCCCGCCGGGCGCGGGCCGAGTTCGAAGAACCAGTCGTTGAGGACGAGGAGGACCGGCCCCCTGGAGAGCAGCAGGTCCGCGAGGGAGTCCTCCAGGGGCACCTCGCGGGGCGGGTCCCATCGTTGCAGGGTGGACCGGACGTCGTGCCTCGCGAGGCGCTGCGCGATCCAGGTGGCCCAAGGGCGGTGATAGCCCGGGAAGACGACCAGGACGTGCTCCGGCCCACCTGTTCCTCCGCGGTCCGCCGTCCCGGAGCCGCTCGACCGCCCCTGTTCCGCCATGTGCTTCTCCCTACTCCACTCACGCGCCACGCAGTGTCATGTGCCGTGGGCACAGTGTTACTCAAGGCCGCCACGGGTCGCGCCGAGGCTCGCATGATGTCTGTGCATTCGGTGGGCGAACTCCCGCCCCGCGCTTGTCAGTTCATCGGATTCAAGCAGGATCTCCAGCGCCCCGCCCACCTGATCGTGGAAGCGCTCGAACTGCTGCCCGGCGTGGGAGCGCCAGGGTGTCGGCAGCCCTCCCCCGCTCGCGGCCCTGCGCCACAGGTCGGTGAGGGCGAGGTGGGCGTAAGCGCCTTGGAGAACGCCCGAGATGGGCCGTGGATCGGTCCGCCAGCCGACCCGGTGCACGGCCCCGTGCGCCGGGTCGTAGAGCGGTACGAGTTCGTGGAGCGCGGCCAGCTTGCCGTGGTGCGCCTCGTGGACGAGGGTCTCGGCCAGCTCCTGGGCGGTTCCGGGGAGCGTGGTCAGCACGGCCCCGGGCGCGGAGCGGAGCGTGGCTCCGATCGGGCCCGAGTCGCCGGCCGCCAAGGGGACGACGATCCGGACGGCCCGGGCGGTCTCGGCGGCCCGGCCGGGGTCCGTACGGGACAGCAGGGCATGGGCCGCCCGCCATCGCGCGGCCCAGAGGGGGAAGTCGCCGACAGCCCGCTCGGACGCGCGCCGCGGCGGATTGCCGACCCCTCCGGGCGGTACGCGGTAGGGGTCGAGGTCGTCGAGGAGGGCGGTGCCACCGGGCAGCCCGCGCACGGCTTCCCAGCGGCGTCCCGGGCCCACCGCGTGGGTGTGCCGCCCTTTCGTCACCAGGACGGCGCTCGGCACCCGGGCTCCGCCGACGCCGATCAGGGCGGCCCGGCCCCGCACTCGGACGCGGGTCCGCTCGACGCCGGTCCCCTCGACGCCTGTCCCGAGCCGTCCGACGCCGGTGAACGACAGCACGCCGCGCGGGGCCGCCACGTACCGGTCGAGGGGGCAGCCGGCCCGCAGGGCCGCCGTGGCGGCGATGGCCTCCCAGCGCGCCAAATGCTCCGCGAGCAGGGCGACGGTCGGCGCGGCGAGCGCGGTTGCCAGCCAGGTGCCGGTCGTGGGGTAGTCGAGGACGTCCCGGACGATCGCGGGCCGCTGCCGTTCGATCCTCTCCAGGAGGCGCCAGGCGTCCTCGAAACGTTCGTACGAGGCCGGGTCCAGGTCGTCGCGCCCGCGCTGGACCCTCATCCGCAGGGCCTTGAGGAGCAGCAGTCGCCGGGAGCGCAGAGCGGAGTGGAGCTGCGGCGCCTCCGTGACGGGCGGGCGGGTGCTCGCCAGTTGGGTGAGGAAGGCCGGGGAGAGGCGCACGACGCTCACGGCCCGTTCCCCGCTCGGGTCGGCGCCCGGGGAGCACATCTGACCGGAAACGGTCGGTCAGCCGTCAGTGACCGGCCATCACGGCAGGCCATCGCTGTTCGACGCCCAGGACTCGCCGAGCTCCGACGACTGCACGAGTACGCGCTCGACCGCGGCGACCAGTTCGGGATGGTCCATGACCCGCAAGGTCCGCAGGTCGACGGCGGTGAGATCGGGCAAGGACGGAGCCTGACCGGCGTCCCGGTCTGCACCGGTCGCCCACTCCTTGTGCTCCGACACCCTCGGCTCCTCCCCACCGACGTCTGTCCCCCACGGTCGTAGCGGCGGAGCGGTTCTTCCCGACGCCAGGAAGACGGAAACCCGTTCGACTCAACTGCGCCCATTCACGCCCCCGTTATCCAGCCGTTCTCCGTATCGCCCGTCAGACAGCCGCCTACTCGGCCACCTCGCGCCACGCCCACCACGGCGGCGAGATCCTGTGCCGGTCCTCGACGGAGAGCGGTGCGCGGTGCGGGTTCTGAGTCCCGCGCACCTCCGCGAGCAGCGCCCTGGTCCCGTCCACGTCCTGCCAGTCCACCTCCACGACCGCGGCGTCGAGGCGCCGCCACTGCTCGGCGGCCGTTCGCAACGCCGTCTCGGCACGCCCCCTGCGGCCCATCAGGAACAGGACGGCCCCCTGGGCGTGCAGGGCGCGGGCGCCGGTGACCGTGCCCGGGGTGTCTCCGTGGGCCGAGCGGGCGTCCTCCCAGGAACGTTCGTACGCCGTGAGCGCGTCGCCCAGAACGCCGTCCCGGGCCGTTTCGCTCAACTCCAGTCTCACCCGCCCCAGTTGCAGCCACACCTCGGATCGCAGTCCGATGTCGCGCGTCGTGCGCGCGGCCTGTTCCAGGAGGTGGCGGCTCTCGAAGAGGTCGGGGAGGAATCCGGCGCGGTGGAAGCGGAGGGCCAGCACAGTGCCGATGAGGATGCCGGCGCGGGAGCGCTCCGGGGCGCCGGCCGGGAGGCTGGTGAGGGCCTCGCGCAGGACGCCCTCGGCGCGGTCCACGGCGGCCTGGCCGGGGGTGGTCGCGGCGCGGCGCATCAGGGACTCGCCCCAGGCCATCAGGGTCCGGCCACGCTGTCCACTGTCGGCGGAGGCGAGCAGGCTGGCCTCCTCGTACGCGGTGTCGGCGGCCGGCCCGTCGCCCGCCGTGTCGTGCAGCCGGGCGCGCGCCGTCGCCCAGCGCAACCGCAGGGCGACGCGGTCGTCGAGCAGCTCCCCCGCCCGGTCCAGGACGGGCAGGACCTCGGCCGGGGCGGTGCCGGCCAGGTGCAGGGCGTCGGCCAGGTCGAGGAGCGCCGCGACACTCTCCCGAAGGGTGAGCGCCGTGGTGAGCTCCGTCGCCGCCGCCGGTCCGTCGCCGCGCGCGAGGAGCAGCCGTCCGCGACGCAGGTGGAGGGTGTGGTGGTGGGCCTCGGGCCAGTCCGGCACGTCCCCCGTCAGCGCGGCGAGGGCCTCGTCCAGATGCCGGGCGTCGGCGGTGTGGCGCCACAACCCGTGGTGGGCCACGGCCTGTTCGAGCCGGGCCTCGGCCCACTGCGCACCTCCCTGATCGGCGAGTTCCGCGGCCCGTTCCAGTTCGGTCAGCGCGCGGGTGAGCAGTTCGTGACGGGTTTCGGTGCCCTGGACGGCGGCGGTGCCGGACTCCGCGTACAGCACCCGCCCGAGCAGGATCCCGGCCTCCACGGGGTGGTCCGGCAGTGCGGCCTCGGCCTGTTGGCGGGCCCGGATCAGCAGCGAGGGGTCGGACTGGCTGCGCCACTGCTCGAGCAGCCGTCGCGCCGCGGCGAGCGGGTCGGGGGTGATCAGGTCGGGGTGGTAGAAGCGGAGCACGCGCGCGGGGATTCGGGCGAAGAGTTCGGGCTCCGTGCCCACCGGGCCGGTGGGTTCGTCGGTCTCCTCCACCGTGCCGGGCACGGCAGCCGGGTCGTCGGTGGGCCGGCCGGCCAGTCCGGCCGCCGCGAGCGCCGGGAAGTTCCGCATCCCCAGGCCGAAATTGCGCTCCACGTACTCGGAGCAGTGCTTGAGCACGAGCGCTGCGGCGCTGCGGTCCAGGGAGCCGAGGAGGTGCTGCTGGACGCCGGGCGGATAGCTGAAGCACGGATAGGGGGAAGGGCCTGGCAGTTGCCGCAGCAGACCGCTGAGCAGGACCTCCGCGAGTTCCATGGGGCCGGTGTCGGGCAGCATCGCGCGCTGCACGAGCTGCATGACGGGAAGGGCGAGCGGGGCGGCCGCCAGATGGACGGCGAGCCGCACGGCGCCGGGCGAGGCACCGGCCGTGAAGGCGCGCAGCAGTTCCTCGTCGCTGCGCGGGACACGGGCCCGCCCGGGCCCGGCGTCGGGCGCGGCCGCCAGCAGCACCTCGGGGGCGATCCTGGCAGCCCAGCCCCGGATCGCACCGGAGCCGTGGCCGGCGTGGAGCCGCGCCCAGGAGGCGAACGCCTCGGGCGTGGGCGTGAGCACGGGGACCGCGCGCGTGTCGGCGGCGACCGGCTCCCAGGACTCCTCGTCGGGCTGGAACCCGGTGTGTCCGCCGGGGGCCGAGGGACGCAGCAGCAGGCCCGGCTCGACGGACAGGGCGGTGCGCGGCCAGAGCCTCGGGGGCAGCGGCTGGACGAGTGCGAGCGGGGACTGCCGGGGCCACTGGTGGATGAGCCGCTGCGCGACGCCGCGTTGCCAGAGCGGGCCGACGCAGTCGCTGACGATCAGGGTGAGCCGGCGGCCGGTGGGGTCGTGGAGCTGGTCGCCCGGGCGCAGCCGGGGGCGCCCGTCGGACCCCGAGGTGGTGGTGACCCGCGGTGGGCCCTCACCCGTGTCGTACAGCCGGTGGACCCTGACGTCGCGGAAAGCACCGGACTGCTGGCAGGCCTGGCGCAGCTCCTCCACCATCCGGGTCCAGACGACCATCGCGGGGCCGGTGTCCATGATGAGCTGGATGTCGGGGCGGCGGCCGGCGGCGGGGCGCAGGACGGGGGTGAGCATGCCTGCGGCGGCGCTGCGTTCGGCCGTTGCCTCCTCGTCGAGGAGGCCTTCGCCGGGGCGGAGCGGGAAGTGCGCGTAGTGCCGTAGCGGGCGGAGTGCCTTCTGGAGTCCGAGGAGTCCGGGCAGGGCGTTGGCGCCTGGCGCGCGGACGGGCAGGTTCCTGCTCCGGTCCGTACGTTGGAGGAACGCCCGGCGGTCGCGGGAGTCCAGGTGACGGGTGTGCAGCGAGAGGCCGACGGTGTCGGAGGCGCGGACGGGCCGCGTTCCGCCGTCGGCGCCGGTTCCTGTGCCGGGCTCTCGGTCCCCCTCGTCACCGATGCCCGTACCGGGAGGATTACGGGCACCGGCCTCATCGCCGTCGGTGGCTGGATTTCGCCCCTCGGCCTGCTCCTCGGGGCGTAACCGGTCCCCCGACGGGTCCCCGGACCGGTCCGTTGCGGGGCCCTCCGGATCCGGGGAAGCAGTCGGCAGCCACTGGGCGAGCCAGACGGCGTCCGCGACTTCCTCGGCGGTCGGCTCGTGGCCGCCCGCCCGCAGTCGGCGGGTGAGCTCTTCCAGATGCATCCGGTGCATCCGGCCATCACCTCGGCTGATCGAGCGGCTGCATGAGCATGTCCGCGATGCGTTCCCGGGTCACACGCTCGGTGCGCGGGGCGTGCTGGGTCAGGTAGATCGCGTTCAGGAGCTGGTCGGTGGCGATGACCTCGCCCGGATCGCGGTTCAGGAAGCGGCTGACCAGGCCCTCCTCTCCTGCGGCGGCGTCCGGCCCGAGGTGGGCCTCGATCATGGCGCCCAGCTGTTCCTCGCCCGGCGGCTCCAGCTCCAGGCGGATGCAGCGGCGCAACAGGGCGGCGGGGAAGTCCCGTTCACCGTTGGAGGTGAGGACGATGAACGGGAAGGTCGAGCAGCGGATGCGCCCGCCCTGGACGGGCACCTTGCGGCCGTCGTCGTCGAGGACCTCGACCACCGGCTCCCGGTCGGCCAGCCGCTCCAGCTCGGGGATGGCGAACTCGCCCTCCTCCAGGGCGTTCAGCAGGTCGTTCGGCAGATCCAGGTCGCTCTTGTCGAGCTCGTCGATGAGCAGGACGCGGGGCTGCGCGGAGGGGAGGAGCGCGGTGCCGAGCGGCCCGAGCCGGATGTACGAGCCGATACCGGCCGGGGTCGCGGCGGGCACGGTCGATCCGGCCTGGGCGCGCTCCAGTTGGACGTCCTGGAGCCGGCCGATGGCGTCGTAGCGGTACAGCCCGTCCTGGAGGGTGGACCGGCTGACGATCGGCCAGCGCAGCACACGGCCGAGGCCCAGCTCGTGGGCGACGGCATGGGCCAGGGTGGACTTGCCCGTGCCGGGGTTGCCGGTGACCAGGAGCGGCCGGCGCAGATAGAGGGCCGCGTTGACGGCGTCGGTCTCGGCGGGCCTGGGGTGGTGGTTCTGGACCAGGCGACGGCGCACGCCGAGCCGCCGGTCACGGCCGGCGAGCGTGTCGTCGGACCCTCCGGTCGAGAAGTCCCGCCAGGGCGGCGGGGCGGGCAACCGCCGTATCTCGTCATGCGGGTGGCCGGCACCACGGTAGATCCGCCAATCGTTCACGATGAACTCCTCCTGGCTGTGGTGTCGTGGCCCGGCGCGTCGAAAGTACCGCCCGTCCACAGGCGCCGCCGACTCGAATTCCGGTCGATTTGTCCCGGTGTTCGGGGGGTCACCAGCTCTCCTCGCCGAGCATCGGGGGACCCTGGAGCGGATCTTCGTGCGGGGGCCGGTCGGGCGGGTCGAACAGAACCGCGAGAGTCGACGCCCAGGCGTGCTCGGAACGCGTCGGCGGGTCGTCACCGGCGTGGGCGCCCGGGTCGTCGTCCGTCCCTGTGCCGGCGCCCGCGCCGTTCGCCGCCGCGTTCATGTCCGGGTCCGAATCGAAGTCGTCGTACGCATCGAAGTCGGCGTACGCGTCGGTGTCGGCGTCGGCGGCCACGCGCTTCCGGAGCGAGAGAACCGGCGCGTGCAGCCCGCCGGCCCCGGCCACCTCCGCGAGCAGCCGGCGGGCCCGCTCATGGAACTCGACGCAGTCCTCGTGGTCATGGGCACCGCTCCGCCACAGGGCGATCGGGTGACCGGCGGCGAGTGCCGCGGCCATCGCCTTGAGGCCTTCGCCGCTTCCCACCTGACCGCAGAACACGGGCACGGAGCCGTCCTCGGCCTCGGAGAGACGTACCCACGCCTGCCGAGAGGTCTCCCGGCGGATGCGCGCCGTGTGCGCGTTCCGCCCCGCGCCGAGCGTTTCGGCGCGCAGCGGAACCGCCTTGAGGGGCCCGAGCCCCGCCATCCGCCATCGCTTGTGCCATTCGGGCGCCGGCGCCCGCGTATTGCGGGCCCTGTCCCGGATGACGACGATCCGGCGCTGACCGAGGGGCAGCGAGCGTTCGTCGAAGAGCTCGTCGTCGGGCGAGAGCCGCCAGGTGTCGAGGGGTTCGTCGAACAGCTCGCGCGGCAACTGGGCCTCGACGGCGGCCAGATGCTCGCCACAGTCACCCTGGGCCAGCGCCTCGGCGAGCGGCTGCCGCAGGGTCTCGTACAGCTTTTCCCGCTCGACTCCCTCGTCGTTCCCGTCCACCGGCCTGATCGTGTGTCCGCCGAAGAGCAGCTTCACCCGCCAGGGGAACCGCTTCCCATAGGGCGGGGTGTCGATCTCGATCAGGACGTCGGCCCGAGAACCGGTCTCCCGGACCCCCTGCGATCCGCCGCGTCGGCCATGGCCGAGCAGCCCCGCGATCGTCTGCCGGATGACGAGCGGCGTCCCGGCCGCGGCGTCGGTGACCCATGAGCCCAGGCTCTGGACCGCCGCGCTGTCGCCGTACCGCTCCCTGATGTGCCGGGCGACCGTGGCGGCGTACACGAGCACGGCGTTCGGACTGAGGTCGGAGGCCGACTCCTGGTTCGGTTCATGGAGTTCCTGGAGCAGTCCGACGCCCTCGCGCCAGGTGTGCGGTGCGTCCTCCAGCAGGGGCCGGACGTTCTGCCCCACCGTCAGCTCCCTGACCTCGTCGACGAGGTGCAGCACATCACCCGGCCCGGCGGGCGGGGGCAGTTCGGCGAGCCGACCGTACAGATGGATGCGGCCTCCGGGGTCGAGGCCCTGGGTGGTGGGGGGCCGGTGCCTGATCTGCGCCCTGGTCCAGTCGGATTCGGTGGAGACCGAGCGGTAGCGCGCGAGGTGGTGCCGGTCGTGCTCCCGGATGACGTCGGAGAGCAGCCGGCCGCCCCGCGCGCGGTAGAGCTGCCTCAGCGAGGTGATGGGGACGGCGGCGCCCTCGTGCGTGCCACGTCCCTTGTTGAGCCCGATGACGGCCGCGCGGTTGAGGTCGACGACAGGTCCGCCGGAGAGCCCCTTCACCGGCTGCGTCCCCCGCAGCAGGAGCGCCTCGCCGTCGACGCCGTGGATCTCGCCGACGGCGTCACGGATCCCCAGCCGGCCGGTCTCCCGGGACCAGCCGTGCAGACTGACCTGGATCGGCTCGGCGATCACGGGCATCCGCTCGCTGAGCCGTACGCAGCTCACGTCCTGGACGTCGGGGACGCGGACGAGCGCGAGGTCCGGGAAGTCCCAGCCGTCGAGCTCCTGTTCGGGCACGGCGGGGCGCGGACTCGCCAGGGCGACCTCGCCGGTCGTCACGCCGCCGTCCCAGACGATGCCGACGGCCCGCTCGCCTCTCCACACCGCGCTTCCCCCCTTGGCCACGACATGGGCGCAGGTCAGCACCCAGCCGGGGGCGATGAAGAAGCCGGTGCCCCAGTACCGGTCGCCGTGCGGGTCATACCCGTCCCCGGGAGCCGCGATACGTACCAGTGCGGGGCGCACGAGGGATTCGAAGGCGCTCATACGGCGCCATCGGCCGCCGGGCGGTGGTGCGGCCCGGTGTCGGGCGCAGGCGCGGGTCCGGGAACGCGTGCCGGAGCGGGCGCGTGTGCCGGGTCCGGGGCGTCCGGGTCCGGGGCAGGTGTCGGGCCGGGTTCGGTCCAGGTCAGGGAGACCGAGATCGAGGCCGTGCCGCCGCCCTCGGCCAGGACGCTGATCACCTTGCCCGCCTGCGCGGACAGTTCGATACCGAAGGTGACGGCGACCTCGACCGGCGCCTGCGGGGAGAGTCCGGCCCGCAGCGAGCCGACGACTCCGCGGACGACATCGGTGAGTCCGCCGGCCATGGAGACCACCCGGTCGCCGATGCCGGTGTCCTGGAAGCCGCCGCCCCGTTCCAGTTCGGCCGGTTCGCTGATCCTGGCCCACACCGGCGTTCCGTCGTCCAGTCGAATTCGCGCGATCCCATGCGTCACAGCGGCCCCCCGCTCCCCGAAACGATGATGAAGAAGGCTAGTCCCTGGCACCGACAAGCGCGAGGGGTCCGTCAGACCCACGGCCTATCCTGAACGCATGTACTTCACTGACCGTGGCATCGAGGAACTGGACAAAAGGCGCGGCGAGGAGGAGGTCACCTTCGAGTGGCTCGCCGAGCAGCTGCGGACGTTCGTCGATCTCAACCCCGACTTCGAGGTGCCGGTCGAGCGCCTCGCGACCTGGCTGGCCCGTCTGGACGACGAGGACGAGGACGAGTGACCCAGGGGGGCGGGCGCCGGGTGGGTGAGGAGTCCGTCAGGGGTCACTGACCGCGCAGGCGGTCGTAGACCAGGCCCAGCGCCCCGTGCGCGACGAGCAGTGCCCCGGCTGCCGCCCAGCCGCCGCTGCGGCGGCCGATGCCCCAGGCGAGCAGAGGCACCCCCGCCCCGAGCTGGACCGCGCACAGCAGCCGGGCCTTGGGGCCGCGCATGTACGGGCCGAGCCGGCCCCCCTCCACGGCGTCGAGTTCGGCGCGTACGGCATCGCGCCAGCCGTGCCATTCGAGCTGTTCGGCGCCCTGGGCCAGGGCCACCGAGCGGAGCCGGTCGGCGCTCTCGCCGGGGTTGAGCCCGGCGGGCAGAGCGAGGCCGGTACGGGTGAGGATCGCCGTCAGGCCGATGAGCCTGGAGTGGGCGTCGGCCTCCTTGTCGGATTCGGTGAGCGGCTCCAGGGCCTGGACGTCCAGGACGGGGTCGAGGGCGAGACGGGCCGCGAACGTGCGCATGGCCTCGTCCTCGCCGACGGGGGTGCCGTCCGCGAGCCAGGTGTAGCCGACGGTGCGGCGGAATCCGGCGGCGAGGGTGTAGCCGGCCCGGTCCGCGTCCCACCAGAGCGCGAGGACGGGCCAGGTGGCGGCGGAGACGGCCAGCGCCGTGGCCCAGCCGGTGACGACCCGTTCGACGGGTTCGCCGCCGTGGAGCCAGGGCTTCCCCTCCGGGACGATGACGCTCCAGTCCGTTCCGGCCGGGGCGAGGAGCAGCTGCTCCCGCAGCAGCTGGGCCGGCGGACGGACGGCCGCGGGCTCGGCGCGGCAGAGCAGCAGCGCCCCGACGGGGCGCGGTCCGGATGTCGCGTTCATGGCCCTACGCTAGGTCAATTTGTCCATGTACGAGGGCGAATGCCCTCACGAACCACCGAGGAACGGGGTTGACTTCCCGGCACCGCGATATATCGTGTTCACCAAGAGACGCGATATGTTGCGTCCCCGATGCGGGAGGTCAGCACGATGACAGAGTGGTCCGTGGCCGAGCCGACGAAACTCACGCTGACCGACCCCGTGACGCGACTCCGGGTGCGCATCGTCGGCGGCACGGTGAATGTCGTGGGCACCGACGAGCCGACCGCCCGCCTGGAGGTCTCCTCCATCGAAGGCCCGCCGCTGGTCGTGACCCAGGAGGGATCGACGCTGACGGTCACCTATGAGGACCTGCACTGGAAGGGCGTCCTCAAATGGCTCGACCGCGTGGGACACCGCCGCCATGCCGTGGTCTCCGTGGCCGTCCCGGCCAGCGCGGACGTCGAGGTGGGCGTGATCGGCGCCGGCGCGGTGATCTCCGGCATCAAGGGGCGTACGGACGTCCGGGGCGTCACGGGCGACACCACGCTCGTCGGGCTCTCCGGTCCGGTCCACGCCGAGAGCGTCTCCGGCAGCCTGGAGGCCCAGTCCGTCACCGGCGCACTGCGCGTGAACTCCGTGACCGGCGACGTGACGGTCATCGAGGCCGCGGGCTCCGTGAAGGCCGACACCCTCAGCGGCGACATGGTGATCGACCTCGACGCCACCGAGCTGGACGGCCCGCCCGCCGACATCCGGCTCAACAGCGTCTCCGGCGAGGTCGCCATCCGGCTCCCGCACCCGGCGGATGCCCGCGTCGAGGCGAACACGACGAGCGGCTCCGTCTCCAACGCCTTCGACGACCTGCGCGTCGCCGGACAGTGGGGCACCAAGAGCATCACCGGCACCCTCGGGGCCGGCCGCGGCACGCTCAAGGCGACGACGGTCTCCGGCTCGATCGCCCTGCTCCGCCGCCCGGACGCGGCCGCGTCCGACGACTTCGAAGCAGCCTCCACCGGAAAGGTGCTGTGACATGCCGCCCGTCTTCGCCCACGGCCGACTGCGCCTCTATCTCCTCAAGCTTCTCGACGAGGCTCCCCGCCACGGCTACGAGGTGATCAGGCTCCTGGAGGAGCGCTTCCAGGGCCTGTACGCCCCCTCTGCCGGCACGGTCTATCCGCGGCTGGCCAAGCTGGAGGCCGAAGGCCTGGTCACGCACGCCACCGAGGGCGGCCGCAAGGTGTACTCGATCACCGACGCGGGTCGCGCGGAGCTCGCCGGCCGCGGCGGCGAACTGGCCGATCTGGAGCTGGAGATCCGCGAGTCCGTCTCCGAGCTCGCCGCCGAGATCCGTGACGACGTGCGCGGAGCCGCGGGCAAGCTGCGCAGCGAGATGCGCGCGGCGGCGAGCGAGACCCGGCGCAAGGACTCCTCGTTCGCCGACGCCAAGGAGGAACTGCGCCGCGCCAAGCAGGAATGGCGGGAGCAGACCCGCCAGGCCCGCGCGGAGGCGCAGTCCGCGCGCCGCCAGGCCAAGGAGTTCCAGCGGATCGCCAAGCAGGTCCAGGACGAGGTCCAGGACCGGTTCGCGCGAGGTGACTGGCCGAAGGGCGTCTGGGAGGGCATCTCGGACATCACGGCCCAGCTGGGCGGCCTGGTCTCGGGCACGACGCACCCCAAGGCGTCGGCACCCGATCCGACCGCGCCTGCTGCGCCTTCCGCGCCGACCGCACCCACCGCGACGGACACGACCGGCTCCGACCGGGCGGCCGCCGACGGCACGGCCCCGGAGTGGGCCGCCGACGCCGAGGCCACCGGAGACCCGGCCCGTGATCTGGACCGGCTCCTGGACCGCTTCCGCGACGACATCCGCGACGCGGCCCGCGACCACGGGGTGACGGCGACGCAGCTGGCGGACACCCGCCGCCAGCTGTCCACGGCGGCGGCGCACATCACCGCGCTGCTGCACCGGAGCGGCAAGCAGGCCCGCTGATCCGGCGCGGGGCGACGCGAAGCAGGCCCGTCGCCCCGGCGCGGGACCCGTCCGTGGCGGGGCTGCCACCCCGCCACGCGACGGCCGCGCGCGAAGTCAGCCCCGGGTGACGGTCACTGTCACCCGGGCTCCCGGCGCGGCCACCACCCACGCCCGGCCCGCGTTCTTGCGGAGCACGACCGCCTTCCCGTGGGCCGCCACCCGCCAAGCGCCCGGGGGAAGGGACAGCTCCGTCACCCGGGAGCCGCGCCGCCCGGAGTCGTACTCCAGGCGGTAGACCCCGGTCCCGGTCTCGTACACGGAGGAGCGGACCGTGCCCGCGACCGCCTCCGCGTACGGCTGCGCCGTCTCCTCCTTGTTCGTACGGAAGGCCCCGGCTCCGTCCACGGCGCAGTACCCGCCGCCGTAGCACCACACGTAGCCGGCCCACCCGCTTCCGTACCGGCCGAGGGAGGCCATCGCGTCCCGGTAGAAGCGGTTCATGTTCGGCAGGGAGTTGTTGAGCGGCCCCCACTCCCCCACGACCACCGGGACCTTGTACTCCTTGGGGTACTCCGTCACGGCCTGCTCGTACGTCTCGATCCAGCCGGCCGCCGGGTCGTAGTCGGCGCCCGCCTCCATGGCGGTGTTGTAGAAGTGCGGGGCGTACACGACCTTCGGGTCGTCGATCCTCCCGAGGCCCGTCGGCACGCCCTCGCCGACGATCGGCGTGGGCTCGACGAAGATCCAGGTGTCCCGGTCCACCGAACGGACCGCGTCCGCGAGCCGGTTGTACATCGGCGTCAGCTGCTCACGCTCGATCCTCCGGGCGGCCGTCGGCAGGTCCTCGCCCTCGCGCAGCTCCCCCATCGGCTCGTTGATCAGGTCGTAGCCGAGGACGGCCGGATGGTCCTCGAAGCGGTCGGCGAGGACCCGCCACATCCGCGCCTGGGCCCGCCACAGGTCCTCGTCCCCGTAGAGATGTGTGAAGGCCCGCTGCACCGCGGGCTCGAAGTACTCGGCGAACCAGTCGTCGGGGTGCGGGGTGAAGGGCAGACCGTCCGTCCTGGTCGCCCAGGCGGGCACGCCCCGATGGCCGAACGCCGGCCCGAAGACGTCCTGGTGGGCGTCGATGAGGACATGGACGTCGTACTTCTCCGCCCAGTCCAGAATGCGCTCGATCTTCCGCAGATGGCTCTGGCTGTACTGGCCGGGCCGCGGTTCCAGGTCGTCCCAGAAGACGAGCAGCCGGGCGAAGTTGAAGCCCTTGGCGCGCATGTCGCGGAAGTGCCGTTCGGTGATGGCGCTGAGGGCCTTCTCGCCGCGGTTCGCCTTGTCCTCGATGTTCCAGCCACGCAGGGTGAGTACGCGGCCGCGTTCGTCGGTGAGGACGGGTATGGCGGTGTCGGCTCGGGCGGCCGTGGGGGCGAGGAGCGCGGCGACAACGGCGCCTGCGGCAAGGGTCGTTCGCAACAAGGGAACCTCCGGCACGACGGTGTGGGCGCAGCGCCGGAGATCCCATCAGCAGATCTGACGATCCATCAAGAGTTTGTCAGGACGATCTTCCCGAAGAGCTCGCCCGAGGCCATCTTCTCGAAGCCCTCACGCGCCCGGTCCAGCGGCAGCACCTCGTCGATCACCGGCCGTACACCCGTGGCCGCGCAGAACGACAGCAGGTCCTCCAGCTCGTCCTTCGAGCCCATGGTCGAGCCGACGACCTTCAGCTCCAGGAAGAAGATCCGGGTCAGCTCGGCGTGCGAGGGGCGGTCGCCGCTGGTCGCACCGGAGATGACCAGGGTGCCACCGGGCCGCAGCGACTTGACCGAGTGCGACCAGGTGGCGGCGCCGACGGTCTCGATGACCGCGTCCACGCGCTTCGGCAGCCGCGCGCCCGGCTCGTACGCCTCGACGGCGCCGAGCTCGACGGCGCGCTTGCGCTTGGCCTCGTCGCGACTGGTGGCGAAGACGCGCAGACCGGCGGCCTTGCCGAGCGCGATCGCGGCGGTGGCGACACCGCCGCCCGCGCCCTGCACGAGGATCGAGTCACCGGGGCGCACCCCGGCATTGGTGAAGAGCATCCGGTACGCGGTGAGCCAGGCGGTCGGGAGGCAGGCGGCCTCCTCGAAGGAGAGCTCCTTGGGCTTGGGGAGCACGTTCCAGGTGGGCACGGTGACGCGCTCGGCGAAGGTGCCCTGGTAGCGCTCGGTCAGGATGGAGCGCGGCTCGTCGGGCCCGACGCCGTGGCCGGTCTGGCCGATGACCGAGTGCAGGACGACCTCGTTGCCGTGCTCGTCGATGCCGGCGGCGTCGCAGCCGAGGATCATCGGCAGCTTCTCCTCGGGCAGCCCCACACCGCGCAGCGACCACAGGTCGTGGTGGTTGAGGGAGGCGGCCCTGACAGTGACGGTGGTCCACCCGGCCCGCACCTCGGGCTCAGGCCGTTCCCCCAGCTCAAGGCCGTTCAACGGCTGGTCGCGGTCGATTCGGGCGGCGTAGGCAGCGAACATGACCATGAGCGTAGGGTCACCGGGCCCGCGACGGAACCGCCCATTGCTGTGACGCACGTCCCTGCCGCGCCGGCGTCGAGGGATATGCGGATCGACCCCGCCGCGCCGAGCGCGAGGGGCACAGGGACGGGCCCGCCGCGCTTCCCGACCGGGGCACGCGGAAGGTCCCGCCGCGCTTCCCGGCCGGGGCACGCGGAAGGTCCCGCCGCGCTTCCCGACCGGGGCATACGGAAGGGCCCCGCCCTGAGACCAGGACGGGGCCCTCCACGGGGTGCGCGACGCGTCAGCGGCGCGCCACGCCCTCGGCGCGGGCCGCGGCGGCGACAGCGGCCGCGACGGCCGGGGCCACCCGCTCGTCGAACGGCGACGGGATCACGCAGTCGGCGGAGAGCTCGTCGGCGACCACGTCCGCGATGGCGTTGGCCGCGGCGATCTTCATGCCCTCGGTGATCCGGGAGGCCCGGACCTGGAGGGCGCCCGCGAAGATGCCGGGGAACGCGAGCACGTTGTTGATCTGGTTCGGGTAGTCCGAACGACCGGTCGCCACGACGGCCGCGTACTTGTGCGCGACGTCGGGGTGGACCTCGGGGTTCGGGTTGGCCATGGCGAACACGAACGCGTTCGGCGCCATGGACGCGACCGCGGCCTCCGGGACCGTACCGCCGGAGACGCCGATGAAGACGTCCGCACCGGCCAGGGCGGTCTCGAGGGAGCCGCTGAGGCCCGCCTTGTTCGTGATCTCCGCGAGCTCGCGCTTGACCGGGGTGAGGTCCTCCCGGTCCACGCTGACGATGCCCTTGCGGTCCGCGACGGCCACGTCACCGAGCCCCGCCTCGAGGAGGAACTTGGCGATGGCGACCCCGGCCGCACCGGCGCCGGAGATGACTCCGCGCAGGTCACCGAGGGTGCGGCCGGTCAGCTTCGCCGCGTTGCGGAGCGCGGCGAGGGTGACCACGGCCGTTCCGTGCTGGTCGTCGTGGAAGACGGGGATGTCGAGGCGCTCCTGAAGCTTGCGCTCGATCTCGAAGCACCGCGGCGCCGAGATGTCCTCCAGGTTCACTCCCCCGAAGGAGGGGGCGAGCCGGACGACGGTCTCCACGATCTCGTCGGTGTCGGTGGTGGCGAGCGCGATCGGCACCGCGTCCACGCCGCCGAACTGCTTGAAGAGGATGGCCTTCCCCTCCATGACCGGAAGCGACGCCTCCGGGCCGATGTCGCCGAGTCCGAGCACCGCCGTACCGTCGGTCACGACCGCGACGACCTGGGACTTCCAGGTGTAGTCGTGGACCAGTTCCGGCTGCTCGGCAATCGCGGTGCACACCTTGGCGACGCCGGGCGTGTACGCGAGGGACAGGTCGTCCTTGTCGCGCAGCGGCACCGTGGCCGAGATGGCCATCTTGCCGCCGCGGTGCAGCGCGAAGGCCGGATCGAAGGGCTCCTGAGCCCCTTCCGTGCCACTGTCGCTGCGAGGATTGACGATCTCCGCTGCCATTGGGTTGACCCCTTAAGTCTTCTTCATTTGAGGGTGGCCACTCCTGGATGAGGAGGGGTGGGCGGGTCCCGCGGTCGCCGTGTCTGGCAACCGCGCGGGCGCGCCGCACAACGCGCCCTGAGCCCCGGATGAGGGGTGTAAGGATCCTTCTTACCGGACGTAAGACACCGTAGACGAGTCCAATTCGGAGCGGTGATGCGACTCATACGGCCGCATTGGCACCTTGCGCGGAGCAGGCGCATCATCGAATGTCCGGACACGGTATGCCGTACACCGGATCGTGGCCTTCGCATCGTCCGAATGGCGAGATAGACCGGAGATTTTCCGGTAGTGGCACGGTAAAGCCGCAGAAGGTCCGGCCCCGATGTACCGGCCTGTCGTGATTCGGGGGTCACCCGTTATCCGATTTTGACATGCGGAGCCGCCCGATTCAGGTAGTCCGAATGGCAAGATGCCCGTAATCACACGAGGTCGCGACACCCGAAGGTGCGTGCGCGGCCTATGGCAACTCCCTCATACGCCGGAGGAACCCGACCATGACCGCACGCTCCACGCGCTGTACGACCGCCAAGACCCGTACCTCCCGTCTTGCCGCGGTCGCCGCCATCGCGGTCGCCGGCTCCATGCTGCTGACCGCGTGCGGTGACCAGACCGAGGGCGGCTCGACGCCCGAGGGCGGCAAGACCGGCGCCGTCTCCAGCGCTCCGCTCTTCTCGAAGCTGCCCGCCGACGTCCAGAAGGCCGGCGTCATCAAGGTGGGTACGGACGCCACCTACGCCCCGATGGAGTTCAAGGAGGGCGAGAAGATCGTCGGTGTCGACCCGGACATCGCCGCGGCGCTCTCCAAGCAGCTCGGCGTGAACTTCGAGTTCACCAGCGGCACCTTCGACACCCTGCTCACCGCGCTGCCGACCGGCCGCACGGACATCGTGATGTCCTCGATGACCGACACCAAGGCCCGCCAGGAGGGTCTGGACGACAAGGGCCAGAAGACCGGCACCGGTGTCGACTTCGTCGACTACTTCACCGCCTCCACCGGCATCCTGGTGAAGAAGGGCAACCCGGAGAACATCCAGTCCCTGGACGACCTGTGCGGCAAGAAGCTCGCCGTCCAGCGGGGCACCACGTACGAGCAGGCCGCCAAGGCCCAGGCCGAGAAGTGCAAGGCGGACGGCAAGCCCGCCCTCACGTACGAGTCCTTCCCGACCGACGCCGAGGCCCAGACCCGCGTCAAGGCGGGCGGCGCCGTCGCCGACCTGAACGACTCGCCGGTCGCCGCGTACATCGCGAAGACCGCGGGCGGCGGCAACGACTTCGAGGCCATCGCCAACAAGACGGACGCCGGCCTCTTCGGCATCGCGGTCGACAAGAAGAACACCCAGCTGCGTGACGCGCTCAAGGAAGCGCTGGACGCGATCATCAAGGACGGCACCTACAAGGCCGCCCTTGACAAGTGGGGGGCCGCCGACGGCGCGATTCCCGCGGCCAAGATCAACGGCGGTTCCTGACCTCTCGCGTACCACTGAAGGGCAGTCGTCGTGAC